>JBIKKQ010000049.1:0-20248 GCA_044360305.1 Pirellulales bacterium
GTCGCTGCCTCGGCGACGAGCCGCACGATCGGCTCGGTGTTGCTCGACCGGACGAGGAGCCAGCCCCCCGGCCAGTCGAGCCGCAGCCCGTCGAGCCGGTCGGCCCGGGCCGCCGGGAACGCGGCCGCGATCCGGTCGAGGCCCGCGGCGAGCGCCGGCCCGCGCAGGCCGGGAGCGAGATCGAGTTTCGTCTTCTTCATGACAAGGTGCGGCAGCGCCCGGGCCAGGTCCTCGACGGTCGTGAGCGTCGCGCCGGCGCACATCCGGTCGAGAAGCAGGGCCATGGCCACGAAGCTGTCGCGGACGAGGACCACCCGCGGGTCGATCACGCCGCCGTTCCCCTCGCCGCCGATCACGGCGCCGGTGGCAAGCATCCGATCGACGACGTTCGCCTCCCCGACCGCGGAGACATGGCAGGGCACGCCGTGACGGGCGGCGATCAGCGCCGTCATGCCGCTCGTCGAGCAGTTGACCACCACGGGCCCGGGCGTCTTCGCGAGCACCCCTTCGACCGCCAGTGCGAGCGTCGCCTCCTCGCCGATGTACCTTCCCGCGGCCGTGGCGATCGCCAGCCGGTCGGCGTCTGGATCCTGGAAGAAGCCGACGTCGGCCCCGGCCGCGGCGATCCGCGGCAGCAGGCCGGCAAGGTTCTCCGCCGTCGGCTCCGGGGGATGGGCGAACAGGCCGTCCGGGTCGCCCCCCTCGATCACCACGTCGCAGCCGAGGTGGGCGAGCAGCGGCCGGGCCACGCAGCTCCCGGCGCCATGGCCGGCATCGAGCCAGACCCGCGGCCGGTGCCGGCGGATCGCCGCCACGTCCACCGTCGCCGCCACCAGCCTGACGTGGGCCGCGCTGCCGTCGAACAGCTCGATCCGGCCGCGCCGAGCACCCGCCGCCGCCGGCGCCGGGCCCGCCTCGTAGCGGGCGAGCACGTCGCGGCCCGCCGCGGCCGGCAGCACCCGGCCCTCCGCGGAAAACAGTTTCAGGCCGTTGTATTTGGCCGGATTGTGGCTGGCCGAGATCTGGATGCCGCCGGCGGCCCGCCGCTCGCGGACCACGATGCCGACCGTCGGCGTCGCCGCGGGACCGCAGTCGATCACGTCACGGCCGGCGGCGACGAGATGCTCGACGATCGCGGCGGCGAGCGCCGGGCCGCTCGACCGGCCGTCGCGGCCGATGACGAGCGGGCCGGGGGGGAGCGTGGCGGTGAACGCGGCCACGTAGCGGACGGCGACGTCGGCGGTGAGTGCGGCCCCGACGACGCCGCGCAGCCCCGACACGCTCACGATCAAGGGCTCGGAGTCTGCGGCGGTGACGGACATCGGTGCGGCAGTATACTGTGTAATTCGGCCACCAGACGACATTTGCCAAGGTCACGGTTCGGGGTTGCCCACGCCCACTCGCCGGACGTTTACTCCGGCCCTCCAGGCCTCCGTTCACTCGATGCTGCCTGCGCTTCGGCATCCATGCCTCCGCTTGTCAGCAACGCCGGCTCCTTGGGCATGGGCAACCCCTCACGGATTCATCCGCCAAACACGGCAACCCGAACATGCTCCCGTGATCAGCGACAGCCGCCTGCGGTCCCGTATTCGCCCCCGTCGTGGGGGCCGGGCCGAGACCTTCCCTTGGAACATTCCCCGATGAACGCCGCCAGCCCCGACCGCCTCGCCCACCTCGCCGCCGCCCGTGCCGCTGGCCGGATCACCGAGCACTCCGAGGCCACGATGCGCGACTGGCTCACGCAGCCTCGATATGCGGAGTTCGCCGCCGAGCTCGCCGCGCGGATCGATCGCTGTGCCGCGGAGCCGGAGTTGTGGAAGGAACTCGACGACGTCTACTGGACGGTGATCCCGTTCGGCACCGGCGGCCGGCGCGGCACGATGTATCCGGTCGGCTCCAACGCCATCAACGACCGGACGATCGGCGAGAGCGCCCAGGGGCTGGCCGACTACGTCCGCAGCATTCTCCAGCCGGGCGAGACGCCCTCCTGTGCCATCGCCTACGACACCCGTCATCGCTCGGAGCACTTCGCCCGGCTGTGCACCGAGGTCCTGCTCGCGGCCGGCTTCCGGATCTTCTTCCTGCGCGGCTTCCGCAGCACTCCCGAACTGTCGTTCGCCGTCCGACACACCGCGAGCACCTGCGGCATCATGGTCACGGCGAGCCACAATCCCCCCAGCGACAACGCCGTCAAGGTCTACTGGCGCGGCGGCGTCCAGGTGCTGCCGCCGCACGACAAGGGGATCATCGACCGCGTGATGCGGGTCGAGACGGTGCAGCGCGAGGATTTTGACGCCGGCGTCGCCGCGGGACGGGTGCGGTTCGTCGAGGCGGAGATCGACCCGGCCTTCGTGGCGGCCGTCCTCGAGCAGTCGTCCCCAGGGCCACGCGGGATCTCGATCCTCTACTCGCCGCTGCACGGCGTCGGCGCCAGCGCCGTCGTGCCGGTGCTCCGCGGTGCCGGCTTCGACCGGCTGCGGCTGTTCGCCGCGCACGAGCAGCCCGACGGCGACTTTCCCAACGTCCCCGGCCACGTGGCGAACCCGGAGAATCCCGCGGTGCTCGGCGGCCCGATCGCGGAGGCCCGGGAGCGGGGCGACGACCTCGTGCTCGCCAGCGACCCCGACTGCGACCGGCTCGGCGCTGCCGCCCCGCTGACCCGCGGCCCCGGCGCGGAATGGCGGACGTTCACCGGCAACCAACTCTGCGCCCTGCTCTGCGAGCAGGCGATCGCCGGCCGCCGGGCCCGCGGGGGCATGCAGCCCGGCGACTACGTCGTCACGACGCTCGTCACCACCGGGCTGTTGCGCCGGATCGCCGAGCATCACGGGCTCGCGGTGGACGACACGCAGCTCGTCGGCTTCAAGTGGATCTGTTCGGCGATCGATCGCCACGGCCCGGAGCGGTTCGTGTTCGGTGCCGAGGAGTCGCACGGGTATCTGTCCGGGACGCACGTCCGCGACAAGGACGCGAGCGTGGCGGCCCTGCTGATGGCCGAGTTGACGGCCCGGCTGGCGGCGGCGGGCCGGACGCCGCACGAGATGCTCGACGAACTGTTCTGCACCCACGGCTGCCACCTGGAGCGGCAGGTGTCGGTGATGCTTCCCGGGGCGAGCGGCATGGAGCGGATGCGCGAGATCATGGGATCGCTGCGGGCCCAGCCCCCGCGCAGCCTCGGCGGCCTCGCCGTGGTGCGGACCCGCGACCAGGGCAGCCTGACGACCTGGACGCCGGGCTCGGCCCCGGTTCCCTACGAGGGCGTGAAGAGCGACCTCGTGATCTTCGACCTCGCGGGGGATCGGGCCGCCACGCCGGCCACGCCGCTCGCCGCCGGCCGGTTTCCGGCGCTCGGCAACGCCGTCGCCGCCCGGCCAAGCGGGACGGAGCCGAAGATCAAGTTCTACCTGTCGGCGGTCGCGGAGCCGTGCGGCCCCGCGGAGCTGGCCTCGGTGAAGGGGGCGATGGCGGCCCGGCTCGACGCCATGGAGGCCGACCTCCGCGGCCTCGTCGGCGTGTAGCGCGGCCGCGGGCCTGCCTACAATCGGGGCATGACCGACCGGGAAACGCCGTCCACCGCCGAGACCACGCCCGCCGACACCGACGCGGCCGCCGCCGCCCGCGACCGCTCGCTGGCCGCCGAGAAGGTGCGGACGTTCCCGCAGACGCCGGGCGTGTACCTGATGAAGGACGCGGCCGGCCGGGTGATCTACGTCGGCAAGGCGAAGAACCTCCGGGCCCGCGCGGGGAGCTACTTCCTCAAGGCCGCGGCCGAGGACCGGCGGACCGCCGACCTCGTCCGCGAGATCCGCGACATCGACTTCCTCGAGGCCGAGAGCGAGGTGGACGCGCTCCTGCTGGAGAGCCGGCTCGTCAAGGACGTGCAGCCGCGGTTCAACTCCGACCTCAAGGACGACAAGACGTTTCCCTACCTGCAGATCACGACCCACGAGGACTATCCGCGGGTCGAGTTCACGCGCACGCCGCGGCAGAAGGGAGTGAAGCTCTACGGTCCGTTCACCAGCGCGGGGAGCCTGCGCGGGGCGATCGTGGTCCTGCAGCGGATCTTCAAGTTTCGCACCTGCACGCTCGACATCGACGCCGACGACCCGCAGTGGCGCTGGTTCCGCCCCTGCCTGCTGGCGTCGATCGACCAGTGCACGGCCCCCTGCAATCTGCGGATTTCCCGCGAGGACTACCGGCGCGACATCAACCGGCTGAAGACCTTTCTCGACGGCGGCAAGAAGCAGCTGCTCGCCGAGATGCAGGCCGAGATGCTTGAGGCGTCGTCACGGCTCGAGTTCGAGCGGGCGGCCCGGCTGCGGGACGAGATCCGGCTCCTGGAGACGCTCGACCAGCGCGGCGACCTCGAGGAGCACGTTCAGCCGGAGGTGTTTCTCGTCGATCCGAAGAAGGGGCTCGCGGGCCTCGCCAAGGTGCTCGGGCTGGCGGCCGTGCCCCGGGTCATCGAGGGGGTGGACATCGCCCATCTCGCCGGCGACGAGACGGTGGCCAGCCTCGTGCAGTTCATCGACGGGCTCCCCTTCAAGCCGGGCTACAAACGGTATCGGATCAAGACGGTGACCGGGATCGACGACTTCAGGAGCATCCACGAGGTGGTGTCGCGCCGGTTCGCCCGGCTGGCCCGCGAGGGGGCATCGTTTCCGGACATCCTCCTCGTGGACGGCGGCAAGGGGCAGCTCGCGGCGGCGCTCGACGCGGTCGAAAGCCTGGGCATCAGGCCGCCCTGCATCATCTCGCTGGCCAAGCGGGAGGAGGAGATCTTCCTCCCGGGCCGGAGCGAGCCGCTGCGGCTGTCGCGCGACTCGTACGCGCTCCGGCTGCTGGAGTACGTCCGCGACGAGGCCCACCGCTTCGCCCAGCACTACCACCACCTGCTCCGCGGCAAGCGGTCGCTGGAGGAGTAGGCGGCACGGGTCGGGTCAGCGGTTCGTCATGTCGCACGACACGCCGCCGGCCGCCGGCACGTAGCAGGCACGGGCGTAGTCCATCACCATCCGATGGGCGCTGAACCGCCAGGCCAGCGAACTGATCGAGTTCATCATCATCCGGATCCAGGCCCGCGGCAGGCCGTCGGCGTCGCGGTCGTAGAACAGCGGGATCACCTCCTGCTCGAGGACCTTGAACAGGGCCTCGCCGTCACGGCTGTCGGTGATCTCGTCGCGGAAGTGCGTCTCGCCGCGGCCGATGGCGAAGCCGTTGCGGCCGTCGAAGGCCTCGGCCCACCAGCCGTCGAGGATCGAGCAGTTGAGGCCGCCGTTGAGCACGACCTTCTGCCCGCTCGTGCCCGAGGCCTCCAGCGGCCGGCGCGGGTTGTTGAGCCACACGTCCACGCCCTGGACGAGGTGCCGGGCGACGTTGATGTCGTAGTCCTCCACGAACACCACGCGGCCGGCGAACCGGGCGTCGTGGCGGAGGTTGGCGATCTTGCGGATCAGCGCCTTGCCCGGCTCATCGGCGGGGTGGGCCTTGCCGGCGTAGATCACCTGGATCGGCCGGTCGGGATTGGTGACCAGGCCGTGGAGCCGGTCGAGTTCGGCGAGCAGGAGGTCGGCTCGCTTGTAGGTGGCGAACCGGCGGGCGAAGCCGATCGTGAGGATGTTGGGGTCGAGAAGCGTGCGGGCCTGCTCGACAGCCTCGTCGCATTCGCCGCGCCGGCGGCACTGCCGGGCGAGGCGGCGCCGGACGAACTGCAGGAGCAGGTTCTTGAGCGCGTAGTGCGTCTCCCAGAGCTCGCCCGGGTCGCACTCGTGGATCTTCTGCCAGATGTCCGGCTCGCCCATGCGCCGGAACCAGTTGGCGGGGAACAGCCGGTCGTAGAGTTGCAGCATCTGCCACGACAGCCAGCTCGGCACGTGCACGCCGTTGGTGATGTGGCCGATTGGCACCTCCTCCTCGACCCGGTAGGGCCAGAGGCTGGCCCACATCCGCCGGCTGACGTGGCCGTGCAGGGCGCTGACGGCGTTGGCGCGACGGGACATCTTCAGGCCGAGCACGGTCATGCAGAACGGCTCGGTGTGGTTGTGGGGCTCGACCCGGCCGAGGCCCATGAGGTGGTCGTGGGAGATGCCGAGGGCGTCGCGGGTCGGCCCGAGGTGCTCCTCGATCTGGTGGTTGTCGAACCGGTCGTGCCCGGCCGGCACGGGGGTGTGCGTGGTGAACACCGTCTGCCGGGCCACCCGCCGGGCGGCGTCGTCGAACGGGTAGCCGTCACGCTCCATCCGGCCGCGGACCGCCTCCAGCGTCGCGAACACCGAGTGGCCTTCGTTGAGGTGGTAGACACCGGGCACGATCCCCATCGCCCGGATCGCCTTCACGCCGCCGACACCGAGGATCAGTTCCTGGCGGATGCGGACCCGCGTGTCGCCGCCGTACAGCCGGCTCGTCAGCTCGCGGTCCTCGGGCGAGTTGCCCTCGACGTCGGAGTCGAGGAGGTACAGGCTGACGCGGCCGACCGCCATCTTCCAGACCTTGGCGAACAGCGGACCGCCGCGGGTGTCGATCTGCACGGTGATCGGCTTGCCGTCCTGGCCAACCGCAGGCTCGATCGGCAGCGACTCGACCCGCGACTGGAGATATTCCTCGTGCTGGTAGCCGTCCACGTCGAGCTGCTGGCGGAAATAGCCCTGGTCGTAGAACAGCCCGACGGCGATCAGCGGCACGCCGAGGCCGCTGGCGCTCTTGATGTGGTCGCCCGCGAGGACGCCGAGGCCGCCGGAGTAGATCGGCACCGACTCGTGGATCCCGAACTCGGCGGAAAAATAGACCACCGGCTTCGAGCCGAGCACGCCCGCGTTCACGGTGCTCCAGGTCGATTCCGCAGCCAGATACTCCTTGAGCCGCCGGTAGGCCTGGTTGATCCGGCTGTAGAGCACGAGCTCCGCCGCCCGCGACTCCAGCCGCTCCGGGGTGAACTCCGCAAGCAGCGCGATCGGATTGTGGTCGAGCTGCCGCCAGCGGATCGGGTCGAGCTCACGGAACATGTTGGTCACCTCGGGGTGCCAACTCCACCACAGGTTCCGCGCCAGGGCCATGCACTTGTCGTACAGGTTCTGGGGCGAGAGTTCGTCGAGCCGAGGGGGAGGAAGGACGGCTTGCAGCGTGGCGCCGTTGGGACGCACCGGGGCACCGTTCGCCGGAAAGGCCGGTGCGGAGAGATCTTCTGCCTGGCTCATGGTGAGGCTCCAAAAACGCGGTGGGAAGATCGAGCGTCGCTCGCCAGCGCCCGCCAGAAGAACCCGGAGTATAGCCGGTGGAGGGGCCGGGGCGAGTCCCTCCCCGGCCGCGGGATGCCGCGGTTCGCGGGCCGATGGCGCGGCGTACACTGGGCGTCCGCATGGCCACCGAGACGCTCTTTCCCCCGCATGCCGACCGCCCCGAAGCCGACGCGCTCGCGGCGACCGGCGCCGCGCTGACCGCCGTCGCCGAACGGACCCGCGCCGTCGGGCCGTGGCGAAGCGGGGCCATGGCGACGCTTGCCCGTCACGGCCTGCTCGCCGGATTCGTGCCCGCCGACCGTGGTGGCTGCGGGGCGTCCGAGCCGGCGGTCACCGCGGCGCTCGTCGCCGTCGCGGAACGCTGCCTGACGACGGCGCTAGCGCTGACGCAGTGGGCGGCCGCGGTGCGGATCATCGCGGCTGCGGATCACCCCGCGCGGGACCGGCTTCTCCCCCGGCTCGCGGCCGGGCTGGAGTTCACCACGGTCGGCATCGCTCAGGTCACCACGAGCCGGCAGCACCACGGCCGGCCGGCGCTCGGCGCCGTGGCCGATGGCAACGCCTGGCGGCTTGAGGGGCTCTGCCCGTGGGTCACCGGCGCCGACGCCTGCGACACGCTCGTCGTCGGTGCCGCCCTGGCCGAGGGTGGCCGCGGATTTTTTCTCGTGGAGAGAGAAGCCGCCGGGCTGGAGATCGGTCCGCCGTTCGAGATGCTCGCCCTCTCCGCCAGCCATACCGGCCCGGTCCGGTTTCAGGGCGTGCGTCCGGCCGCGGTGCTGGCGGTCGGCGGGAATCCGCCACGGACGGGCGGCCTGGCGACGACGGCGCTGGCCGTCGGCGCCACCCGGGCGGCGGTCGGCCTCCTGCGTGGCGAGGCGGCCGCGCGGCCGGCGCTGCTGCCGGTCGTCGCCGGCCTCGACGCGGAGGAGGGCGCGATCCATGCCGACCTGCTCGCCGCCGCGTCCGGAGCCGTGGAGCAGGCCGACCGCGATCGGCTCCGGGCCGCCGCCACCAGCCTTGCGGTCCGTGCCGCCCAGGCGGCCCTCACAGCCTGCAAGGGGGCGGGCTTCGTCGTCGGCCATCCGGCCGAGCGGCTGGTCCGTGAGGCGCATTTTTTTCTTGTCTGGAGTTGCCCGGAGGGAGTCTCGGCGACGCTGATGTGCGAACTGGCCGGGATCGGCTGACGCGTGCGCCGCCGCATCCGGGGAGGCGCCGCCGGCACATTCGCGGTGTCTGCACTCAAAAAGGACCGGGAAAGGGGGGCGAGAATTGGCCTTGCCAGCAGGCCGGGTCCTCGCCGATTCTCCCGGTTCCCAGGTCGGCATGCCCATGACGCCTCCCCGCTCCATCGTCGTCATCAAGCTCTCCGCCATCGGCGACGTGCTGCACGGCGTGCCCGCGGCCGTGGCGATCAAACGCGCCCTCCCCGACACGCGGATCGGCTGGGCCGTCGAAGGCCGGGCCGCCGACGTCCTCGCCGGCCATCCTGCCATCGATCACGTGTTTCGCCTCCCGCGCGGCTGGCTCAAGTCGCCGCGGGCCGTGCTGACGCTCCGCCGCCAACTGCGGGCCTTTCGCCCCGACGCGACGCTCGATCTCCAGGGGCTGCTCAAGAGCGGCGTCGCCGCATGGCTCTCGGGGGCTCCACGGCGGATCGGCCCGGCCGGGCCCGACGCTCGCGAGGGATCGTGGCTGGCCGCGACCCACCGGGTTGCGCTCCGTGCGGCACACGTCGTGGACCGTAACTGCGAACTCCTCGCTCCGCTCGGCATCCCCGCCGAGGCGGCCGGGTTCGCCATGCCGCACTGGCCGGTGAGCCAGTTGCGGATGCAGCAGTGGCTGGCCGGGCAGCGGCTGCCGCAGCGGCCGGTGATCATCAATCCAGGGGCCGGCTGGCGGTCAAAACTCTGGCCGCTCGACCGGTTCGCCGCCGCGGCCCGCGGCATCCGCCGATTGCACGGCCAGCCGGTGGTCGTGGTCTGGGGGGGCGATGCGGAACGGGCCGCCGCCGAACGGATCGTCGCCGATGCAGCCGGGAGCGCGATCCTGGCCCCGGCGACGAGCCTCCAGGATCTCGGCGAACTCTGCCGGCTCGCCTGCCTATTCATCTCCTCCGACACCGGGCCGTTGCACCTCGCCGCCGCCGTCGGCACGCCCTGCGTCGGCCTGTTCGGTCCGGTGCCCGCCGCGCGAAACGGCCCCTACGGTGCCGGCCACGTCTGCCTCGAACCGCCGTCCGACCTCCGGCCGGCGTGGGCCGACCGCAAGACCGACCGGCGGGCGATGGCCGTCATCGACGTCACCGACGTCCTCGCGGCCGCCGGATCGCTGCTCGCCCGCATGCAGCAGGCGGCCTGAACCGCGGCCCGGACCGGCAGGGCGGGGGACGGTCTATACTTCGGGCCGCTCCGCCGCGGCCCGCGTCCACCCCGTCATGCCTCGCCCCCCCCGCAATCCGTTCTCCATTCTGCTCGGCGCCGCGGGCATCGCGTTCACGATCACGGCGATGAGTTACAGCGTCGCCGTGCTCAGGGGCGTGCGGCCGGAGACGGTCTGGCAGAGCCGCTCGTCGCTCGACACCTTCATCGACCGCTACGGCACCACGCTCCTCGTCGGCGAACTCGTGGTGCTCGCCATCGCCACCGTCGGTGCCGTCGCCCACGACACCCGAAGCGGCGGACGGTGACCCGTGACCCGAGCGGCCGCCGCCACGATCGCCGGGCTTCGGGCCGAGATTCGGCATCACGACCGAAAGTATTACGTCGAGGCCGCGCCCGAGATCAGCGACCGCGACTATGACCGGCTGGTGACGGAACTGCGCCAGCTGGAGGAGCGGCATCCGGACCTCGTCACGCCCGACAGCCCGACGCAGCGGATCGGCGACGAGCCGGTGCCCGAACTGCGGCCGGTCCGCCATCGCGTGCCGATGCTCTCGATCGACAACACCTACAGCGTCGCCGACCTCGCGGCCTGGGGGGAACGGGTCGAGCGGCTGCTGCGCGGCGGCGACGAGCCGGAGCCGATCAGCTGGGTGCTGGAACTGAAGATCGACGGCGTCGCCGTCTCGCTCACCTACGACGCCGGCCTGCTCGCGCTGGCCGCCACCCGGGGCAACGGCGTCACCGGGGACGACATCACCCACAACGTGCGGACGATCCACGGCGTGCCGTTGCGGCTCGACCTCCCCCGGCCGCCGGAGACGGTCGAGATCCGCGGCGAGGTCTACATGACCAACTCGGACCTCGTGACCCTCAACGAAGCACAGGCCCGGCAGGGACTCGCCCCCTTCGCCAACACGCGGAACGTGGCCGCCGGGAGCATCCGCCTGCTCGACCCGCGGGAATGCGCCGCCCGGCCGCTGCGGTTTTTCTGCCACGGCGTCGGCGACGCCGCCGGTCTCGGGGCCGGGTCGCAGACCGAGCTCCTCGCCTGGGCCGTGAAGGCCGGGCTGCCGGTGGCGCCCGGCACCCGCGTCTTCCCCACGCTCGCCGCGCTCGTCGAACGCGGCACGGAACTGATCGAGGAGCTCCACGACCTCGACTTCGAGGTGGACGGGTTCGTGGTCAAGGTCGATCGCTTCGACCAGCAGCGCCGGCTGGGGACGACGGCGAAGAGCCCGCGCTGGGCGATCGCCTGGAAGTTCGAGAAGTTCGAAGCCACGACCACGCTGGCCGGGATCCGCGTGCAGGTCGGCCGCGGCGGCACGGTGACGCCCGTGGCCGACCTCGAGCCGGTGGAACTCGCCGGCACGACCGTCCGCCGGGCGAGCCTGCACAACGCCGACGAGATCGTCCGCAAGGACATCCGCGTCGGCGACGTGCTCGTGGTGGAGAAGGCGGGCAAGGTGATCCCGCACGTCGTCCGCGTCGAGAAGCACCTCCGGCAGAAGCCGCTGCCGGCATGGGAGTTTCCCCAACGCTGCCCGGAGTGCGACACCGCGCTCGTCAAGGACGAGGACGGCGTCTACATCCGCTGCCCCAACGTCGACTGCCCGGCCCGTTGCCGGGAGCGGCTCCGGTTCTTCGCCTCGCGCGGGGCGATGGACATCGAGGGGCTCGGCGACAAGCTCGTCGAGCAGCTCGTCGCCACCGGGCTGGTGAAGGACTATGCCGACCTGTATGGGCTCGCGGTCGAGCAGCTCGCGCCCCTGGAGCGGATGGGGGAGAAGTCGGCCGCGGCGGTCGTGGCCCAGATCGCCGCCAGCCGCGACCGCGGCCTGGTGCGGGTGCTGAACGCCGTCGGCATCCGCCACGTCGGGCCGCGGGTGGCGACGCTGCTCTGCGAGCGGTTTCCCGCGATCGAGAACCTGGAGGCGGCTCCGGTCGAGGAGCTCGCCGCCGTGCCCGAGATCGGCCCGGTGATCGCGGCCAGCGTCCACGACTGGCTGGCGGGCGACTTCGGCCGGCGCACGATCGCCGGGCTGCGGAAGGCGGGGGTGCGGCTCGACGTGCCGGCGGCCGAACGGACCGCCACCGGCCCGCTGACCGGCAAAACGCTCGTCGTCACCGGCACGCTGACGGGTTTTTCCCGGCAGGAGGCTGAGGAGGCGATCCGCCGGGCCGGCGGCCGGGCGGCGTCGAGCGTGTCGAAGAAGACCGACTACCTGGTGGCGGGTGCGGAGGCGGGCAGCAAGCTGGCGACGGCCCGCAAACTCGGCGTGCCGGTGCTCGACGAGGCGGCGTTCAGGGCGTTGCTCGGCGGCGGCTGACCGGGCGCGTTTGTCCCGTTTTTTGGCCCAATCCGCCGGAGCAGACGCTACCACCCCGGGTGTCCACATAGTTGACAATTGCTGGGGCACGGTTCGGGGCCGCCCACGCCCGCTCGCCGGACGTTCACTGCGGCCCTCCCGGCCTCCGTTCACTCGATGCTGCCCGCGCTTCGGCCTCCTGGCCTGCGCTTGTCAGCAACGCCGGCTTGCTGGGCGTGGGCAACCCCTCACGGACTCAACCACCAAAAACGTCAAACGCATTGTGCTCCCGGTACCCGGTCGCCAGGGTCGCGACGACGCGGATCGCCGCGGCCGCGGCCACGACGAGGACCGCGGGCGATTTGAACCGCACCAGCGCCACGAGCGAGGCCGCGGCGACGATGATGGCCAGGGGATCGAGCCGTCCGGAGGGGAGCAGGGCGTCGCGGGCCAGTTTCACAGCCAGCACGGCGATCGCCGCCACGACCACGGCGCCCACTGCGTTCAGGGCCGCCGCAGGGCGGCGCGAGATCATCAGGGCGCGGACGAACGGGGCCAGCGAGAGCACCAGGGCGAACGAGGGGATGAAGGCGAACAGCGTGGCGACGGCGGCTCCCTCGAGGCCGGCCTGCGCGGGACTGACGGCATCGGCCTTCCAGCCGGCGAGGAAACCGATGAACGTGACGACGAGGATCAACGGGCCGGGCGTCGCCTCGCCCGCCGCCAGGGCGTCGGCCCGTTCGACGGGCCCGAGCCAGCCCCGGGTCAGCCCTTCGTCGAGCGCCCAGGGCACGACGGTGTAGGCGCCGCCAAACGAAAACAGCGTCGTCTCCGTGAACAGCGTTGCCAGACTCGCCCCGCGGCCGCCGGCCAGGCCGAGGCCGGCCACGGCCATGTAGGCCCCGACCCAGACGGCGACGAATCCGGTCGTGACCGCGACGGCCCGGCGGATGTCGGCGGCCAGTCGCGGTCCGGTGCCGGCCCGGCCGGGGTCTGGCATCAGGGCGGGCATGTCGGTCAGCAATCCGGGGGCAAACCATCCGCAGGCTGCCGCCAGCGCCACCACCGGCGGCAGCGAAATGCCGCCGGCGAAGGCCAGCGCCGCCAGCAGGCAGATCACGGTCGCGGTGTCGCTGGAGATCGCCCGCCTGCCGATGCGCCAGGCCGCCGCCACGACCAGCGCGAGCACGGCCGGCCGGGTGCCGGCGAAGGCTGCTGCCACGAGCGGCAGGCTCGCGCCGGCGGCGTGCAGCCAGGCGAGGGCCGTGACGATGACCGCCCCGGGAAGCACGAACAGCGTGCCCGCGAGCAGGCCCCCCGGCAGGCCGCCGATCCGCCAGCCGGCGTAGGTGGCCAGCTGTTGCGCCTCAGGCCCGGGGAGCAGCATGCAGAGCTGGGTGGCGGCGCCGAACTCGGCTTCGTCCAGCCACCGGCGGCGGTCCACCACCTCCCGATGCAGCAGCGCGAGTTGTCCGGCCGGCCCGCCGAACCCCGTGGCCCCGATCAGCAGCCAGGTCCGCCAGGCGGCCGGCTCCCGGCTGGCCCGCGCCCCGTGGGGCGTCACGTTCCGCTTTGCCACGGTTTTGGTATCCTCGACATGGCGTGAGCGGGACGTCGGAACGGCGGCTCGAATCGATCGCGGGCCGCTGGACGGTGGCCCGTGGCGGCAGTGTGGGGACCGGGCATGGACATCGTCAATCGGCGGGATGCACGACCGTTCGTCACGGCCGACGGATCGACGATCCGCGAACTCCTCGCCCACCGCAATTCCGCCATCCGCCTCCAGAGCCTGGCCGAGGCCCGGCTGCCCCCCGGGGGCGCCACGACGCCGCACCACCATGCGGCCACCGAGGAGATCTACTACATCCTCGAGGGCACCGCGGCCATGACGCTCGGCGAGGAGACCCGGCCGGTCGGCCCCGGCGACGCGATCGCGATCCCGCCGGGGGCGCGGCACACGATCCGCAACACCGGCCCCGCCGAGCTCGTGTTCCTCTGCACCTGCGCCCCCGGCTACGAGCACGCCGACACGTTCCTCGAATCCGCCCGCTGACGTTTCCCTCCCGGCCTTCCCATGCCCGCCGACGCATTTGCAACCATCCTGGTGACCGAGGGGATCGTCTCGGGCGAGCAGATCGCCGAGGCGATGCGGGGCGCGCGTTCGACGGGCCGGAAGCTGCACGACGAACTGGTGCGGCTGGGCTACGCCCCGGCCGAGCGGATCATGAAGGCGGTCGCCAAGGCGAGCCGGATGCGGTTCGTGAACCTGGCGGAGACGGCCGTGCCCCAGGAAGTGATCGACCTGCTGCCGGAAAGCGTGGCCCGCGAGAACACGATCTTTCCGGTGTCGGCTTCGGGCAATTCGCTGCGGGTCGCGACCAGCGATCCGGGCGACATCGAGACCCAGGACAAGCTCCGCTTCATCCTCAACCGCGACGTCGAGATGGCGATCGCCGTTCGGGAGCAGATCGTCGAGGCGATCAACAGGCATTACGGCCTGTCGGACGGCGAGAGCGCCGACTCGATGCTCCAGGAGTTCACCGACACGGCGATCGATTTCACGGAGACGGCGGTCGAGCAGGCGGCGGCCCAGAACCCCGACGACCTTTCCGACGCCCCGGTGGTCAAGCTGGTGAACCTGATCATCACCGAGGCGGTGCAACTGCGGGCGAGCGACATCCACATCGAGCCCTTCGAGGACCGGGTGCGGATCCGCTACCGGATCGACGGCCGGCTGGTGGAACGCGACCGGCCGCCGCGCCGGCTGCTGGGGGCGATCCTGTCCCGGATCAAGATCCTCGCCCGGCTCGACATCGCGGAGCGCCGCCGGCCCCAGGACGGCCGCATCAAGCTCACGGCCGACGGCAAGGACTACGACCTCCGGGTCAGCGTGCTGCCGACGAACCACGGCCAGTCGGTGGTGATGCGGATCCTCGACAAGGACAACATCCGCGTCGGCATCCGCCAGCTCGGCCTCGCCGACAACGAGTTTCGGCAGTTCAAGAACCTGATCCGCCGGCCCAACGGCATCGTCCTCGTGACCGGGCCGACCGGGTCCGGCAAGACGACCACGCTCTACGCCGCGCTCAACGAACTCAACCGTCCCGACACCAAGATCATCACCGCCGAAGACCCGGTCGAGTACTACCTCGCCGGCATCAACCAGGTGGAGATCCGCCACTCCATCGGCCTCGACTTCGCCCGCGTCATCCGCTCCATGCTCCGGCAGGCGCCGAACGTGATTCTCGTCGGCGAGATGCGTGACACGGAGACGGCGCAGATGGCGATCCAGGCATCGCTCACCGGCCATCTCGTGTTCAGCACGCTGCACACCAACGACGCACCCGGCGCCGTCACTCGGATGATCGACATGGGCGTGCCGGCGTACCTCGTCGCCTCCAGCGTGATTGCCGTGCTCGCGCAGCGTCTCGTGCGGGTCAACTGCCCGAAGTGCAAGCAGCCGCACCAGCCGCTCGACACCCACATCGAGGCGGCCGGGATTCGGCCGGAGATGCTCAAGGGGGCGACCTTCATGAAGGGCCGCGGCTGCGCCAACTGCCAGAACTCCGGCTACAAGGGGCGGCTGGGCATCTTCGAACTGATGGTCATGAACAGCAAGCTCCGTGAACTGGCCTTCCAGGGGGCGGCGACCCAGGAGATTCGCCGGGCGGCGCTCGGGCAGGGGATGCGGATGATGTTCGACGACGGGGTCGCCAAGGCGTTGCGCGGGATCACGACCCTGGACGAGGTGTTCCGGGTTGCCAAGAAGGTCGAATAGGCATGCTGTCCCCGGCGGTTTCCTGCCGGGGAGAGCGGAATTTTTGGTGTGGAGGAGACTTTTCCGCCGATGACGCGCATAATGATTCATGAACCGGCGGCGGCTGTCAGGGGCCGTGATCGCCGGGTCGCCGAGGTGGTCGCCGTGAGCCGGCCCCCGTTGTTGACGTTCCGTCCTGGCCGGCCGAATCGCCGGACTGTGGCTGCGTGGAGGTCGCCGACATGAGTACGGCCACCGACACCCTGATCGAGCAGGTCGAGAAGATCCTCCGGCTGGCCGCCGACAACGGGGCGGCCGAGGTGCGGCTCTCCGCAGGAGCGCCGCCGATCCTGCGGATCGGGAGCCAGATGCGGCCCCTGAAGACGCGGACGTTCTCGGCGGCCGAGGTCGAGACGGTCACCGCGGGCTTTGCGGACGGCGTCAGTCGCGGCGGCTGGAGCGGCGACGTCACGACCGTGCAGGGGGCGGCCGTGCTCGTCCTGCGGCCGACGGCCGCGGCGGTTCCCCCGCCGGCCGAAGCCCCGCTGGAACTTGCCATCGAGGAGGAGCCGGAGGCCGAGGTCGAGGGAGGCGGCGCGTCGGGCGACGTGTACGCCATGCCGAAGGCCGCCAGCGGCACGATCCAGATCGACAAGTTGCTGATGGCCGCCGTCAAGGGGGGCGTGAGCGACATCCACATCACGACCGGCCTGCCCCCGGTGTTTCGCATCGACGGCCACATGCGGCCCCAGGCGACGAAGGTGCTGACGGCCGACGACACCAACGGCCTGATGAAGGCGATCACGCCCGAGCGCTGCCAGGCGGAACTGGCGGAGCACGGCGGTTCCGACTTCGGCTTCGCCTTCAAGGACCTGGCCCGGTTCCGCGTCAGCATCTTCAAGCAGCGCGGCAGCGTGGCGATGGTGCTCCGGCAGATCCCCAACCGGCTGCTCACGCCGGAGCAACTCGGCGTGCCCGAGGTCTGCAAGCGGCTGGTGACCCGGCCTCGGGGCCTGTTCCTCGTCACCGGGCCGACGGGCTCCGGGAAGAGCACCACGCTCGCCTCGCTGATCGATTTCATCAACCAGAACTACGACCATCACATCATCACGATCGAGGATCCGATCGAGTTCTACCACTCCTCGAAGAAGAGCACGGTGAACCAGCGCGAGGTGGGGACGGACGTGCCCTCGTTCTCCGAGGCCCTGCGGCGTGCCCTCCGCCAGGACCCCGACGTGATCCTCGTGGGCGAGCTCCGCGACCTGGAGACGATCGAGGCGGCTATTTCCGCCGCCGAGACCGGGCACGTCGTGTTCGGCACGCTGCACACCACCGGCGCGCAGGGGACGGTGAACCGCATCATCGACGCCTTTCCCACCAACCAGCAGGAGCAGATCCGCACCCAGCTCTCCACGGCGATCCTCGGCGTGGTGTCGCAGACACTCCTGCCCAAGATCGGCGGCGGGCGGTGCGCCGCCTACGAGGTGCTGGTGGTGACGCCTGCCATCGGCAACCTGATCCGCGAGAACAAGACGTTCCGCATCAACTCGGCGATCCAGACCGGCTCCAAGATGGGGATGCAGCTGCTCGACGACCACCTGTTCCGGCTGTGGAGCGAGAAGAAGGTGACCGAGGAGGACGTGCTCGCCAAGGCGCAGAACTTCGAGGACATGTTCCGCCGAATCGCCAACGCCAAGCAGGGCATCTTCGACGACGACGAGACGGTGGCCCGCAAGGCCGCCAAGGACCTGGAACGCTGACGCGGACTCCAATGGCCATCAAACGCATCGGACAGATCCTCATCGACCTCGGGCTGATCGACGAGCATCAGCTGGGGACGATGCTGGAGACGCAGGCCGCCCGGGGCGGCGAGCCGCTCGGCCGCGTGGGGGTGTCGCTCGGGTTCTACTCCGAGGAGCAGCTGGGTGAGGCGCTGGCGGAGCAGTGGGGCACGTCGTTCGTCACCCTCTACGACCGGCAGATTTCCCCCGACGTGCTCCGGCTGATCAGCGAGCCGATGGCCCAGCTCTACCGGGTGGTCCCGCTGGAGCTCGCCGGCAGCCGGCTGACGATCGCCTCGGCGGAACCGCAGAAGATCCAGGTCGCCGACGAGCTGCGGACGCTGCTCGGCTACGACATCACGGTCTGCGTGGCGACCGAGCAGGAGATCCAGAAGGCGATCGGCCGGTTCTACGCGTCGGAGACCGACAGCGTCGAGTCGCTGGTCCAGGACCTCGAGGCCGACAACGAGCTGGCGGCGGCGGCGGCGGCCGCCGGCCGCGACGGGCCCACCGACCTGACGAGCGTGGAGGCGCTTGCCGAGAGCGCGCCGGTCCGCAAACTGCTCAACATGGTGCTCCTGCTGGCGATCCGCGACGGCGCCAGCGACATCCACTTCGAGCCCTTCGAGTCGGAGTTTCGCATCCGTCTCAAGGCCGACGGGGTGCTCCAGGAGATGGTCCCCCCGCCCAAGCACCTGGCGTTCGCGATCACGACGCGGATCAAGGTCATGGCGAACCTCGACATCGCCGAGCGCCGGCTGCCGCAGGACGGCCGGATCGAGCTCTCCGTCGGCGGTCATCCGGTGGACCTGCGGGTCAGCGTCCTGCCCACGCTGTTCGGCGAGAGCGTGGTGATGCGGGTCCTCGACCGGGGCGTGGTGTCGCTCGATCTGAGCAAGGTGGGGCTGAGCGAGGCCATGCTGCGCCGGTTTCGCGAGGTCATCGCCCGGCCCAACGGCATCGTGCTGGTGACCGGGCCGACCGGCTCCGGCAAGACGACCACGCTCTATTCGGCCCTCTCCGAGCTGAACACGGTGGATGACAAGCTGATCACGACGGAGGATCCGGTCGAGTACGACATCGACGGGATCATCCAGGTGCCGATCGACGCCGAGATCGGCAACACGTTCGCCAACTGCCTGCGGGCGATCCTGCGCCAGGATCCGGACCGGATCCTCGTCGGCGAGATCCGCGACGTGGAGACGGCGGAGATCGCCGTCCAGGCCGCGCTCACCGGCCACATGGTGTTCTCGACGCTGCACACCAACGACGCCCCGGCCACCGTGACGCGGCTCCGCGACATGGGGGTGCCACCGTTCCTGATCACCGCCACCGTGGAGGCGATCCTCGCCCAGCGGCTCGTCCGCAGGATCTGCACCAACTGCCGGGAGGAGGTGGTGCCCGGAGCCGACGTGCTCGCGGATCTGGAGCTGACGAGCGACCAGGCCGTGGGCCGGAAGTTCTACCGCGGCCGGGGTTGCGAGAAGTGCAACCGCACCGGCTACAAGGGGCGGTTGGGCCTGTTCGAGTTCCTGGTGATGAACGATGAGATCCGCGACCTGGTGATGCGCAACGCCTCCACGGAGGACATCCGCGAGGCGGCCCGGCGGGCCGGGATGGTCACGCTGCGCGACTCGGGGCTGGCCCAGGCCTACGAGGGGATCACGACGGCCGAGGAAGTGATCCGGGAAACGATCCTGGAAGCCTGAAGCGGGAGGAGACGACATGCCCACGTACCAGTTCGAGGCCATCGACGCCGCCACGGGGAAGGAGATCCGCGACACCGTGGACGCGGCCAACGAGGCCGAGGCCCAGGCGACGATTCGCTCGATGGGCTACATGGTCACCAAGCTCAAGGCCCAGCGGGCGAAGGCCGCCGCCAAGGGGCCGGCGCCGGCGGGCCGCAAACCGGGCCGGTCGTTCGCCATCGGGGGCGTGAAGACGAAGGAATTGACCCTGTTCACGCGGCAGCTGTCGATCCTCCAGGATGCCGGTCTGCCGATCCTGCGCAGCCTGAAGCTGCTGGCGGAGATGCAGAAGCCGGGCCGGCTGAAGAACAGCCTGCTCGACGTCTGCGACGAGATCGAGGGGGGAGCGACGCTGTCCGAGGCGATGGCCAAGAGCCCCAAGGCCTTCAACCGGCTGTACTGCAACATGATCCGCGCCGGCGAGGCCGGCGGGGCGCTGGAAACGATCCTGCGCCGACTGGCGGAATTCATGGAAAAGAGCGAGTCGCTGAAGCGCAAGGTCAAGGGCGCGCTCGTCTACCCGATCGTCGTCGTGCTCGTCGCCGTCGGCATCCTGTCGTTCATCATGGTCTCGATCGTGCCGCAGTTCAAGAAGATCTTCGACGACTTCGGTACCGAACTGCCGACGATGACACTGATGCTCATCAACCTGTCGAACTGGGTGGTGAAATACTGGTTCCTGCTGCCGGCGATCCCCATCGGGATCAACCTCGTCGTCCGGCTGATCAAGCTGATTCCCTACGGCCGCCTCGGCTGGGACCTGTTCGCGCTCAAGGTGGTGGTCTTCGGCCAGCTCGTCGAGAAGAACATCCTCGCTCGGTCATGTCGGACGCTGGCCACGCTGCTGGCCAGCGGCGTGCCGATCCTCGAGTCGCTGAACATCGTCAAGGACACCTCCGGCAACATGATGTTCGAGCGGCTGTTCGCCAAGGTGTCGGAGTCGATCCGCGACGGTGAGGCGATCGCCAAACCCCTCAAGACCTACGCCGTGCCCCCGTTCAATGCCGTGGCGCTGCTTTTCTGGACCGCCTTCGTGCCGG
>JBIKKQ010000196.1:0-5925 GCA_044360305.1 Pirellulales bacterium
ACGACGATGTCCTCCTGTTCACCACGCGAAACTCCGAGGCCCCGTTCATCGGTCGGGCGCCGACGAACTCCGTTTCGGCGGCGGCGCTCGTGGACACGTTCGAGAGCACGTTGGCGGAGGTCGCCTGGTTCGCCCGGCCGACGCCGGGCAGTTCCGACCCCGTCACCTACACGCTCTACCGGCGGCAGTTGCTGGTGATGGGCTACGTCGGCGCCGATCCGTTCCTCGACGACAACAACACGCTCCCCTGGAGTTCATGGGCGGGCTTCTACAACGCCCCGTGCGACGTGTCGGTGCGCCGCGAGGGGGCGGTCCTGTTCCCCAACACGCTTGCCGACCTGAGCCGGCGCGAGTGCCGATTCATGCACAACATGGCCGGGCTCACATCGTCGGGCCATCCGTTTCCCTTCGTGGCTCACCAGACCCCATCGACCTCCGGGACGGCCGAATTGCTGCCGGCGGCCATCGAGGGGCTCGTCTTCGACGCCACCAGCCAGCGCCGAGGGGAGGACGCGGTGCTCAGCAACGTGCTCGGCTTCGACGTCCGCGTCTTCGACCCGGCGGCGCCGGTCGCCGTCGCCGCCGGCGGCACCCCCCTCGTGCCGGGCGATCCGGGGTTCTCGGCCGCGGTCGGCCCCGGGCCGCCGGTCGCCAGCGGCGGCTACGTCGATCTCGGCCATGGCGTGTCCGCCAACGACTTGCTCCCTGCTGTCCCTGCCCACTTCGCCGGCTTCGGCGACGCCCGCAGCGGGCTGCAGGGCTCGGCAACCACCCGCCGAACGTACGACACGTGGAGCAGTCAGTACGAGTCCAACGGCCGCGACGAGGATGGCGACGGCGTCGTGGACGACTGGTTCAACGGCCTCGACGACGACGGTAACGGCCAGATCGACGACGCCGGCGAACGGGAAACCGTCCCCCCCTACGCGTTTCCGCTGCGCGGCCTCGAGGTGCGGATCCGCTGCTACGAGCCGACGAGCCGCCAGGTGCGACAGATCACGGTCCGCCACACGTTCGCCCCGCATTAGATTCGGGGCCTTCCCGACGTCGGCGGGCGGTCTATAACGCTGGAGACGTTCGTTCCCCGTGGGAGGTTCGCCATGTCCAGTGCCACCATCGCCCCCCAAGCCGCAGGCCATGAACCGGGCATCGACCTCGGCGACGACCGTGAACTTCTCCTCCGCCACCCCCTGTACGCCGCCATCGACCGGCCGGCCCGGTTGCGCCGGTTCATGGAGGCGCACGTCTTCGCCGTCTGGGACTTCCAGAGCCTGCTGAAGGCGATGCAGCAGCGGCTCACCTGCACGGCCGTCCCCTGGCTGCCGACGGCCGATGCCGAGGCCCGGCGGCTGGTCAACGAAATCGTCCTCGACGAGGAGTCGGACGAACTACCCGAGGGGGGCGCGGCGTCGCACTTCGAACTGTACCGCGACGCCATGCATCAGTCCGGGGCCGACACCGGGCCGATCGACCGGTTGCTGACGACCCTCGCCGCCGGCGTGCCGCTGCCGCGGGCTCTCGCCGGCTGCGGCGGGCCGCCCGAGGCATTGGAATTCGTCCGCCGGTCTTTCGCCGTGATCGAATCGGGATCGACGGCCGGGATCGTGGCGGCGTTCACCTACGGCAGGGAGGACGTGATCCCCGACATGTTCCGCCGTGTGGTCGTCCGGCTCGCCGCGGAGGAGCCCGGGGCGTGGGGCCGGTTCCGCTACTACCTGGAGCGGCACATCGCCCACGACGACGAGCATCATGGTCCCGGTTGCCGCAGGATCCTCGCCCGGCTCTGCGGCCGCGACCCGGCGCTCTGGACGGAGGCGTCGCAGACCGCGCGGCAGTGCCTCGTGGCCCGGATCGCCCTCTGGGACGGAATCGCGGCGGCGCTGCCTGACTGACGTCCGGGTCGCGGCCTGCCGGCGGAGGCCGCCGGCAGGCCGGCGCCGATCACTTGGCGGCGGCGAGTTCGGCCTTCTTGCGATCCTCGATGATCTCTTTTTGGATGTTCATCGGGGTCGGGCGGTACTTGGAGAACTCCATCGTGAACACGCCCTGCCCCTGCGTCATGCTCCGCAGGTCGGTCGAGTAGCCGAAGGTCTCGGCCAGCGGCACCTCGGCGATGATCGTCGAGGCGTTGCCGACCGTCTCCGTGGAGACGATCAGCCCGCGGCGCTTGTTGAGCTCCCCGGTGACCGCCCCCTGGAAGTCGGCAGGCACCTCGACCTCCATCTTCATGATCGGCTCGAGGAGCACCGGCTTCGTCTCCAGGAACGCCTCGCGGAAGCCGGCCCGGGCGCAGATTTGGAACGCCATGTCGCTGGAGTCGACGTCGTGGTAGGAGCCGTCCTCGAGCGTGGCCTTGACGCCCACGATCGGGAAGCCGGCGATCGGCCCCTTGCTGAGCACCGAGAGGAAACCCTTCTCCACCGAGGGAATGTATTCCCGCGGCACGCGACCACCGACGACCGCGTCCTCGAAGACGAAGTTCTCGGACGCGTCGTCGGGGAGCGGCTCGAGGTGGCCGATGATGTGGGCGTACTGGCCGGAGCCGCCCGTCTGCTTCTTGTGCTTGTAGTCGTAGGCGGTGCTCCGCGTCGGCGCCTCGCGGTAGCTGACCTTCGGGGCGCCGACCGTCACGTCCACCTTGTACTCGCGCTTGATCCGCTCGACGTAGATGTCGAGATGCAGCTCGCCCATCCCGGCGATCAGCGTCTCCCCCGTCTCCTCGTCGGTGGCGACGCGGAACGTGGGATCCTCGCGGGTGAACCGCTGCAGGGCCTTGCCCAGCTTGTCGAGGCCGTCGCGCTGCGTGGGAGTGATCGCCATCTTGATCACCGGCTCGGGCACGAACATGCTTTCCAGCGTGCAGTACTTGGCCTCGGAGGCATAGGTATCGCCGCTGGCCGCATCGACGCCCATCACGGCCACGATGTCACCGGCATCGGCGGAATCGATCTCCTCACGCTTGTCGGCGTGCATCCGCACGATGCGGCTGAACCGCTGCTTCTGGCTCGTCCGCTGGTTGACGTACGTGTCCCCCTTCTTCATCGTTCCCTGGTAGATCCGCATGAAGGTCAGCTGGCCGTACGGGTCGTCCACGATCTTGAAGGCCATGGCCACGAGCGGCTTCTTCGGATCGGCCTCGAGGTCGAACTTCTCGTCGGCGTTGGCCCAGTTCTTGGCGACGACCTTCCGCTCCAGCGGGTTGGGCAGGTAGCGGACGACGGCATCGAGCAGGGCCTGAACGCCCTTGTTCTTGTAGGCCGAGCCGCAGAACACCGGCGTGATGCTCTGAGCGTGGACGGCGGCCTTGGTGACGGCGTGGATCTCCTCCTCGGTCGGCACCTCCTCCGAGAGCAGCTTCTCCATCAGCGAGTCGGAGTACATCGCGAGGTCCTCGAGCAGCGTGTGCCGGGCCTGCGCGGCCTTGTCGGCGAGGTCGGCAGGGATCGGCTCCTCGCGGACCGTCTCCCCGTTGTCGCCGTCGAAGTACAGGGCCTTCATCCGCACCAGGTCGATCACGCCCTGGAGCTTGTCCTCCTTGCCGATCGGGAGTTGGTAGGGGATGGCGTGGCAGCCGAGCTTGTCCTTGAGTTGCTGCACGACCCGCTCGAAGTTGGCGCCGGTGCGGTCCATCTTGTTGACGAAGGCCAGCCGCGGCACGCGATACCGCTTCATCTGCCGATCGACCGTCATCGACTGGCTCTGGACGCCGCCCACGCTGCAAAGCACGAGGATGGCGCCGTCGAGGACCCGCAGGCTGCGCTCCACCTCGACGGTGAAGTCGACGTGCCCCGGGGTGTCGATGAGGTTGATGTCGCAGTCGCCCCACTTCACGCTCGTGGCGGCGCTGGTGATGGTGATCCCGCGCTCCCGCTCCAGGTCCATGTAGTCCATGGTCGCCCCGTCGCCGTCCCCCTTGACCTCTTGGATCCGGTGGATGCGGCCGGCGTAATACAGGATCCGCTCCGACAGCGTCGTCTTGCCGGAGTCGATGTGGGCGGAGATGCCCATGTTGCGAAGCTTGGTCAGGTCCATGGAAACGAACTTCCTCGGGGTCTGGTCTGGATGAGTGGGCACCGTCCCCGGGTACATCCCCCGGGAACATTCCTGCCGCCTGGCGGGACGGAACGGTCGTGCGGCGACGGCGAGCCCGACGAATATACTGCGGCGGGGAAATTCGTCACAGCCGAACGTTTTGCGGCCGTTTTTTCCCGCCATCCCCGCCGAGAAGCGAGTTCAGCATGACCGCCGCACCTCCGGAAAACGCCCCGGCGCCGGTCGATCATGGGCCGGACCGGCCCTGGTTGGCATGCGTCGTACCCCTCGTCGTGTACCTCGCAACCGGTGCCCTCGAGACCGTCGGGCTCCCCGGGGGGTATCCGCTGGCCTACGCCCTGAGGATCGTGGCAACCGGCCTGGTGCTGGCCTGGGCATGGCCCGCGATCCGGGCCTGGGTCGGGCGGCCGACCTGGTGGCCGCCGCTCGTCGGCCTCGGTCTCGTGATCCCGTGGATCGTCCTGGCCGCCCTGCAACGCGACCTCGGCTGGGGGGGCGTCGGCCGCGCCGGCTACGACCCGTTCGCCGCCCTCGGCCCCGGTGCGGCCGCCTGGGCCTTTCTCGCCCTGCGGTTCCTCGGCCTCGTGGTCGTCGTGCCGCTCGCCGAGGAGCTCTTTCTCCGGGGCTTTCTCCTCCGGTTCGTCGAACGTGAGCGGTTCTGGGAGGTGCCCTTCGGGCTCGTCACGCCGGTGGCGGCCGGCGCGTGCGCCCTGTACGCCGCGCTGAGCCACCCGGCGGAGGCCGTGGCCGCGGTCGGCTGGTTCGCCATCGTCAGCGGGATCGCGGCCGCCACCCGACGGCCGATCGATTGCATCCTCTGCCACGCGGCGACGAACCTGGCGCTCGGCGGCTACGTGCTGGCCAGCGGTGCCTGGTGGCTCCTCTGATGGGCCGGCGCGGCCGGCTCGCCCCGACGCCGACCGGCCTGCTCCACGTCGGCCATGCCCGGACCTTCGCCCGGGCGGCGGAACGGGCCGGGGACGCCGGGCTCGTGCTGCGGATCGAGGATCTGGACCGCGGCCGCTGCCGGCCGGAATTCGCCGCCGCCGCGGTCGCCGACCTGCGCTGGCTGGGGCTCGGCTGGACCGAGGGGCCGGACGTCGGCGGCCCGCACGGCCCCTACGAGCAGAGCCGGCGGGCCGACTGGTATCTCGAGGTCTGGCGCCGGCTGGAGGCCGCCGACGCGATCTACCCGAGCCCGCACTCGCGCCGCGACGTCGAGGAGGCCGCCGCGGCACCGCACGAACCCGCGCCGCACGCCCCGGCCGAGCCGATCTTTCCATCGGCCCTGCGGCCCACCCGCCGGGAACGAGCCTCCGCCCCCGGCGGCGTTCCCTGGCGGTTTCGCGTGCCCGACGGCCGGGCGATCGAGTTCACCGACGCCCTGCAGGGGCGGGTCGTGCGGACCGCGGGGGTCGATTTCGGCGACTTCGTGATCTGGCGGCGGGACGACGGGGCCGCCTACGAACTGGCCGTGGTCGCCGACGACCATGCGATGGAGATCGCGGAGGTGGTCCGCGGCGCGGACCTGCTCACGAGCACGGCCCGGCAGCTGCTCCTCAACGAGGCGCTCGGCTGGCGGCCGCCAGACTTCTGCCACGTGCCGCTGGTGTGCGACGCCCGGGGCAACCGGCTGGCGAAGCGGTCCGGCGGCCTGGCGATCGCCGACCTGCGGGCCGCCGGCTGGTCGGCGACGGACGTGCTCACAGCCCCGCTGTGCTGAATGTCGTGGCGTATGTCGCGCCGTCGCAGCCGACGTGGCGTCTGCTCCGGCTTGGGGTCGCCGGGCGGAGCCCGGCTCCGCGCAAGCGGCGCCTGCACCTGGCTTTCGCGCCGTCGCAGCCGACAAAGCGTCTGCTCCGGCTTGGGTCG
>JBIKKQ010000197.1:0-5923 GCA_044360305.1 Pirellulales bacterium
GTGCTGCGACCTCTCAACACATCCAACGTGAGCAACCCTGCCCTGTTCCGCTCGCTGCATGCTTTCGGTGGAGTGGCTCTGCTCGATGAGGCGGAGAGGCTTCGGGAGAGCCGGTCGCCCGAAGTGGCGGAACTGCTGTCGAGCCTCCTCTCGGGCTATAAGCGGGGTGGCTGTGCCACCCGCTGCGAGGCGGCAGGCGACGGTCAGTTTGTAATGCGACACTTCAACGTCTTCGGCCCCAAGGCTCTCGCCTGCATCAACGAACTGCCGCCGACCCTCGCGACCCGCTGCCTCGCGGTGCCGATGTTCCGCAGCCCGCCCGGGAGCCCCAAGCCGAAACTACGGGTCGAGGCGGATGCTCAGCGGTGGCAATCGCTGCGAGATGCCCTGCACATTCTCGCGGTCGAGCATGGCAGCGAGTGGCTCGACCTGCCCGGGCGGCAGGATGTGGTGCCCGAGATGAGCGGCCGGAACTTTGAACTGTGGCAGCCGCTGCTCTCGATTGCCGCGTGGCTTGAAGACCGCGGTGCCCGCGGGCTGCTCGACCTCCTGCGAAAGCATGCTCTGCTGCTCATCGAGTCGAGCCGCGAGGCATCGACCCCGCCGGATGATGAAGCCCTCCTCCGGGCTCTCGCCCGGGCGGTCGGCAGCGGCATCGCTCCGACCGCGGGCGAACTGCTCGCGACTGTGAGCGAGTCAGAGCCGAGCCTATTTCACAAGTGGTCCGCCCGGGCGGTCGCGGCTCACTTGAAGCGGTACGGGCTTCTGTCGCGGAAGGCAAACGGCAGGCACATCTTCGACCCCGCCCCCGCCGACCTGCGGCGAGTGCAGGAGTCCTACGGCATCGACCTCGACCTGCCGCAGCCCGACCCGGCTCCCGACCCCATTCCCGACCAACGTGCCCTACGTACCCTACGTGCCCCGGAGCGGGCTCGGCAGGGTACATAGGGCACATAGGGTACGTTCCCGAAAGGAGGCAACCGATGGCTTTTGATGCTGCATCGCTGCTGAGCGACCTGTTCCCGGGGCAGCCGCCCGCGAGGGCTCCTGCTGAGCCCGAGGAGGCGAGTCCGCCCCCGCCCCCGGCTCCGAGCCCCCCTGCCCTGCCGCGACCGGCAAACCGGCTGCCGGGGGCTCTGGCGAGCCCGCCGCTGCCCGAGTGGCTGCTGCGGTGGAAGCGGGCTCCGGAAGTGACCCTGCCGCCCAAGCCCTGCTACTGGTGTGGCGGTGCGGTCTTCTGGCTCTCGACCCTCGGAGCGTACCGCTGCGGAAACTGCCACCCGCCCGCCTATCCGGAGTTGGTGCAGATGTGGCTGCGGGTGGTGCCGACCGAAGACGGTCCGCAGGTAGTGCGGCTTGGCAATCCGCCAAGCAAAGCGTAGGATACCGCCATGCCGAAGAAGAAGCAGCGACTGAGCCTCTCGGATGAACTGCGGCAGGCGGTCGAGCGGTCGGGTGTGAGCCGATACGGCATCTGGCAGCAGACCGGCATCGACCAAGGCTCGCTGTCGAAGTTCATGGATGGCGAGCGAGGGCTCGGGTTGGAGAGCATCGACAAACTCGCGGAGCTGCTTGGGCTGCACATCGTCGCGAAGCCCGAGCGGCACCGCCCCAAAGGCAGGAGTTGAGAGATGGCAGGAGTATTTCGCCGCGTGAAGAAGATGCCGATGCCCGAGGGGGCTCGGGTGGTCGAGCGGAAGGGCGAGCGGTTTGCGGAGTGGCGAGATGCCAACGGCAAGCGGCGAACCGCCCCGCTGTCGCAGGATGGCGAGGGCATCCGCGTCGAGGCTGCCACGTACACCGTGCAGTTCTACGATGAACACGGGCACCCGCAGCGGGTCGCGACTCGCTGCCGCGACCATGCTGCCGCTGAGCAGTTGGGGCGGGAGTTGGAGAAGCGGGCGATGCAGCGGCGAGAGGGGCTGCTCGACCCTGCTCAGGAGCGATTTGCCAAGGCAGCCCGGGCTCCGATTGCCGAGCATGCCGCCGCCCACATCGAGCATCTGCGAGCCGCCGGGAACACCCCGAAGCATGTGCAGACCGTCGAAAGGCACCTGCGGTCAGTGTTCGCGGCGGCGGGCATCGAGCGGCTGCCCGAGTTGAAGTCTGCCGCGGTGCTGTCCGCCATCTCCGCCATGCGGAACCCGCCGCCCCCGGTCGAGGGCGACAAGAAGCAGAAGCAGCCCGCCTCGCTCGCGACCTGCAACGGGCACCTGCGGAGCGTGAAGGGCTTCTCGCGGTGGCTCTGGAAGCAGCGGCTGACCCCGGAGGATGCCCTGCTCGACCTCGGGCTCTACAACGCGGCGACCGACCGCCGCCACATCCGCCGGGAGATGAGTGCCGAGGAAGTGCGGTGGCTGCTCGACACGACCGAGCGGCGGACCATCCGCGAGCATGGTGCCCCCGGCCCGACCCGGGCGATGTGCTACCGCCTCGCGGCGGCGACCGGGTTCCGGGCGAACGAACTGCGGAGCCTGACCATCGACTCCTTCGACCTCGACACCGCCCCGCCCACCTGCACGGTCGAGGCGGGCTACAGCAAGCGGCGGAAGCGGGATGTGCAGCCGCTGCCCGATGCTTTGGTCGAGCCGCTGCGGGCTTGGCTCTCGGGCTTCGGCCCGGGCGAGCCGGTCTTCGCGGGCATCGCGGAGGGCACCGCCCGGATGCTCAGGAGCGACCTCGCTGCCGCCCGGGCTGCATGGCTGAAAGCAGCCGAGCAGGAGCCCGAGCCGGTGAAGGAGCAGATGCAGGCGAGCGACTTCCTGCTCTACAGCGACCGGCAGGGGCACGTTGCAGACTTCCACTCGCTGCGGGTGCTGTTCATCTCCCGGGTGGTCGCGGGCGGGGCGAGCGTGAAGGAGGCACAGACCCTCGCGAGGCACTCGACCCCGCTGCTCACCATGAACACGTACAGCCGAGCGACCCTGCTCGATGTGGCGGGGGCGGTCGCGGGCTTGGGCGACCTGCTGACCGGGCAGCCGACCCGACCGGAGCCGGAGGCTCAGCGGGCAACGGGCACCTGCGGGGTGGCGGATTCCGCAGTGTCACCGGACCGGCGAAGTGACCACCAAAGTGACCACTACGGGAAGGCTCAGGAGGGCTCGGGGTGGCACTCTAGGGCATCTGTGCGGGCTGCCGACCAACCTGCCGCGAGCGACTCCGGAAACACAAAAACCCCCGCGAAGCCCGGCAAATCCGGGACTTCGCGGGGGTCTTCTGTTGAGAGGCTCCGGTCGGAGTCGAACCGACGATGGCGGATTTGCAATCCGCTGCCTTAGCCACTTGGCTACGGAGCCGTGAAATCGGACTACCCCACGCTACGGCAGTCTCGGCCGAATGGTCAAGTTCTGCGGATCGCCGAAGCCGTGAGGATTATCCCGGGTGGGGCGGTCCTCCCGGTTCTGACCGTTCTATCGGCAAAACCCGGCCCGGGCCTTCAGTCCGGTGCCCGAAGCCCGGGCCCGACCCGACCGATTTCGCCCGACCGCCGCGAAATCGCCGGGCCTTGTGCCGACGCGGAGGCATGCCGATATAGTCTCGGTTTTCGGGCTGGCCGACCGGTGCCGGGTGGCACCTGCTCGACCGCCCGGCTCAAGAGGAGCGGTTTGGCATGGGACAGCAGGGAGGGTGCGACATCGGCCTGATCGGCCTGGCCGTCATGGGGGAGAATCTCGCCCTCAACATCGCCAGCCGCGGCTACTCGATTGCCGTCTACAATCGCACCACGAGCGTCACCGACGCCTTCACCAACGGTCGCGGCCGACAGCCCAACGTCGTCGGCTGCCATACCCTGCCCGACCTCGTCGCCGCCCTGAAGCCACCGCGCAAGGTGATGATGATGGTCAAGGCGGGGCCGGCCGTGGACGAACTCATCAAGACGCTCGTCCCCCTGCTCTCCCCGGGCGACGTCCTCGTCGACGGCGGCAACACGCTCCCCTCCGACACCGACCGTCGGACCCGCGAGGTCGAGGCCGCGGGGCTGCTCTACATCGGCACCGGCGTCTCCGGCGGCGAGGAGGGCGCGCTCAAGGGGCCGAGCCTGATGCCCGGCGGCTCACCCGCCGCCTGGCCGCTGGTCAAGCCGATCTTCCAGGCGATCGCCGCCAAGGTCGGCCCGCAGGGCGACATCCCCTGCTGCGACTGGGTGGGGCCGCGGGGCGCCGGCAACTACGTCAAGATGGTGCACAACGGCATCGAGTACGGCGACATGCAGCTCATCTGCGAGGCCTACTCGCTGCTCAGGCACGGCGCCGGCCTGACCAATCCCGAGCTCGCACAGGTCTTCGCCGACTGGAACCGGGGCGATCTCGACAGCTACCTGATCGAGATCACCCGCGACATCTTCACCGTCCGCGACCCCGACAGCGGCGACTTCCTCGTGGACCGGATCCTCGACAAGGCCGGCGCCAAGGGCACCGGCAAGTGGATGAGCCAGCTGGCCCTCGACCTGGGCGTGCCGAGCACGCTCGTCACCGAGGCCGTCTACGCCCGCTGCCTCTCCGCCCTCAAGGACGCCCGCGTGCGGGCCAGCGCCGTCCTGCAGGGGCCCGACATGGCCAACCGCGGCGACAAGGCGGAGTTCATCGAGCAGGTCCGCCAGGCGCTCTACGCCTCGAAGATCGCCAGTTACGCCCAGGGGTTCGTGCAGCTCGCCGCCGCCGCCAAGGAGCAGGACTGGCCGCTCGACTACGCCTCGATCGCCATGATGTGGCGGGGCGGCTGCATCATCCGCGCCCGGTTCCTGGAGCGGATCGCGGAGGCCTACCGGGCCCGGCCCGATCTCGAGAACCTGATGCTCGCTCCGTACTTCACCGCGGCCCTGGCCGCGGCGCAGAAGGCCTGGCGGCACGTCATCGCCACCGCCGCCACGATCGGCGTGCCGGTGCCCGCCTTCATGTCGGCCCTGGCCTACTACGACGGCTACCGCCACGCCAACCTGCCCGCGAACCTGCTCCAGGCCCAGCGTGACTACTTCGGCGCCCACACCTACGAGCGGACCGACAAGCCGGGGACGTTCCACTCCGAGTGGCTCGACCTGCGCACGCCCGTGACCTGACGAGGAACCGATTCATGGCCGCCCCATTCCTGGAAAACCTGTTCAGCCTGCGGGGTCGTACGGCCGTCGTCGTCGGGGGCACGGGCGTGCTCGGCGGGGCTCTGGCCGACGGCCTCGCCGGCGCGGGGGCGTTCGTGGTCGTGGCAGGCCGCGGCGCGGACCGGGGTGCGGCCCGGGTGGACGCCATCCGGGCCGCCGGCGGTGACGGCACGTTCATCAGCGTGGATGCCTGCGACCGGGCCAGCGTCCGGGCGCTGCTCGACGCCACCGTCGCCGCCCGCGGCCGGGCCGACATCCTCGTCAACTGCGCCGGCGTCAACTCGGCGGTGCCGTACTTCGACATTCCCGACGAGGACTTCGCGAAGATCATCGACACGAACCTCAAGAGCACGCACCTCGGCTGCCAGATCTTCGGGGCCCACATGGCCGCCCTCGGCGGCGGGGCGATCCTCAACATCGGCAGCGTGTCGGCCGACAAGCCGCTCTCCAAGGTCTTCGTCTACTCCGCCTCCAAGGCGGCGGTGGTGAACTACACGAAGAACGTGGCCCGCGAACTCGCCCCGCGCGGCGTGCGGGTCAACGTGCTCTGCCCGGGCTTCTTTCCCGCCGAACAGAACCGCAAGATTCTCTCGCCGGAGCGGACAGCGTCGATCATGGGCAAGACACCGATGGCCCGCTTCGGCAGCCCGGAAGAACTGGTGGGCGCCACGATCCTGCTCTGCGCCCCGGTGGCGGGCAGTTTCATCACCGGCGCCGAACTCTACGTGGACGGTGGGTTCACGGGGATGAGTATCTGAATATCGCGCCTGTCGGGCCATCCATGGCCCCGACAGGCTTACGCTCGGCGGGGCGAAGCCAAGGTTCGCC
>JBIKKQ010000198.1:0-5914 GCA_044360305.1 Pirellulales bacterium
CGCCCGCGTGTTTCGCGCCGTGGACCGCGACACGGGGGCGATCATCGCCGTCAAGGTGCTCCGCAGCCGGCACACGGACGACGTCGAACGGCAGCAGGCCTTTCGCCGCGAGGGGGAGATGGGCCGTCTCCTCCGCCATCCCAACATCGTCGCCATCGAGGACGTCGGGGAGGAGCATGGCAGCAGTTACCTGACCATGGAGTTTGTCGAGGGCCAGACGCTGCGCGAACTCGTCCGCCTCCGCGGCGCGCTCGACCTGCCGCGGGCGCTCGAGTTGATCCGGCAGATGCTGGCCGGCCTGGAGTACGCCCACCGGCGCGGCGTCACCCACCGGGACCTCAAGGCCTCCAACGTCCTCGTCTCCTCCGCCGGCCAGGCCAAGCTGGTCGATTTCGGGCTCGCCGGCATCGACGAGACGGCGGATCAGGTCCTGGGCCGGATGGACCAGCCGCGAACCATCGACTACGCCACGCTCGAAAAGCTCACCGGCATGCGGGACGACAGTTTCCGCAGCGACATCTTCTTCCTCGGCGCGCTTGCCCAGCTGGTGCTCACCGGTCGGCCGACGCTCGCCGAGACCCGCGACCGCAACCTGCGCAGCGACCCGCGCCGGTTCGAGACGCTGGCGCCGCTGGCGGCCCGCGCGGACCACCTGCCGCGCGACGTCATCGAGACGATCGGGCGCATGACACTGCTCGATCCGCTGGAACGCTGGCAGACGGTCACCGACGTCCGCCGCGCCGTCGAGCAACTTGCCACGACTCATGCAGCCGGGGCGGCGGCCGCGCCGCAGTCGCCGGCCACGGCCGCGGCCGCGTTGAAGGGAACGCTGCTGCTGGTCGAATCGGACGCCGCCGCGCAGCAGTCGTTCCGGGAATTTTTCGCCGCCATCGGCTACCGCGTCCTCGTCACCGGCAGTCCGCAGCGGGCGCTCGCCATGGCGGCCGTGCTGCCGCGGCCAGCCGACTGCCTGGTGTTCAGCAGCCACACGCTGGGGAAGGACGCGGTCGAAGCCTTCAACAAGGTCTCGTCCGACCCGACTTACGCCGGCCTGCCCGCCGTGCTGGTCGCGGGGGAGACGCAGGCCACCGTCGAGGGGCTGGCACGGGTCGACGGGCTGCGCCGGATCACGCGGCTGCCGATCCGGAAGCGCGAGTTCGCCCGGCTGCTGGAGGAGTTCACCGCGGTCGGCCGCCGCGGGGCGGAGCCGGACTAGGCTCTGTCTGAAAACGGCATAGCGGCCGGACGGGTAGGCCGCGATGTGCCGGCCTGACCGGCGGCGGTGGCCGGAGCCCGCCGTGCCGCTCAGCGGGCGGCTTGTTTGGTAGCGGTCGGCGCCGCGGCAGGAACGGTCCGGTAGAGGAACGACTCGGAGGACAGCAGCGACGCCAGGAGCGCCTTGAAGCTGCCGCCGCTCTCGACGTAGACCCGATCGGCCTCCTGGAGTGTCACGGCATCGCCGGGCGTTTCGTTGCGGCCGAGGAAATAGCGGAACACGTGCCGGATGAACACCTGCCGGACGCGGTCCGAGCCGGCCAGTCGGCGGAGCATCTCGGCGGCGTCGCGGACCGGGCCATCGATCGCCGGATCGCCGCTGAAGGCGATCTCCCCGGTGGTGTCGAACGGGACCATGCGGTGCAGCGGATTGTTGTTGCCGCTCTTTTTCATCGCCTCGAGGTCGAGCACCCGCTCGCCGGGCCGCTCGTAGCCGTAGTGGTCGAGGAACTCGAACGGCATCCCGAGGTCGTCCATCCGGTAGTGGCACTTCCAGCATTGTGCTTCCCGCGTCACCGACTGCCGTTCGCGGAGCGTCCGGTGCGGATCGTCGGGGATCATCGCCGCCGCGTTGATCGGCAGGTCGGGCACGCGTCCGCCAAGCAACTGCTCGCGGACCCAACGGCCCCGGCGGACGGGATCGGTGTGGAAGTTGGTGGACCAGCTGACCAGCCAGCTCGAATGCATCGGGATCCCGATCCGGCCGCCGGTCGGCCGCTCGCCCACCGAGGGCGGAAGCGGGCGAAACACGGGCGTCTGTCCCCGGTCGTGAAAGACGCCGTTGACATACTCACCGACGTTGTCGGAGATCGTCGGCGTGGTGAGGAGTTCGCGGAGCACGTCGCGGTCGCGGGCAAGAATCCGCAGCAGCGTCGCGTCGGTGGCGTTGACGTAACTGGCCGGGCTGTAGTGCATGCCGCGACGAACCTCGTGGTCGGGCAGCGGATCCTTGAACACCTCTTCGGCGAGGTGGTAGCTGAGATACTCGCGAAAGAATCCGAACACGCGCGACTTGGGTCGGCGCGAGTCATCGAGCAGGCCCCGGACGTGTCCGCGGATGGCATCCCTGTCGGCGAGGCCGCCGGTGTCGGCGAGAGTGAACAGATCCGGCACGCGGGTCTGCGACAGGGCGTAGCCCAGCGCCATGGCGATCTCGCGTGGTGCCAGCATCCTGACCCCCGGCCTGACCTCCGGGCCACCTCCGACTTCGAACCGGAGCACCGCGTCGGGGACCATCAGCGGTGCCATGAGCACGCTGCGGCCGGCGACCCGCATGTCGCCGTCGCGGCAGTTTTCCTCGTACAGCGTGAACAGGCTCTCCAGTTCCCGCGGTTCGGGCTGCCGGGCCAAGGCCTTGAGGAACTGCTGGCGGATCGCCGCCTCCAGCTCCTGGCGGGTGGCGCGAACCTGCGGGTGCAGCAGCGGGGCGAAAACCCCGTTGCCCTGCGCCACGCGAATGCCCGATTCCAGCGCCTTCTGTTCCTCGGGCGAAGCCGCCTTCAGGCGGCCGTCGTCGGGCCAGAGCCGTTGCTTCGCCAGGTCCGGCTTCTCGACCACGTTCACAAGCTGGTGTCCGCTCGTCTGGCTGTCCACGATCTGCTCGGCGTTGGTCAGCAGGAGGCTGGCCGTCGCCTCGTCCGCGGTGTAGATGGCGGCGAAGTCCTTGAAGCCGCGCTCGAGCACGAGGCCGAACGGCTGTTGCGTACCGCCTCCCGGGAGCGAGCCGACCCATTGGTCGTAGGCGGAGGGCGACAGCCGCCAGAGCCGCGGCGGCGGGGGCACGCTCGGGCCGCGCGGGCCGCCGAACAGGATCGCGTGCGGCAGCCGGTTGCCGTCGCCCGGCTTCTCCTTGACGGCATAGGGGGGCACGGGCTCGGGAGGCGGCGAGTCGAGCAGCGCCCTGATCCAGGCCGTCACCTTGGCGACGGACGCGGGATCGGGCCGCGGTTCGTCGGGCGGCGGCATGTCGCCTGCCTGCAGTCGCTCGAGGATCGACGCGAAGGCGACGCGGCCGCCGATCTCGCCCGCCTTGAGCTTGTCCATGGCGAAGTCGCCTTCCGGCGAGTCGGCGTCATGGCAGCCCATGCAGGTCGTGTCGAGGAACCCGCGGACGAACTTGGCGTCGGCCGCCGCGACGGCGGCGGGCGCCGGACGCGGGAACGTGGCCGGCAGCAGGATGCGGCCCGTCGCGTGCAGCGACTGGACCGCGGCGGGGGAAAGCGTCTTCAGGCCCATCAGCGACACGACCCCCTTGTGCGCGGCGAGCGATTTCGCCGCCTCGTCCGCGAGCGTCGGCAGCCCATCCAGGAAGAGCCAGTCGCCGGCGTGCCCCCCGAGCGCGGCCGCGGTCGCCGGCGCAATCGAGGTCAGGCCGTCGAGCGACAGCCGGCCCGGCCGCGCCGCGAGCGCAGCGGCGACCTTGTCGGAGAGTGTCTTCAGCCCGTCGAGCGACAGGACGCCGCCGCGATGGGAGGCGAGCGCCTCCGCCGTCTCGGGGGACAGGTCGGCCAGCCCGTCGAGGAGCAGATCGCCGCGAAATGCGACGAGCCCCTGGGCCGCCTCGGGGGAGAGCGTCTTCAGGGCAGGCAGCCTGCCGTCCCAGTTCCGCGACGAACCGATCGCCTCGGCCGCCTTGGCGGAGATCGCTGTCAGCGCCGGCAGCCGGCCGCCCCACTTCGGCCAGGCGGCCAGCAGGGCGGCCGATTCATCCGTCACCGTGGTCAGGCCGTCGAGGAACACCCGCGGCTGGAAGTGGTAGTTCTTCTCCTCGACGAGCGCCTGCACCACGTCGTCCGGGATCGTGGCGAGGCCGTTCAGGTACACCCAGCCCTCGCGTTTCATCAGGGCCTTCGCGGCCTCCGGCGGCAGCGACTTCAGGCCGCCGAACGTGAGGACGGCCCGCGTGCTGCGCGCGGTGGCGAGGATCGTCGCCTCCTCCGCGGAGAGCGTGGTCAACCGGTCGAGGCTGGTCGGCAGGGCATCCTCGGCGAACGCCTTCAGGCTTTCGAGCGGGATCGCCGTCAGGTACGGCCCCACACCCCGCAGTTTTCCCTTGAACGCCGTGGCGATCTCAGGAGGCAGCGACGTGAGCCCGGGCATGGTGACGCCCTGTTCGCGTTGCGCCAGAGCCGCCGCCAGTTCGGGCGTCACCGAGGTGAAGCTCGGCAGCACCCCGTCCCATGCCCGCGCCTTGGCGAGGATCTGAGCGACCTCCGGCGTCAGCGTCGTCAGGCCGAGGAACGATGCCCGGCTTCTCCGCGCGGCGATCGCCCCGGCTGCTTCGGCCGACAGCGTCTGCAGGCCGTTCAGCGACAGCAATTCGCCCGAGGCATCCAGCCGGTTGTGCGTCAGCAGAACCTTGGCGGCCTCGTCGGGCAGCGTCGTGACGCCGTTGAGTGACAGGTACCCACGGTGATTGGCCAGCGCTCCGGCCGCGGGGGCGGAGAGCGTCTTCAGGCCGTTGAGAAACAGCGGGCCCTGGTGTTCGCCCAGCGCGGCCGCAACGTCGTCCGGCAGGGCAGTCAGGCCGTTGAGTTCCAGCCAGCCGCCGTTCGGCTGCTTGACCAGTTCCCTGGCCGCGTCTGCCGTGAGGGTCGTGATCCGTGGCAGCGAGACTTTTCCAGCCGGGTCGGCGGCCAGGGCCTTCGCGTCCTCGACGGACAGGGTGGTCAGGTCGGCGGGCGCGGGGGCCGGGGCGGCGTTCGCGCCGGCAACCATTGCGGCCATCGTGACCGCGAGGAGAACGATCCGCGACATCGGCAGACCTCCGCAGGCTTCGTTTGGTAATCCGCGACGCACGAGGACGCACGAGCCGCGGCACTGGAATTATACATCACGGTGCCCGGGGGCCGCCATTCGGCGCCGGGCGCATGAACCGGCTTCCTCCACCGGTTTTTGCGGGCCGCACGTTGCCGGGACGGTTCCCTTGGCGTAGGGTGACGGCTCGCTTCCCCGGAGGACGGCTCATGGTCGCAGCGCGCCGTTTCGTTCCGCTTCTGGTCGCGGTGTGGGCCGCGTTCTCCGGTCCACTGCCCGCCGACGAGCCGGCGGCCGCCGGACAACGGTACGACGTGGTCGTGTACGGCGGGTCGGCGGCCGGCATCGCCGCCGCGGTGCAGGTCCGGCGGCAGGGGGGCAGCGTGGTCGTGATCGAGCCCGGGGACCGGATCGGCGGGCTCACCACCGGTGGCCTGGGGCAGACCGACATCGGCAACAAACGCGCGATCGGTGGTCTTGCCCGCGAGTTCTACCGGCGCGTACGGCGTCATTACGACGACCCCGCCAACTGGAAGTGGCAGAGCCGAGAGTCGTACAAGGACGGCGGGCAGTCACGGACCGAGGACGGCGAGTCGGCGATGTGGACGTTCGAGCCGTCGGCGGCGCTCGCCATCATGGAGGGTCTCGTCCGCGAGCACGACGTGCCGGTGGTGTTCCGCGAGCGGCTCGACCGCGCGGGGGGCGGCCCCGGCAAGGTGGTCCGCGGCGTCGACAAACAGGCGGGCCGGATCGTGGCGATCCGCACCGAGTCGGGCCGGACCTTCCACGGCAGGGTGTTCATCGACGCGACCTACGAGGGCGACCTGATGGCCGGAGCCGGTGTCGGCTACACGGTCGGCCGCGAGGCGGCTGCCGCGTACGG
>JBIKKQ010000199.1:0-5905 GCA_044360305.1 Pirellulales bacterium
GGTGGAGGTGTTGCTGACCTTCACCGGGATCTGCACGACGTCCCCCTCACGGAGGAACCGGGGCATGACCGGCTCCACCATCAGGTCCTTTGCCGACACGCAGGTATCGACGATCGTGCCGCTGCGCAGCGCGGCGTCGTGGGCGAGGCCCTTGAACTGCCAGGTCGTAAGCGTGTCGGGGAGCGTGAATTCGATCGTCACGACGCCGTCCTTGTCGCTCGACAGCGTCGGCAGGAAGAACGCCGTCTCGACGAGGTTTTTGCGCGGCGGGGGCGGCGCGGCGGCGGTGGCCGCCTGTGGGCCACCCGGGCCCTGCTTGTCGGCTTCGTCGTCAAGAGCGTTTTTCCGCAACGCACGGCGCCCTTCGACCTGCGCTCCGGCTGCATCCGCTTCCATGGCGGCCCCGGCCATCGGTACGCCGTCCATGGGCATGCCCGGTTTGCCAGGGGCAGCCTCGGTGGCCATGAGCATTCGTCCGCCTCCGAAGCCTCGGGGCTCCCACACACCACTCACCGGCGTGCCGAACGGGTCCCGCAGCACGCGGTAGGTCATCTCCGGCACGTCCACGTGCCGGTGGTCGAAATGGCCGAACACGTGGTTGAATCCCGCGCCATGGTTCGTGAACGCGAGGTTCACCCAGCTCGACTCGCGGCGGAAGAAGCCCATCAGGTCACCCGGCCAGGCGTGCGCGGCGAGCGCGTCGAGCGACTGGTCGTAGGCCAACGCCAGAAACTCGGCCACGGCGGGCGCGGCCGGCCCGGCCACCGGATCCGCCACACTCTTTATTTTCGCTCGCCAGATCTCCTTCGCCCCCGGCTCGAGCCTGCGGGTGAACCGCTCCCACTCGATGGCCAGTTTCTTGTTCGTCCACGGCACGTCGATCGTCCGGCTCTCGGAATGCAGCCGCCCGTCGCGGACCATCCACGCCCGCACCGTGAACCCGCCGCGCTGGGTGTCGGTGACCTTCAGGCTCACCGGCCACTGCGTGCGGCCGGCATCGGTCCAGAATCGGGCCAACGTCTTGCCTGCCTGCGTGATCTCGACCAGCGCCCGGCCTGCGTCGTAGCCCGTGCCGACGAGCCCCGTGAACTCGCCGTTCGGTTCGACCGTCGCCGCCTTCGATTTCATCACGAACGCCCGCCGCACGCCGTACTTCGCTCCCTTGGGATCGACCACCTCGACGACCGTCTCGGCCCGGACGGCCGGCACGTCTCCCCTGGCCGGGATCTCGAACACCGCCTTGTAGATGCCCGCGGGAAGCGTCGCCGTCGCCTCGGCCTTGCCCGTGGCCTTGTCGGTCGTGACGTTTTCCTTCGTCAGCTGTTCGCCCACGGCCCACGTGTTCACGTCGGCGGGATCGGGTTTGACGGGCTGGGGCGCGATCACCCCGCCGCGACGGCCCCGCATCGGCATCGGCCGCGGGCCCCCGTGGCCGCCCAACAGGTCGGGCCGGACGACGGCCGCCGGCTGCGCGAGCCGCGACACGGTGAGCGTGCCGGTCGCCTCCCGGGGCTTTCCGTCGAGCGTCGTCGTGGCGAGGGTGAGCTTCACCGCGGCCGGCTTCCCGTCCTCCACGGCCAGCCAGTCACCGGCCGAGACCGTCGCCTCGACGTCGGTGTAGCCGACGCTCACCGCCTGCGTGTCGCTGCGGGTCTCGCCGCTCGGATCGGTGACGTCGGCCGTGACGGTGTACGTGAACACCGGCAGCGACTCCTTCGGCACGCTCCTGTCGGGCCGGGCCGGGAACGTGACGGTGAATTTTCCGGCGTCGTCGGTCAGCACCGTGCCGCGGGCGATCCGCTGGCCGCCTTGGTCGAACGGCAGCCAGGGAAAGAACCAGCGGCACCAGAACGGCCAGCGGACGTTGCGGACCACGTTCCACTTCACCTTCGCGCCGCCCACCGCCACGCCGGTGTAGGTCGTCGCCGTGCCCGACAGGGACACCTCGCCGCCGAGCGGCACGGCCTTCTCAGGCGCCGCGAGATCGACCTTGAACTTCGGCCGCTTGTATTCCTCGACGCGGACGGCAACGCCGCCGCCAAAACCGTCGTTGCCCGGCGCCTGCGCCTGGATCGACCACTGGCCCGGCAGGGCCCCCGTCGCAATCGGGAAATTGCCCTGGAATGAGCCGTTGGCGGAGGTCTTGTGCGTGGCCTTGGCGACCTCGCGGCCGTTGGCGTCGCGGAACGTGACGGCGATCTCACGGTTCGCGACGGCATGGTAGTCGCTCTTGGAAAAATCGCTCGCGCAGGCAATCCCCTTGTAGTGAACGATCTGCCCGGGGCGGTGGATGCCCCGGTCGGTGACCAGCACGATCGACCTGGAGACGCCGTGCGACTCGTGCCGCCAGACGTGCGTCGCATCGGTCGCCGTCTCGTGCCGTTTGCCGCCGAGATCGGCCGCCGCGACGACGACCACTTCCTTCTGTTGCGGCACGGAGAGTTCATAGCGGCCGTCCTTGTCGGTGGTCGCGGTCGCAGCCTCCGCGAACGGCGGAGGGCCGCCCCGCTCCCCGCGGACAAAGGCCTTCACCGTCGCGCCCGCGACCGGCTCGCCGGAGGCGATGTCCACGACGTGGCCGGAGACGGCGACGGGGCCGCCCTGGCGGCCGTCGGCCGCGACCTGCCGACCCTGCTCGGCCACGATCGCGAGGCGGGTCACCCAGACCATCGACACGAAGACGACATTGTCCTTCTCGCCAAAGGTGTCCTTCTGGCTGGCGACCACCCAATACGCCCCCGGCTCGAGGCCGGCGGCGTTGAAGGCGGCCGCGACGGGAATGTCCTCGTGCCGCTGCCGGAAGTCGGGCGTCGCCGGCAGGTCGGCCGCGTGTGACTTCACGGCCGGCAGGGCGAGGATCGCCTTGCGGTCGGCATCGTCGATCCAGTGGAACTGCGGCTTCCCAGCTTTGAGCCGGGCGTTGAAGTCGGCCTTCGCCAGCCGGAGGTGCACCCGCGCCAGGTTCCGATAGGAAACGCGAACGACCGGCCACGGGTCGGCCCACGAGGTTTCCGTCTGGAACGACAGCTCCGGCGCCTCGATCTCGGCGACGAGGTTTTTGCACAGCGCCCCGCCCGGACTCTTGGGGTGGGCCTCGGCACCGGCCAGCGCGATCTTCCGCGCCTCGACGAGATCGCCCGGCTCGCCGTTTTCGCCCTGGCGAACGAGCGTCGCCAGATGAAACCGGCCGAGCGAAGCCGTCTCGTGGTCGCCGGCCCGCTCGACGAAGCCCTTGAGGGCCGCTTTCTTGCGGTCGGCGAGGTCGCCCGGTTCGCCGACGGACACGGCCGCGCCGCTGGCCCACAGGATCCGGTCGAGGTCGGCCGCCAGAAACGCCGTGCGATCCTGGTCGGCGCGGTGGAAGTCAAGCAGGTCGCGGTAGAGCCGGAGCGTGTCGACGAGTGGCGAGTCGGCGTCGCTGAACCCCTTTTCAGTCTCCGGCTTCCACGCCGAAAACTCCTCGGGCGTCCCGAGGGCGGGGCTCGTGGCGTCGAGTTCGAAGGCGTCCTCGGGGGCGACGAGGCCGCGTTCGCCGGAACTGGAAAACTCGATCGCGTCGCGGACGATCACGTCCCACACGGTGGGCCGGTAGGCATCGGCCATCTTCCCCGGCTCGATGATCGCCGACCACTCGGCGACGGGGAGTTTTTGGACCGCTGCCCGCTCGGGGCTGCCGGGCGCGCCGACCGCCGTCGCGAACCGGGCACGGATCTCCTTGACGATCGTGGGCAGATCCCACTCGGCGATACTCTTGAGGTCGTCGGCCTTCGCACCCCCCTGCGTCCGCTGCTGATACCGCCAGCGGTTCGCTTGAAAATAGCCCCACGTCCAGTTGGCCCGGATCGCCTCCAGGACGCCGCGGGTCTCCGCCGGCGCCTTGTCGATCGCGGCGGCGAGGCGGATCACCCGCTCGGGGTCGTCGCCGGGCCGGTCGCCCGTCTCGGTGAGGATCCGCGAGGCGATCGCCCGGGCCACCTCGGCCCAGGCCTTGGCCTGCGTCGCCTCGGTCTCGATGCCAGCGAGTGCCGCGGCGGCCGACTTCGGCTTCCCCTCGTCGAGCGCCTTTTGAACGGCCTTCCAGGCGGTCGCCCGGTCACCCAATGGAACCTCGCCGGCGGCCGGGGTATGCATGGCAATGAAGCCTCCTGCGAGCAGGCCGGCCGCGGCGATCGCCGCCACGAGCAAGGCCGAGGGGATGGTACGCCTGTGGGAAAGGGTGCGGAACATGGCGGAAGGTTTCCTCGTGGACTGCGGGGAAAGGGGAATCCGGCATTCTGGGGCGGGGGATCACGGGGGGCCGCGCACGGCCGCCGGCTCTTCGACGCGCGCCGATGGAAAATGGTTCCCAACCGGTTTTTCCACGCTCACAACGGCCTGTCACAGCGACTGGTCGTCGTCCAACTGGCGGGTGATCTCCGCGGCCACTCCACTTCGTCGGGGAACCACCGAGCCCTCAAGGGTAGCCGGGGCGCCGGCAATCTCGCAACCATCTGCCTTGCAAGGACAGGTCGATCACCGACGCGCCTGGGCCGATACCGGCGGCGGTGCGTGGTGTGTCTCCCGTCGGGGCTACTCCCCTCCCTCCGACACACCACGCGGACTGTTCCCCAACTCTCTCATGAGCACTGGTACACAAAATGGGGAGGGGTCATGTCGCCGATCAGCGGCTTGCGACCGCAGGACTCGCCACTCCGCTGGATTGTGTCCGCCGTCTGATCCAGCGACTGGTTAGCCCTTGACGATCCATCGGGGCAACGGGATTGCGCTACTTCTTGCCCCGATTAAAAGGAGCCCCGCTGCAAGCACGAGGATGGGAACCTCGACCTCGATTTTCACGATGCCCATCTGTCGCAACACAGACAGAACGCTCGCCAGGACGAAAAACCCGGCAACAACAAACGATACTTTGTCGAAACCGGAAAGAACGACCGCGAGGACGCCGACCACGGCGAGCCCCGACGACCAAGCCCAGTCAACACTCGGAATGAAACCAAGACTGCTAAGCAGCCATCCGCCACCAATGGCGACTAGCAGAACCCCAAGGATCAGTGACGTCCGGTCTTGTTGCATGGGCGGATTCTCTATGGGTGGGCTAACGCTAAAGATCAGCGGCTCGCGACCAAGGGATTATCCACACCGCCGGATTTTATCGCGAGTCCGCTGCATCGTTTGGTTCGCATTGCGCTTTGCTAGGACCTCCGCGCACTGGTCGGAATCCTTTCGGCAAGACCCGACAGGGGGGCCTCCAGTCGCCGAGCCACATTCTCGCGATGATGATCAAAGTGAAAAAGCGTGAACATCAGCATCTCCCGCACCGTCACCAGCCCCAAGACGGGATGAGGCAGGCGATAGCGATCCAGATCCTCCTCGCGCCAGGGCTCGCTGGCGTTTTCCAAGCTGACAACCGTGCCCTCACACTGAAGGATGAGTGAACGTTGGCCAGCAGCCGCTTTGACCGGAACCGCTCCGCGAGGAGGTGCATAGCGGCCAGCCGTTGCCCCAGCCGCAAGACCATCGCTATAGGCAGACCGTAAAGCCTCCCAGCTTCGGGATGGCGTGCGCGTCACACCGAAGCATGCGCGAAGAATGAGTCGCGGAATGCGCAACGCACGCGTCACCGGCGCCGTTGAGATCATGAGATGATGAACATTGTCTGCCGGCGACCACTTGCAATCGGGCCGAGACCAAAATCGTTCCGCTTCCATGCGTCGCCAGAACTCGAGGCCGTCCCCGCGGAGGTTGGCGAGCATTGCGAGAATGCTTTTCTTGGTCGGCGCAGCCTGCGGAGCCTCGGCCGTCGGGGTGTCGCCGCATGGTCGTCCGTGGGGCGTCATTGTCGCGCTACTCCTCGACGACCACAGAGGGCACGTTGGCTGGCGATGCGCTGGCTGTACCAATGCTGCCG
>JBIKKQ010000050.1:0-20056 GCA_044360305.1 Pirellulales bacterium
CCGAGCCGTTCACGGTCGCGCAGCACCCGGACACGCTGCCGGTCCTCGGCGATGTTGACGAGGTCGAAGAACACGCTCAGCGCCCGGGTGACGAGCCGTGCCTGACCTTCGTCGAGGGCCTCGATCCGTGCGGCGAGCGCCGGCTCCGACTCGTGCCGGCCGGCACGCCGGTCGCGGGACAGGCCGCGAATCTCCTCCACGAGGGCGACGGCCGCGTCCCCCTCCGATTCGCGGATCACCGCGCCGAGCATGTCGGCGAGGAAGCGGACGTCACGGCGCAGGAGGTCGTCGGCCACGCGGATGTTCCGGAAGGGAGCTGGAAAGCCGCCCACTGTAGCAGCAAGTTTCGCGCCGCAGCCGCGGGCCGCCGGCGCGGCGAGCGAATGGGGTTTCGGCCGGGGCGCGTGGCCAATCCCTGGGCAGTGGCTGCCGGGGAAACCGGCAGCCTCCCGGAGCGGGGTGCCGTGGGGCTCGGCAATGGCCCGACCTGCGGCCGATCGCGGGCGTGGTATCTTCCCGGGCATGAACGACCGCCGACGCAGCGACCGCTGGATCCATGCCGTTGGCGTCTGGCTGGTGGTGGCGGCTTGGTCGGGGACGGGATGCGGGGGCAAGCCCGCGGCTCCCGGGATCGCGGCGTCGTCCGACGGACCCGCCGCCGCAGCAGTGCCGGCGCCGCACGGCGACCGGGTGCGGGCGTTGCAGGTCGAGGCCGAGGCGGCCGACCGGGCGCCGTGGGGGCACTGGGGCGACCGGCCCGACGTGTATGCGGAATGGTCGCAGCACTCGAACCGGCTCGTCCCGATCTACACGTTCGGCATCGGGCTCGACGCCGTGGCCCGGGAACGCAGCGCCTATCGCGACGCCGAGCGGCTGCGGGCGATCTACGGCCGGCTCCCGGACCGCACGCTCGCGGCCGACGCCGACTACATGGATCAGACCGACGTCGAGCGGCTGCAGCAACTGGCCGTGGACGCCGGCAAGAAATACGTCGTGCTGATCGTGTTCGACGGCCTCGACTGGGACCTGACGCGGACCGCCGCGATCGCCGCCAGCGGCAGCGTGGCCTATGCCGCCGGTCGCGGGACCGGGCTCGCGTTCCAGGATTACCGCGGCGTCCCCGGCGACTTCGGCTTCTGCGTCACCAGCCCGGCGAACGCCGGCACGAAGACGGACGTCGATGCCCAAGCGGTAAAAAATCCCGGCGGCACGACGCCCGGCGGCTACGATCCCGCCCGCGGCGGGGCCACGCCCTGGGATCCGCGCCGCGACCTGCGCTACCTGACCGGCCGCGATCGTGACGGCCCCCACGCCGTCACCGACTCAGCCGCGTCGGCGACGGCGCTGTGCAGCGGTCGCAAGACCTTCAACGACGCGATCAACGTCGGCCCACACGGTGAACAGTTCGAACCGATCGCCCGCCGGCTCCAGGCCCGGGGGTTCGCGGTGGGCGCGGTGTCGAGCGTGCCGGTGTCGCACGCCACGCCGGCCTGCGCGTATGCCAACAACGTCTCGCGGGACGACTATCAGGACATCGCCCGCGACCTGCTCGGGATGCCGTCGATCGCCCACCGCGACGCGGCCCTGCCCGGCCTCGACGTCCTCGTCGGCGGCGGCTGGGGAGTGCAGGGCGATCCGGTCGAGGACCGCGACCAGGGGCAGAACGTCGAGCCGGGCAACAAGTACGTCGCCGACTCGACGCGGAAGGCGATCGACGCCGCCCAGGGCGGCCGTTACGTGGTGGCGGAGCGGACGCCGGGCCGGCGCGGCGCCGACGTGCTGGCCGCGGCCGCCCGCGACGCCCGGGCCCGCGGCCTGCGCTTGTTTGGGTTTTTTGGGGCCCACCTGGGGCAGCTGCCGTTTCGCACCGCCGACGGCGATTTCAATCCGGCGGGCGGACCGGTGGCCGACCCCGAGGCCGACCGGCTGCGAAAAAAGTATGGCGGCGCGGTCCGCTACGCGCCCGCCGACGTGGAGGAGAACCCGACGCTCGCCGAGATGACGACCGCGGCGCTCGACGTGCTCGGGGACCGCGGCCGGTTCTGGCTGATGGTGGAGGCGGGGGACGTGGACTGGGCCGCCCACGCCAACAACATCGACACCTGCATCGGCGCGGTGCAGGCCGGCGCGGCCGCGTTCCAGGCGGTGGTGGCCTGGATCGAGGCCCGGCGGGCCTGGGACGACGCGGCGGTGATCGTGACGAGCGACCACGGCCACCTGTTCGTGCTCACCGATCCCGAGGCTTTTGCCGCCGCCGCAGGGCGGGACTCGGGGGACCGCGGTTCGCATCCGGCGGCCGCCCGAGCGGCCGCCGAAACCGGAGTCGGCCCGCGGGAACCGTGAACGGCCGGCACCACTCCGGTGCCGGCTAGCGTTTTGCTGCCTCGCGCGGCCGGCGGCCCACCTGCACGCTGATCTCTTTTGTGCGGCCGTCGCGGACGACTTCCACCGGCACCGTGGCCCCGATCGTGCGCCGGGTCAGCAGCAGCACCAGCGCCGCCGGCTCGGAGATCTCCTCGCCGTCGAAGCGGAGGATCACGTCGCCCGGCTCGATCCCCGCCAGCGCCGCCGGCGACATCGGCTCGACGGCCGTCACGAGCACGCCCGGCAACGCCGGGGGCGTCGCGCGGAGCGACAGGCCGAGATAGCCGCGCTCCAGGTGGCCGCCGACGCGGATCGCCTCTGCCACCTGCCGGGCCGTGTTGCTCGGGATCGCGAAGCCGATGCCGCTATAGTCCTTGCCGACGATCGCCGTGGTGATGCCGATCACGCGGCCGTGGACATCCACCAGCGGGCCGCCGGAGTTGCCTGGATTGATCGAGGCATCGGTCTGGAGGAACTCCTGATACGGGCTCTCCAGCACGCCGCGGCGGCCGACCGCGCTGACGATGCCGTAGGTGAGCGTGCGGTCGAGGCCGAACGGATTCCCGATCGCCCAGACCATCTCCCCGACCTCGACCTTGTCGCTGTCTCCCCAATCGGCGGTCGGCAGCCCGCGGGCGTCGATCCGCAGCACCGCCAGGTCGGTGGCCGCGTCGGCGCCGACGAGTTCGGCGCGGAAGTCGCGGCCGTCGGCGAGCGTCACCTCGATCTCGTCCCGATTGGCGACGACGTGGTAGTTGGTGACGATGACGCCGTCGGCCGCCACGATGACGCCCGAGCCGACCGACTCGCTGGTCGCCCCGGCCGGCTGCAGGCCGCGGAGCGCGGCGATCTCGTCGGCGATCGTCGTCACGTGCCGCTTGCCGGTGACGTTGACGACGGCCGGGCCGATGATCCGGGCGAGGGTCGTGAACAGCTTGCCGACGCTCGTCAGTTCGGCCCCCTTGGCGGCGTCGCGGATCGCGGCCAGTTCGCCGCGGGTCTTGGCGTATTGGATCCGGCCGGCGAGCGACGGCCAGGTGAGCAGGCCGACCAGCGTCACCAGCCCGAGAAACAGGAGCAGCGTCCGCAGGTTGGCGGCCGTCGCCATGGATGGACCGCGTCCGCTCATCGTCCGCAGACCTCCGGCTTGCCGGCGGCCAGCGCCAGCCTGAGAAAATCGATCGCCGCCTTCGCGGCCCGGGCGAGGACGATGTCGGGCCCGCCGCCGAGCAGGTGTTCGCTCCGCTCCACGCCCGCCGCCGAGGCCAGCGCGATGTCGATCGTCGCGCGGCCCTCGGGGCCGGGGCGGGCCGGGCCCACGGCGAGCCCGAGGTCGGTGCCGAACGCCTCCCGTGCCCGGGCGGCGACCGTCGCGGCCGGCGGCCGGCCGTCGGGGCCGGGACTCCGATCCACGCCGAGAAACGCCGGCGGCTCCGCGCCGGGGGCGAGGACGAGGCCGGCGCGAAATCCACCGGCTTCAGCCGCCGGCCGCAGCAGAGCCTGAGCCGACGCGAGGAGCGCAGCCACCCGGCCGGCCGTGCCCACCTCGACCACCGCCAGCGACCGGCCGGCGGACGCCAGCGCCCGCAGGGCCGCGTCCTCGACCTCGTCGTCCTCGGCGCCGAACACCAGCGGTCCGAGGCAGTCGCGGATCGTCGCCTCGGTGGTCGCGATCCGTGCCCGGCAGTCGGCCTCGTCGCGGCCCCGGGCCGCGATCCGCAGCGTGATCGTGGCCTCGTGGGCCGTGATCCCCACGAGCGGGTCACGGCCGCGTCGGACGAGGTCGGGGAGCATGGCCTCGATCGCGCTCTCGCCGGCGCCGTAGCACTTGATCCGGCGCTGCACGATCGTGCCCCGGTCGGGCAGGGCGGCGAGCAGCGCGGGGAGCACGCTGGCCTGCCACATGGTCCGCATCTCCGCCGGCACGCCCGGCAGGGCGAAGACGCGGCTCCTGCGGCCGGAGGCAACGATGTCGAGGTCGATGCCCGGCGCGGTGCCGTCGGGATTGGGGATGATCCGGCTGCCGCGCGGAAACATCGCCTGCCGGCGATTGCTCGCCGGCATCGGCGCGCTGCGCCGGGCGAACCGCGACTCGACGGCGGCGAGGGCGGCGGCGTCGAGCTCCAGCGGCGCGCCGCCGAGGGCCGCGAGCACGTCGCGGGTCAGGTCGTCGGCCGTGGGGCCGAGGCCGCCGGTGGCGAGGACGAAGTCGGCCCGGCCGGTGGCGACGCGAAACGCCTCGATGCCCGCCTCGAGGGTGTCGGGGGCGGTGGTGTGGAAGGCCACCGGGATCCCGATCGTCGCCAGTTCCGCCGACAGCCAGCGGCTGTTGGTGTCGAGCCGCTGCCCCGTGGTCAGCTCGTCGCCGATCGCGATCACCTCCGCCCGCAGCAGCATCAAATCGTCGGCCTCCCGGTCCTTATCCTGTACCATGCCGGAACGTCCGGGAACAGCCGCCGCGGCGGCCGGGCTGGCCGCGGCGATCCACTCCGGCAACACTTGTCCGTCATGCCCCCCACTCCCCGCCTGAAGCTCGGCCTGCTCGGCCTCGACCCGCAGATCGCCGCGGTCGCCGCCGCCGCCCTGGCCGCGGGCGACCAGATCGCGCTCGCCTGCGACGTGCCGGAGGGGATGGCGTTGCTGGCGGATCGGCGGCAGCGGTCGTGGCAGGCGCTGCTCGACGAGCAGTCGTGCGACGCGGTGCTCGTCGCCGCCGGCGGCTGGAACCCGGACCGGGCCGAAGGCGTGCGGATGCTCGTGCAGGCCGGCCGCACGCTGCTCGTCGCCCAGCCGGCCGAACTGTCGATGCTCTGGGCGTACGAACTCGACATGATCCGGCGGGATACCGGGGCCCGGATCGTGCCGGCGCTCGCCGACCGGCTGCACCCGTTCATCGCCCGGCTGCGCGCGGTCATCGTGGCGGGGCGGGCCGGGGTGGCGTCGGTGCGCGGTCCGGAATCGCTGACGCTGGTCCGCGGGATGGCCGATCGCAGCCGCGACGCGGTGCTCGCGCAGCTGGCCCGCGATGCGGACCTCGTCCGCGTCCTCGCCGGGGATCCGGCCCGGCTGTCCACGCTGGCCGACGGTCCGCCCGATGCCGCCTGGCCGACGCTGGCGGTGGGGCTCGGCGGCGCGGGGCAATTGCCCGTGCGCTGGCAGGTGACGGGCCGGGCGCGATCCGGTCTCACCATCGCGCTCCAGCATGCGGCGGGAACGATCACAGTCGGAATTCCCGACGAGCCGGACGAGCCCTGGACGTGGCGGGGCGAGAACGACGCCGAGGAGCGGCTGGCGTTCGATCGCGGGGCCGCGTCGCTCGAGGTCCTGCGTTCGGTCGTCGGCGCGGCCCGCAGCGCGGCGGAGACGCCGGATGATGACAGCCTGCCGCCTGCCACGTGGGCCGACGCCTCGCGGGCCATCGAACTGGCCGAGACCGTGCCGCGGAGCCTGGCCCGCGGCCGGGCGATCGACCTCCACCGGGAGGAGTTTTCCGAGATCGGCACGTTCAAGGGGACGATGGCCTCGCTGGGCTGCGGCATCGTCCTCGTCGGCCTGCTGGTCATGCTCCTGGCAGCGGTCGCGGGCGTGGTGCTCGGCCAGATGAAGGGAAACGACCAGCAGCCGGCCCGCGACCTGCTCCGCCAGGTCGTCGGTGCCTGGCCCGTGGTGCTCCTGGTGCTGATGCTGCTCTTCCTGGCGGTGCAATTCCTGCCAGCCCTGACGGGCATCGACCGGAACGACGACGACCGCTGACCGAATTGCCGGGATTGCCCAGCTGGCAGGGTCAACAGGGGCCGCCGATCGGCCGGAAGCTGGGCGGACCGTGCCGTCCCCGACAAAGCGGGCTGAATCGCGGCCCTGGGGCGACCGATTCCCATCCCGTGCGGTGCACCGGCGGGGACCGGCGCGCCGGCCAGGGGAGCCAGCCCGACATGCGGTGCTCGTGGATCGTTCTGCCGTTGGCCGCCGCGTTCGTCGCGGCCACGGCCGGCAACCCCGCCACCGCGTCCGAGGCCCGTCGGTCCCCGATCGTCCGGGCCATCGAGTCGCAGCGCGACGCGGTCGTCAACATCCACGGCCAGAAGCTGGTGGGCTCGCCGGGAGAGGAGAACGGCGAGCTCAAGCGGGTCAACGGCATGGGCACGGGTGTCGTCATCGACGCCCGCGGCTACGTCGTCACCAACTTCCACGTCGTCGAGGGGGTGCGCCGGATCGAGGTCACGCTCTCCTCGGGGCGGACAACGGCGGCGACGCTCGTGTCGCACGATCCGCGGACCGATCTGGCCGTCATCAAGCTGGCCGTGGACGGGCCGCTGCCCGTGGTGACGATCGGCACGTCGTCCGACCTGATGATCGGCGAGGACGTCCTCGCCCTCGGCAACGCCTACGGCTACGAGCACACGGTCACCCGGGGGATCATCTCGGCGCTGCATCGCAGCGTGGAGGTCAGCCGCACGCAGCGGTACGACGACCTGATCCAGACCGACGCCAGCATCAACCCCGGCAATTCCGGCGGCCCGCTGCTCAACGCCGACGGGCAGGTGATCGGGATCAACGTCGCCGTCCGGGCCGGCGCCCAGGGGATCGGGTTCGCGATCCCGATCGACGACGTCCTCGACGTGGTGACGAAGCTGATGTCGGTGGAGCGGGTCGATCGGACATGGCACGGCATCGTCGCCCGGCCCGACGGCCGGCGCGGCGCGGTGGTCGAGGCCGTGCACGGGGAGAGCCCGGCGGCGACGGTGGGGATGAAGGCCGGCGACCTGATCACGCGGGTCGCCGACACCCCGGTGGTGCGCCAGCTCGACATCGAGCGGGCGCTGCTCGGCCGCAAGGCGGGGGAGAGCGTGCCGGTGACCGTGCTCCGGGCCGGGGCCGAGGAGCGGCTGGTGCTGCCGCTGGCGGCGATGAAGCGCGACACGACCTCGGTCGATGAACGCTGCTGGAGCGAGTTCGGCCTCCGGCTCCAGCCGCTGGCGGCGGCCAGGGTGCAGAAGATGCAGTCACGGTATCGCGGCGGGATGCTCGTGACGGAGGTCCAGCCCGGCGGGCCGGCGAGCGAGCAGGGGATTCGCGAGGGGGACATCCTCGTCGGCCTGCACGTCTGGGAGACGATCACGACGGAGAACGTGAGCTACATCCTCGACAAGGCCCAAGAGGAGCACCTCAACCCGATCAAGTTCTACGTGCTCCGCGGCCGGGAGACGCTCTTCGGCCACATCGTGTCGGACACGGTCCGTCGCTGAAAGCGCGCGGGCCGACGTCGGCGTCCTCTGGCAGCCGCCGTCGCAGTCAACCGGACCGTTCGAGCGGATCGGTCCAGCGCAGGCCGGGAAACCGGGCAAAGTCGCTGTCGTTGGAATGCACCCAGGCCTGGTTCTCGACGGCCAAGGCCGCGATGTGCGCGTCGGTGATGACCGGGGATGCGATCGCCCCCGCCTCGATGAAGCCCGCGAGGATGTCGAGATGCCGGGGGCCGGGCTGGAGGACGCGAACGAAGGGCTGCTCCAGCCAGGAGCGAACATGGCCGAGGGCTACGGCCGGTTGCATCGGCCGGGGCAAAACGGTGCGGCTGGTCATGATCCGCAGAAAGCCCAAGGCGACGGCCCACGGCATGCCGATGGCCTGATGGCTCCGAATCACGTTTTGCCACCAGTCCTTGGCTCTTTCATGCCTCGGGGCGTCGGAGTTGTAGGCGTAGACCAGCAGATTGACGTCGGGAATGATCACGGCGTGCCTTCCCGCGTCACCTGTCCAGCCACGAAGCGATCCATCTCCATCTGGTCGAGAAGTTGATTGAGCCGCAGCGGGTCGATGCCGGGCAGGAAACCACAGGCTTCCGGCCGTACCTCGAAGGCATTTGCGTCCGAAGCAGCCGGCCTTTCGCCCGTCGAAAGCCCACGTCGAATCGTCTCGTTGACAACGTCCTTGAAACTTCGCCCCAGCCGGCGTGCCGTGCGGTCGAGTTCTGCGGCGAGATCGTCGTCGAGCGTCAGCGTTGTGCGCATGCGGGCAACCGGGGCATGAGGAGGATTTTGTCGCAAAAACATCATGATGTCTTTTGTATGAGGCGTCAAGATGACACCCAAAAAGGTGACAGTCACCAGATCTATGGGCTTTGAGGGGGCTGTTTCGTCAGCTTCCCCAAATTTGGTGACTGTCACCTTTTTTCCGACAATTCTTCTCCATGGAAACTGACTTCGTCGCCGGACTGCTCGCCCGCCTGCCCGCCGATCCGCGGCTGGAAGTCCCGCCAGGGGATGACGCCGCCGTGCTCCGGCCGCCGGCCATGCGCCGCACCGTCGTCACCGTGGACATGCTGATGGAGGGCGTGGACTTCATCCTCGGCCCCGACTGCCCACCCGCGGCCGTCGGCCACAAGGCGCTGGCCGTGAGCCTCAGCGACCTGGCCGCGATGGCGGCCCGGCCCGAGGCGGCGTTCGTCGCGGTCTCGCTGCCGCGGCACGGCGGTGACGCCATCGGCCGCGGGCTCGAGCAGGGCCTCGCCGCGCTCGCCGCGGCCCACGGCGTCGCCATCGCCGGTGGCGACACCAACGCCTGGGACGGGCCGCTGGTCGTGAGCGTCACCGCCATCGGCAGCGTGCCCCCCGGCCGGGCATGGCGCCGCGACGGCGCCCGGCCCGGCGACGCGATCGTCGTCAGCGGCGCCTGCGGCGGCAGCCTGCTCGGCCGCCATCTCGCCGTCGCTCCACGCTGCCGCGAGGCCTGCGCCATCGCGGAGCGGTTTCGCGTCCATGCCGCCATCGACGTCAGCGACGGCCTGACCCTCGACCTCGCCCGGATGATGCAGGCCAGCGGCACCGCGGCCGTGATCGATCCGGCCGCCGTGCCGATCCACCCCGACGCCGTCCGCATGAGCGGCCTGCCCGGCGACGGCCGCAGCCCCCTCGATCATGCCCTCGGCGACGGCGAGGATTTTGAACTGCTCATGACGATGCCGGCCGACGAGGCGGCCCGGCTGGTGGCGGCCGCGGGCACGGACCCGCTGGCCATCCCGCTGACGATCATCGGCGAGGTCGTCGCCGGCGCGGGCCTGTTCCTGCGCCAGCCCGACGGCGGCCGCCAGCCGCTCGAGCCGCGCGGATTCGTCCATGCCTTCGACGGGTGACCCGCGATGACCGAGACGGTGTCGTGCACGATCGACGTGGCCGACGAGGCGGCCCTCGGGCCGCTGGCCCGCGCGGTCGTCGCCGCGCTCCCTCCCCACGCGTTCATCGCCCTGCACGGCGATCTCGGCGCGGGCAAGACCACGTTCGTCAAGGGGATCGCCGCCGCCCTGGGCATCGACCCCACCACCGTCATCAGCCCGACCTTCGGGCTGATCCACGTTCACGACGGCCCATGCGGCCGGCTGCTGCATGCCGACATGTACCGGCTCGCCGACCCGGCCGAGCTCCACGAGACGGGCTGGGACGACGCGGTCGCGGCGGCGGACGTGTCGTGTGTCGAATGGCCCGAGCGGATAGCCGCCGCGCTGCCCGCCGACCGGCTCGACGTCTCGATCGCCATCGATTCGCCGACCGCGCGGACGTTCACGTTCACCGGCCGCGGTCGGGCCCACGCCGCCGCGGCCGCGGCCATCGACGCGCATCACTGATACGGTTCACACGGGCTCTGAACGCGTCGTCGGTCGGGGTGCCCATGCCCCATCGCCGGACGTTCGCTCCGGCCCGACCAATCCGCCGGCGCGGCGGATCGGTGCCCGGCCTGCGCTCTCTCGGACCTGCCTGCGCTCCGGCATCCTGCCTACGCTGGGCAGCTCACGCCGGCTCCTGGGGCATGGGCACCCCTCAGTATTCGCTGATTCTACAAGGTCCGCTTGAGCGCGGGAATCAAGTGTGCCCTCTCAGAGGACGAGGCGGCGGAGTTCCTGGAACCGCGGATGCTCCGCCGTGCCGCACCATTCGAAGATCAGCGACTCCGTCGTCACGGGCACGGCGCCCGCCCCCTCCAGCCGGCGCAGGGCCGTTTCGTGATCGATGGCGTGACGCGACGCGACCGCGTCCACCGCGATGCAGACATCGAGGCCCCCGGCCAGCAGGTCGAGGGCGGTCTGGGCGATGCAGACGTGGGTCTCGAAGCCGACGAGCACCACCGTCGCCACGTCGCCGGGCAAAGCCGCCGAAAACTCCGCGCTGCCGCAGCAACTGAAGGCCATCTTGGCGATCGGCGGCGGCAGCAGCCCGGCCAGTTCCGCGGGCGTCGCGCCGAGGCCGCGCGGATACTGCTCCGTGACGACCGCGCGGACGCCGAGGATGCCGGCGGCGGTCGCGAGCCGCATGGCCCGGGCAACGACCCGCGGGCCGTCGGCGAGCGCGGCGATCAGCCGCTCCTGAATGTCCACGACGCAGAGCAGGCTGGTGGCGGGGTCGAGTGTCATGGGACTGTCGGCCGCGTCGCTGCCGGCGCGGTGCTCGGAAGGGAGGGAACGGAAGCGGGGGGCTGTGCCGCGGACGACGGCGGCGCGATTTGCTGCGGGGCCGCGTCGCCGTCGGCCGCGCGGGTGAGGTCGATGCGGTCGTCGGTCGGGTCGGCGCCCAGCCCCTTGAGCCGGGCGATCCGCGCGGCCGCCGACGGCTCGCCCGGCTGCTCGTGGCCGGGGGCCGAACCGAAGAGGATCGTCCGCGTGCCGGGACCGACGAGTTCCCACATCCGGCCGGCCCGGCCGCGCAGCGGACGGAGTTCGACGAGACCGAGCGGGCCCCACTCCGGGCCTACGAGCGCCGCCACGGCCGCCCCCTCCTCGACCTCGACGTCCCCCCAGGCGACGCCGGCCGCCGACTTGGGGCTGGTCTCGATACCGGTGATCCGCGGATATTCGGCCGCCGCCTCCGACGTGAAGTCGGCGGTCGGCAGCACGATCCCCTCCGCGTCGATCCCGAGCAGGCCTCCCTTCCAGCGGACCATCGCCACCGGCACGCGACACTCGAGGTCGATGACGGCCGCGGCCGGATGACGCACGGCGACGCCGACGACGTGCCGCACCCAGGGATGGGCGTCGAAGGCGGCGGCCAGCTTGCGCTCGATGGCGGGGTCGTCGATCGGCAGGCCGTGGTCGAGGCTGGCGTCGCGCAGCGCTTCGGCGACGAGGTTGGTCGTGACCCAGTTCGGCACGCCCCGCACCGTGACCTGCCCGGGATGGAGCAGGGCGTCGGGCTGTCCGCGGATCCTCTCGCCATACAGCGACCACACGCTCCAGGCCGCCGCGATCGCCGCTGCTGCGACGACGATGGCGCCGAGCCCGGCCCGATGGTCGGCGAAAAACCCGGCCAACTTGCCGCGGCCCGGGGGCTCGATCGCGGGCGTCTGCCGACGGGGAGGCGTCTTCATCGGAAGCGGGAGTCTCGGGAGCGGGCAACGCCGCCGGCCGTCATGGCCGGCGACACGTCTCACCAGGCCTCGATCTGCGGCGCGAGTTCGACGCCGAGCCGGTCGCGGACCCTCGCCCGGACGGTCTCCACCAGCGTGCGCACGTCGTCGGCGTCGCAGTGCGGCCCGGCCACGACGTAGTTGGCGTGTGGGCCGTGGACCGCGGCGTCGCCCACCCGCAGGTCGCGGGCCCCGGCCTGGACGACGAGCGCCTCGGCCGTCGTGCCCAGCGGATCCTTGAACATCATCGCCACCGCGCGGGTGCCGGAGGGCTGTTGCGAGCGACCTACGATCCACTGCTTCTGCATCCGCTTCGTGAGCAGTTCGGAATTCTCGGCGTCGAGTTCGAGGCGGCAGCCGATGACGATCGCGTCGTCGAGGTTGCTCCAGCGGGCCGCGAAGGCGAGCCGGCCCGACTCGCGGACCTCGAGGCTGCCGTCGGGGAGCATCACGGTCACGGCCCGGACCCGTTCACCGATGTCGCCGCCATGGCCGCCGGCGTTGCCGACGAGGGCGCCGCCGACGGTGCCGGGCACGTCCACGAGCGTCTCCAGTCCGGCGAGACCCGCCTGCACGGCCGCCGACACGACGTGCACGAGTTTCGCCCCCGCGCCCGCCGTCACCTCCGGAGCCCGGACGTCGATGCCGCAGAAGGCCGGCGCCGACAGCCGGACGACCATGCCCGGGAAGCCGGCGCCGGGAACGAGCACGTTCGACCCGCCGCCGAGGACGCGGAGCGGGATGCCGCGTTCGGCACAGCGGCGGACGACCCGGCTGAGCGTCTCGACGTCCACCGGCTCGCAGAAGTAGGACGCCGGGCCGCCGATGCCGAGCCAGGTGTGCCGGGAGAGCGGCTCGCCGACCGCGACGGCGACGGCGAGATCGTCGAACGGCGACGCGTCGGGACGGCCGGCGGCTGCCGCGGTGGTCGGTTTCGGGGCGCTGGTCATCGGCACGTTCCTCGCGATGCGGGCTGGAGCGGGGATTGTGGCCGACGGGCGGCGTCCCCGTCCATCCGAGCCCGGGGCCGGCCCGTCAGGCCGCCTGCCGACCGGCCGAACCGGGCGGGTGTGCGAGCTGGAACCAGCCGTCGATCACGTCCACGAGGGCGAACTCGCCGTCGTCCGGGCCGGGCGGCCCGCCGCTGGGCAGGCCAGGCCCGCCGAGCACGATCAGGCAGTCGTCCGCGCCGAGCCCGTCGAGGAGCCGGTCGATCCGGGCGTAGGCGGCGATGTCGGCGTCGTCGGCGGAGTCGGTCATCATCGTGGTCGGAACCACGAGGCTGGCATCGCACCGGCGGTCGAGCCAGGCGGTGTCGGTGCCGAGGCCGACGGCGCGGGTCCAGCGTTCCTCGGCGATGGCGACCAGCCGCCCGCGGGTCAGCCGGCGCAGGCAGGCGAGCGTGGCCGAGGCCGCCCGCAGGGTCGTCGGCGCGTCGATGAACGCCGGCACGTCCTGGCCGCGGTCGATCCGTTCCATGCGTCCCGCCACGCTGCCTGCGGCCTCGAGGCCGCGGGCGATCCGCTCCAGCGGCACGCCGGCACGGCCGCCGACGGCGGCGGCGAGGAGGGCGTTGCGCACGAACGAAGTCAGCGGCGCATCGACGGCCACCGGCACCGATTCATCCCGTGCCCGCAGCAAAAACGTCTGCCCATACAGGCTGCGGTCGAGCGGTGTCGCGGTCACGGCACCGCCGGGAGCGAGGCCGGCCGACACGACCGCGATCCCGCGCCGTCTGGCATGGCGGCGCAGGCGTCCCAGCGGACCGGTGCCGGTCGGGGCGATCAGGCAGCCATCGGCGGCGATCGCGTCGAGAATTCGCAACTCGGGCGCGGCGGGGGCGGTCCCGCCGGCCTGATCGCCGTCGGGAGCGGCGAGATTCGTGACCACGACCGTATCGCAGGGCACGCCGGCGAGCAGCTGGCGGGCCAGCATCCGGCTCGACACCTCGACCACCGCATGCGTGCAGCCGCTGCGGGCGAGCCGGGCCAGCCAGGAGGCGAACTGGCGGGGCCGGGCGTACACCGCCCGCTCCGGCACGGAGGACGTGCCGTCGAGGCAGCCGAGGTCCGAGAGCACGCCGACCTGAACCCCCCCCTCAGAAAGCACGGACGCGGTCAGCCAGGCGGCGGTCGTCTTGCCGCTCGAGCCCGTGATCGCGATCACGCGGAGCATCCGCGCCGGCTCGCCGGCGAACGCCTGCGTGAGACGGGCAAAGGCCCAGGCGGCGTCGGGCACGATGCACAGCGGGCGGCCCTGCGTGGCGATCATGCCGTCGGCAACGATCCCCACGACACCACGGGCGAGCGCCCGCCGGACCCGCGACTGGGCGTCGGCGCTGGTCGTCCGCACGACGAAGACGTCGCCCGGACAGCAGGCGTCGGGATCGTCCTGGCAGCCGCGGGCGACGATGTCGTCGCAGGCGATGAACCGGGCTGCGGGGAGCAGGGGCGCGAGCCTGCGGCGGCGGCCGCTCCGGCCGAATCGATCGTCGAACATGACTGGGCCTCCTGCCCCGTGATCGTCGCGCCGATCCTTCCTTGGACCGGCACGCGGCGCATTGTCAGTGCGGTGCCCATCCGGTCAAGGCGGGTTCCGGCCGGCACTGGAGCGAGCGCCTATTGGCCTTCCCTGCTTGCCTGGATTGCCCGCGCGACGGTTCGTCTTGCCGGGGGAGCGGCCGCCGGTCTACCGTGCTGGCCAGGGAGTGCCCGCGCGTGATCCAGTCGTCGTCCCCGATTCCCGTGTCGCCGTTGCGTCGCCGCATCGCCTGGCTGGGGGATGCGACGGGGCTCGAACTCGCGCTCGCCCGGCGCTGGGCGGGCGAACTCGCCGACGTCGTCGAGCCGGATCCGGCGTCGGCGTCGGGCGCTGCGACGAGCGATCCGACCGCCGTGATCCTCGCCGGCCGGCGGCCCGGCTGCTGGGACCTGCAGCGGGCCACGGCGGTGGTGCGGCGCTGGCCGCTGACGCCGCTCGTCTCGCTGGTCACGAGCCTCGACGACGGTCGGCGGCGCAGCGGGCCCGTCCTGCCGGGCATCGAGGAGATGACCTGGACCGACCTTCCCGGCAGGTTGACGTGGTGGTTTGCGGAACTCGCCCGCGGGCGGCCGGGAAGCCTCGGCCTGCCGGCCACCATGCGCCGCGAGGACCGGTTGCTCGACACGGCGGTCCGGCTCCGCGCCGTCGCGCAGGGATCGGGCCCCGGCCCAAGGATCGCCGCCGCGGCGGCCCGGCGGATCGACCTCGAGGGCCTCGCGGACCTGCTCGCCGGCGTCGGTCGTCCCGCCGCGATTCGCGCGTGCGGTCGCCCGGCGCTCGACGTGGCCGCCGACGCGGTCGTGTGGGACGTCAACGCGCTGGGGCCCGACGACCTCACCTGGCTGCGCATGCTCGCCGCGCACCGGCCCGGGCTGCCGGTCGTCCTCCTCGAGTCGTTTCCGCGGGGCGACACGGTGCTGGCCGCGGTCCGGGCCGGGGCGGCCGCCGTCCTCGGCCGACCGCTGTCGATGGAGGCCCTCGCGGGCACGCTCCTCCGGCTCGAAGGGCGGGCGACCGGCGATCCGACCGGGGGAAACGGCGCCGGCACTGGCATTGGTGCCGCGGGGCCGGGCGGCTAGCATCCCCGCCTTCCCGCACCGGACTTTCCATGCCGAATCGTGCCCCGTTCCTCGCCGCCCTGCTCGCGATCGCCGCCGCCGGCTGCGCCCGGGTGGTGGTGGCGCCGACGTGGAGCAGCCTCAACGGCGCGGCCGTCGCGGCCGTCGCGCCGTGGGCCCGGTCGGCGGACCTGCCGAGCCGGTCGGAGGTGGCCGCCGGCCAACTGCTGATCCACGCCGACTTTCCCCTCGCCGTGCAGCACCGGCTCGTCCGCGAACTGGAGACGCTGCGGATCGACGTCAGCCAGACGCTCGGACTTCCGGTCTCGGACGAACCGGTGCACCTCTACCTGTTCGACAACACGAAGCGGTACGACGCCTTCGTGTCCCGGCACTTCCCCGCCTTTCCGCACCGGCGGGCGTTCTTCATCGAGACCGACACGACGCTGGCCGTGTTCGCGGCCTGGCAGGAAAGGGTCGCGGAGGACCTGCGGCACGAGACGACGCACGGCTACGTCCATGCCGTGATGCCCGGGATCCCGCTCTGGCTCGACGAGGGGATCGCGGAGTTCTTCGAGGTGCCGCGGAGCGAGCAGGGGGTGCATGCCGCCCACGTGGCCCACCTCGCCGGCCGGCTGATCGAGGGCACGTGGCAGCCCGACCTCGGCAGGCTGGAGGCGATCACCTCGGCCGGCGCGCTCACGCAGGATCACTACGCGGAGGCCTGGTGCTGGACGCACTGGCTGCTGCGGACGACCGCCGAGCGGCGCCGGCTGCTTCAGGATCACCTGACCGACGTGCGCCGCGAGGGGCCGGCGGCGTTGCCCCTGTCACTGCGGCTGCGGCATGACCCGGCCATGCCGGCCGACCTCGCCGGCGCGCTGCGAGCGCACGTCGAGTCGCTGGCCCGGCCGGCCGAGTGACGGGCATCGCCGCGCGGTCTCACGGGGCCGGCGGGCTGCGAAACACGGTCCCCTCGTCGGACCGCGTGAAGCCGAGCTTCTCGAACAGCCCCACCGCGCCGTCGTTGTCCACGGCGGCATGCGCCTCGACGAGCGCCACCCCCTCCTGGGCGAGATCGTGCAGGGCCTCGGCCACGAGGTAGTTGGCCAGCCCCTGGCGGCGTCGCGGGCCGGCGATCTCCACGTGCAGCAGGCCGGTGGCGGCGACGCCCCAGGTGGCGGCGACGGTCTGCATGTCCCAGAACGTGGCGGCACCAAGGAGTTCGTCGGCCTCGTTGATCAGTTCGTAACGCCGCAGCGACAGGCCCGCGGTCGTGGCCGCCTCCCACCAGGTGCGATGGACCGGCTCGTCGATCGCCCGGAGCACCGTGGCCCGGCGGATCGCGAGCTGCAGCCTGTTCACCGGGGGCCGATACCCGGCCAGCGGCCGGCGCAGGACCGCGATCCGCTCCTCGACGGCGTAGCCCGCCCGCCGGAAGACCTCCTGCATGCCCGGCGACGACGCGAGGATGCCGGGCAGGCTCGCACCCCCGTAGAGCCCGAGGTAGAAGCCGCAGAACGTCCCCGTGCCGCCGCCGCGGAGGACCCGGGCGCCGCGTTGGCGCAGGTAGTCCTCGCTGCGGGCGAGCAGACCGGCGCCGATCGCGTCGGCCTGCTCGTGTGGGACCACGACGACGAGCATCGTCGTGCCGACGGAGGTGTCGATCGCGCCCCGGTCGGCCGTCGGGCCGAAGGCGGCGTGCGCGAAGCCGACGATCCGGTTGTCCTCCATGGCGACCAGGAGGCCGGCGCGGTCGAAGTAGGGCTTGGAAAACAGCGCCGTCTCCAGCAGGGCGACGGTCATCGGCTGCACCGCCGAGGGGCCGAGGTCGGCGGCCCGCCAGGCCTCGGCGAGGCGGGGCGGATCGTCGTTGCGGAAACAGCGAAACTCGATCACGCGGGCTGCTCCCCGGCGCGGACGGGGGCGATGCGGACGAGCAACTGGCCGTCTGCCTCGCGGATCTCGTGCACGTCCTGACGCACGGTCGCGGAGACGCGGTGCCGGCCGGTGACCACGTCGAACTGCCAGCCGTGCCACGGACAGGTGAGCGTGGTGCCGCACAGGACCCCGGTGCCGAGCGGGCCCCCCTGGTGCGGACACAGGCCATCGATCGCGTGGAACACGCCGTCAACGTTGGCGATCGCGATCATCCGGTCGCCGGCGACCCGCTCGATGCAGGCGCCCGGCGGGCAGTCGCCGGCCGCGGCGACGGGAATCCATTCGGAGGCGGGCATGGCGAGGGCCTGGCGGGGCGGGGGCCGCGATCGCCGCCTGAGCGGAAGGCCCCGGCGGATCAGGCGGCTGACTTGGACACTGTAGCCGCTTTCGGCGCTCCCCGCCATCGGCGATGGACCCACCAGTACTGTCCGGGCTCGCGCCGGATCGCCCGCTCGAGCAGGGACGTGTACCACTGGGAGATCGCCTTGAGGTCGGCGGTCTCGGGGCCGCCGGCCGCCGGATCGGCCACGCCCTCGAGCCGCAGGTCGTAGTCGAACAGGCCGCCGCGCCTGGTCGCGGAGCAGACGAGCACCGGCGCCGACGACGACAGCGCGAACACGCCGATCGCCTTGTGGACGCTCGCCGGGCGGCCGAAGAAATCGACCCAGCAGCCCTTCGGCCCCGCGGCCTGGTCGCCGAGCAGGCCGATGGCGCCGTTTTCCTCCAGCACCAGCGCCACGTCCGGCGCGCTCCCCTTCTTGGGCAGGATTCGCTGCCCGCGCGACTCGCGAAACTCCGTCACGAACCGGTCGAGCCGCGGGTTGTCGAGCTCGCGGGCCACGGAGAAGATGCGGAAGCCGAACAGGCCGAACAGGTAGGCGGCGAGCTCGAAGTTGCCGTAATGCCCCGACAGGATCACCTTGGGGCGGTCGAGCCAGAGGAGGCGGACGAAGTCCTCCATGCCGTGGATCCGCAGGTAGCGGCGCCACGTCGTCCGCGTGATCACCCGGTTGGCGTGCGCGATCTCCACCACCATCAGCAGCAGGTGCTCCCACATCTTGCGCGCCGCCTCGCGCCGGTCCGCGGCGTCAAACTCTGGGAACGCCGTCCGCAGGTTGTCGCGGACGACCTGCCGGCGGATCCGCATCCGGTGGGCGAGGAAGGTCGAGAGCCGGCGCGCCCCGCGCTCGCAGGCGGACCGCGGCAGGGACTGGATCACGCAGATCAGCACCCGGACCGCGGCGTAGGCGGCGAGGTCGAGGCAGCGGGTGGCGAGGGAGCGGCGGGCCAAGGCGGTCATCCATGACGCGGGCGGACGGGAGGGATTGTCGCCGCCGGGCCCGTCCGCGGACAGATCGGTTTTTCGGCCGGTCCCCCTGCACCCGGCGGGAAGATGGCGAGACTTTGCCGCCGGCCGGTCAGGCTGCGGCCGGCGCGGCCGTCTGCCAGACGAGCAGGGCGACGCTGACGGCGTTGAACAGGGCGTGGAGGAGGATGCAGGGCACGATGGAGCCGGTGCGCCTGGCGATGAACCCGAGCACCAGGCCGAGGGGCAGAAGCGGCACGAACGCCAGCCCCTGGCCGACGTGGGCGAAGGCGAACAGGGCGGCCGCGACGGCCACGGCCGCGCGGGCGTCGTGGTCCGGGAGCCGCTTTTCCAGCCAGCCCTGCAGCACCCGGCGGAAGAAAAACTCCTCCGCCAGCGGGGCCGCGACGACGGCCGACGCCGTCACCATGGCGATCGACCACGGATCGCGGTGCAGCCGCATGAAGTCGATGACCGGATGGGCGTAGGGCACGAGGATGTTGAGCAGGCCGGCCAGCGCCAGCAGCGGGGCGACGAGCAGCGCGACCCCCGCCGCGGCGATCCGCAGGTCGGCGGCCGGCCGCAGCGGGGCGAGGCCGAGGTCGCCGAGACTCGCGCCGCGGGCCACGAGGTAGGCGATGCCGAAGGCCGTGGCCACGAGCTTGGCGAGCAGGTCGAGCGGGATCAGCTTCCCCGGGCCGTGCTCGCTGCGGACGCCCGACAGGCCCAGCGAGATGACAACGAAGTGCAGGACGAGCACCTGGAGGACGTCGAACCCGTTCCACGGCACGGGCTCGTGCTCCCGGCGCGGCACGACCGGCAGCCCCTGCCGCCAGCGGCTCAGAATCACGCCCAGCACGGCGCTGCTGGCGGCGACGGCCAGCGCGATCAGCGCCGCCCAGACGACCGCGGCGCTGTCCACGGGCGGGGCGGCGGAGATGTCGGCGGCGACGGTTGGCATGCGTGCGACAGGGCCGGGACGCGGATCAGGATCGTCCGCCGACGCTCCCCCGGAGCAGGCTGCGGGCGGCGACGAGATACTCGGCCCCCGACCAGACGGTGGCGACGACGGCCGCCCAGGCGCACCAGTGGGCGAGTGTCGGCAGGCCGACGCCGCCGATGCGGACCTCCACGCCCGCCCGCACCCCGAGCTCCAGCCCGATGGCCGCGCACTGGAGGAGCATCTTGAGCTTGCCGGAGAAGGCCGCGGAGAAGTCGCTGCCGGCCCGTTCCATCTCGGCCCGCACGGCCGTGACCACGAGTTCGCGGACGGTCACGACCACGGCCATCCAGGGGAGGATCGCCGAGCCGACGCGGTCGGCCAACAGCACGGTGGCCCCGCAGACGATCACCTTGTCCACCAGCGGATCGAAGATCCGCCCCAGCCGGCTCACCTGGCCGAACCGCCGGGCCCACCAGCCATCGACCCAGTCGGTCGAGGCGGCGACGACGAACA
>JBIKKQ010000003.1:0-60447 GCA_044360305.1 Pirellulales bacterium
CGGACCTTCGGTGAACTTGTAGCCCTCGCCGACCAGCCGCCAGTCCTCGTCCGCGAGCAGGACCTCCTGCAGCTGCGGGCTGCCCCGGCCCCGGCCGACGGGCCGCGGCCAGCCCTCCCAGAGCCAGGCAACCGCCTCGGGAAACACCTCGATGGCGTGCTTCGCGTCGTGACCGCCGTCGCCCCAGGCATGCCGCACCTCGTAGCCGGCGAAGCTGAGCGACCGCTCCAGCGACTCGTTGGCCAGCCACCAGTCGCCGGCGTAGTTCGACAGGTCGTTCCTCCCTTCCTGGAGGAACACGCGAATCGGCTTCGGCTCCGTCTTGCGGACGAGCGTGGCGTAGGCATGGCCGCCGCGCAGGCCGGTGAAGCTGCCGATGCCGCTGAACACCCGCGTGAAGGCGTCGGGGCGTTCCCAGGCCGCGGTGAACCCGCAGATTCCGCCGCTGGAGATGCCGGCGATGGCCCGGTCGTTGCCGTTGCGGGAGAGCCGCAGCGGCCGGCCGTCGGTCGCCGTTCGCCGCTCGACGTCGGGAAGCAGTTCGTCGAGGAGAAAGCGGGCGTAATCACCGCTGAGCGTGTCGTATTCATAGCTGCGGTTGAGCCGCTCGACGGCCCCGTCGCGGGCGGCGGGCACGCGGCCCGGATGCACGAACACGCCGATCGTGACCGGCATCGTGCGGTCGTGGATCAGCCGGTCGAAGAGGGCGGGGGCCCCGAGCGGCATGGCGTCCTGGTGGACGTGGACGCAGGCGGGCTTCGTGCCGTCGTACTGCGCGGGCACGTAGACGACGTAGTCGCGGGTCGTGCCCGGATAGACGGCGCTGGCGGCGAACGTGAAGCGGAGCATTTCGCCGGCCGGCGCCGTGGCCGGCTCGGCCGCGGCGGCCGCCGACAGTGGGGCGGCGAGCAACGCCAGGGCGATCGTTCGACGGATCATGACGCGGTCTCCCGAAGACGGCGGGCAGGATAACACAGATGCGACCGGCGCGGCGGGCGTACGCTAGGATGCCTCGATGGCCGCCAGTCTCCTGCTCCTGCTCGACGACATCGCCTCGGTCCTCGACGACGTGGCCACCATGACCAAGGTGGCGGCGGTCAAGACCGCCGGAGTGGTCGGCGATGATCTCGCCGTCAACGCCCGGCAGGTCGCCGGAGTGCGGGCCGACCGAGAACTGCCCGTGGTCGCCGCGGTGGCCGCCGGTTCCGCCGTCAACAAGCTGATCCTCGTGCCGGCCGCGCTGGCCGTGAGCCTGCTGGCGCCGTGGGCGATCACGCCGCTGCTCGTCGCCGGCGGCGTCTACCTCTGCTACGAGGGGATGGAGAAGGTCCTGCATGCTTTCCACGGGGGCCGGCACGCCCCCGCGGCGGAGGACGTGGCCGTGGACGAGCGCGGGAAGATCAGAGGGGCGATCCGCACCGACTTCATCCTCTCGGCCGAGATCATCGTGATCGCGCTCGGCGTCGTGGCCGGTCGGCCGCTCGTCGTGCAACTGGGCGTGCTGGCGGCGATCGCCGTGGCGATGACCGTGGGCGTGTACGGGCTGGTGGCGGCGATCATCAAGCTCGACGATCTCGGCACGCTGCTGGCGGCGGGACGCGGCCCGGGCCGGGCCTGCGGCCGGCTGCTGCTCGCCGCGGCGCCGCTCCTGATGCGGTTCCTGTCGGTCGCCGGCACGGTGGCGATGTTTCTGGTCGGGGGTGGGATCGTGACGCACGCGTTTCCGTGGCTCCATGCCATGGTGACGCCCGTCGCGGGACACGGGCCGGAGCCGCACGCGGCAGGATGGTGGCCGACAATCGCCGCCCGGGGCGCCGATCTTGTGGTGGGCATGGTCGTCGGCCTCGTCGCGCTGGCGACCGTAGCGGTGTGGCGACGGAAGGGAGCAGGAACAAAGGCCTGACCAATCGAGGCCCGGCGGCGTGGCCCGGCGGCGTGGCCGGGCAAGGAAGGCGCATGCCGAAGCCACTGTTCATCGCGATCGATCTTCCTGCCGACGTCACGCGGCGGCTGGCGAAGCTGCTCGGACTGCCGACCAGTGAACGGTGATCGACGCGCCGGCGCGCGTCGATCGAAGTGATTTGCTCCCCACCCGGAAGGGAGTATGCTCCCGGTTTTCGCGGTCACGCCGCGCGACGTACCTTCAGAGCACTTCACGATGGCACCCACGATGGGCCTCGGCGTCATGGAAGCGGTCCTGGCGTTGGCCTTCTTTTTTGGCGGGCAGATGCACTAGCACGGCCGGCACAACGGCAGCTACCGCTGTGCCAATGCATCCTGGGGAAAGTGCTGGAATTGGCTCTCGTGCGACCGGGACAGCAAGCTCCTCTTGATCGTGAAAGCGGTCGTCGCCGCGGTGCTGTCGCTCGAAGGCATGCAGGACGCGGTCCTCGCCCGCGCGAGGGAACTGTATGAGTCGGCCGGCACGCACGAGGCGGAGCTGCGGCGGCTGGAGGTCCGCGAGCAGAAGTTATGGTCGCAGATCGAGCATCTTGGCCATGCCGTGGAGCACTCGGGTGGCGAGATCACCTCGCTGGTGAAGCGGCTCGCCGAGCGGGAACGCGACCTCGCGGTCGTGCTCTCGAAGCGCGACGACCTCGTGGCCAATAGCCGCAAGGATGCCCCGCTGCTGTCGGCCCCCGAGTTGCTCGCCCATCTTGAGAAGGTCAAGGCAGGGCTGCTGGCGGACGAGACGCGGACAACGCTGCTCCGCTGCCGGGAAGCCCGAACCGCAAGGTGAGAGAACACTCGCCGCTCACCCGAATGCCGTCCCGCATCCAGCTCGGCTCGCGCATCGGGCGTCGAGGGCACCGGGATCCGCTTCTCCTCTGACCGGCAGCGGGCCTGAACACCGACAGCGATCGCACGATTCGCGATCCCACCGCCACGGGACGACGCCGCCACGGCTCGGCTCCCAACCCGCCCGGCTCATCAACTTCTCACGCGTCGGCCCCTTGACGCCCCCCCCCCTCCGGTACGTTAACGTCCCCGCGGAGAGGCCCTGCCCCCACACGATCTCCTCGTGCAGGGAAGGGGCTCCTCTCCGTCCCGCCGCTGCCCCACCGTTTCTTCCCCCGCCGGTGCCACCATGCTTCGCAACCTGTCCGCGCGTTCCCGTTCGCTCATCGCCACGCTCGTCGGCCGTTTGGCCGTGGCGCATCGTCGCCGGTCGCGGCACGGCCACCGCCGCCGGCCGATAGGCGCCGAACTGCTTGAATCACGCGCCATGCTCGCCACCACGGCCACCCTCTCCGGAGATCTCTCCGGCTTCACCCAGATCCCGGTCACGTTCCTCAGGCCCGACGGCAGCGTCGGCTTCTCGAGGACCGCCTACGTCGGGCAGCTCGGCTGGTCGGCGATGACCGGCGACGCCGCCGCCGCCGGCGTGCCGGCCGCCTTCAAGTCGTTCTGCATCGACGGCCTGCAGTCGGTCGCACCGGGTACCAACTCGTTCGCCGAGGTCAGACCCCTGGCCGCCAGCTCCCTGCTCGGCGCGACCCGGGCGGGGCTGCTGGCCGACTTCTGGCGACAGTACGGCCCCGCAGACGCCGCCGGCTTTGCCGACAAGACCGACTCCGCCGCCTTCCAACTCGCCGTCTGGGAGATCATCAACGACGGCCTGCCGGTCGGCACCAGGCTGGCCTCCGATCTCGCCACCGGCCAATTCAGCGTCGCCGCCGCAGGGCGCACGATGCCTGCAGCCCTCCGCGCCGCCCAGTGGCTCGCCGGTTTCGACACCACCGCACCCGGCAAGACCGCCGTCGCGCTCCACGCCCTGCAAAGCCCGACCAGGCAGGACCAAGTGGTCTGCGTGCCGATCGTCGATCTCGACGTGGACAGCGACAACGACGGCACCGTCATGCGGTCGGTGCTCGAGGAGCGAGAGGAGGACGCGGGGGTGGCAAACGGCTCGACCTCCCCCACCAAGCCCGGCCTCATTGTGCCTGTCGGGGGCAGCCGCGCGCAGATGATCGTGGAGGTCCCCGCGGGACGCACCGCCACGCTTGCGATCCCCCAGGGCGCCGAGAGGGTGCGAGTGTATGCACCCAACGACCCCACTCCGCTCGCCTTCCCGCTCTCCGTGTCCGCCCCGGCGGGCACCAGAAGCACGACCTTGACCTCCTGGATCGAAGCCGTCGCCCCGAGCGCGAGCATGGCCGACATCGTCTTCACGCTCACGACCACCGGCAGCGGCCCGGTATCGAGCGACACCGTCCGCGCCACTGCGGTGGCGGTAGATCTCGACGTGGACAGCAACAACGACAGCACGATCGATCCCGACAACGGCTCGGCTGGGACCGATGACCGGATCGAGAACGAACCCGAAACGCCCGGAGTGCGGCTGCCCGCCAAAGGCCAACGCACTGAAATGCGTCTGGCAGCGCATGCAACACAGCCCACGGCGTCACGACTGCAGATCGATTCGGGCGCCGGCAACGTCGAACTGTGGGATGCCCCGACCGGCGGCACGCGGCTCATGCTCGATGCTGCAGACGGCATCCGCTGGGCCGCCGGGCAGCGGCCTGCTGCCGTGTGGATCCAAGCCGTTCGCCCCAGCGACGAAGTCGGCGACATCCGCTTCACGCTCACCGAATCATTCGGCGCATCGGGCAACTTGATCACTCTCTCGGACGCCGTCCGAGCGACGGCGATGGCGGAAGTCATTTTGTTCTTTCACTTCGACACGCAAACCGCCCTTGATGACCTTGAAGACAGCCTGCCGCCGCCCACCGCGGTCGACCAGACCGGCATGCTCGTCCTGACGCCCGCGGACTCGGCGGCGCTCCAGGCCCGCCGGGCTGCTTGGCTCGCGGGGCATCTGGCCACGCCTACGGTCGCCGGCACTGTCAAATCTTTCGCCGAACTGCAGAACGCCGTGACGGCCGCCGAAGCGAAACTCACTTCGGCCCGGGCCGCTGCGGCGGCCATGACGAGCATGCGGAGGCAGCCATCGCAGCATACCAGTCAGCAGTATCTGTCGGCCGTCGAATCGGCTTTGTACGCGCACGATGAATACCTCCATGCAGTTCAGGTGGCACAGAAGGTGCAAGCCAACTTCCTTGCCGACCAGAGTTGGATCTCTTCCCGGGACGAGGCCCTCTTGCAGCGGTTCTTTGCGTTACCCGTGCGGATCGACGGTCTGGAGGCCGACATCACGCCCGAGCAGTGGCGGGGGCTGACGGACTCGTTCGACGGTGTCCGGGCGAGTCTCGACCGCCTCGACGACAACCTGGGCCGGGCGGCAGGCGGCCTCCGGGCCACCCGCGACGTGCTCGCGGGCGGCGTCATCGCGGTCGGAGCTGTGTACGTGTTGCCGGTAAGCGTGGCCGTGTACGCCGGAGGTACGATCCTGGCCGGTGGAGCGATTCTCTCCGGGGCGAAGCGCTGGGATGCCGGCCAGTCGGAGTTCGAGGTCGTGTTCGGCGCTGCGGCCGATACGGCCGGCGTCACCAGCTTCTCGCTGGGCCTCTGGGGCACAGACCCCGTGACGGGTCAGGAAGTCGCCCTCACGCCCGAGGACGGCACCTATGAACTGATCGTCGGTGCATCGAGCATCTCGATGCTCGTAGGCATGCCGTTTGCCAACGGCCTCCGCGGCCCGACGACACGGATTCCGATGCCCAAGCCGCAGGTGCAGTTCGTCGAGTCATTCTCGGTCGTGGGCGACACGGTGGTTGCCAGCCCCGTCCCCGTTCCGGTCGTCACCTGGACGAAGGGAGCGATCGAGGTTTCCCATCAGGGCGTCGCGATCGGCTCCGCGTACGCCGGCACCACGCGCATCGTGGCTATGATGGCCAGCGGGCCGGGAAACAACCCCAACCTGGTAGGCTCGGCCGCTCAGGCAGAACTCCGTGACGTCGGCACGCTCCAGGGAAAAACGAGGGCCGAGATCGAAAACATGCTGCAGCAACGCGGCTACACGGCTGTGCCCAATCGAGCAAATGATGGTGGCAAGGTATGGACGAAGAGTTTCGCGGACGGATCGACTGCGGTGGTTCGGACTGACCCCGGGAACATCAATCTTCCGCAAGGCTATGCTGGGCGGGTGGCCCATGCCCACAAGGAAATCGTTCCTTCAGCGAACGTCGTCAATGGGGACTATCGGGGACGTGCAACAAAGCTCGACGACCTTGGTAACCCGTCTACCATCCACAGCGCAACCCACATTCCTATCGCTTGGTAAGCGAGGCAACAGCAATGCAACATGATCTTGATAGGGCGCGAATCGTCGCCGCCGAACTGGCTGGCAGTGGTGAGCCGGTCGTCACGAAAGCCATTTTGGAAGCGGGTCTGGCGGAAACGGTTGTCGCCGATCTTGTAAGGCTTCATACGCTCGAATCAGGCAGACCGGAAGACGGCGTCATTAGTTTAATGACCTCGCTGGGGGCCTTCGCATTACGCTATCCCTACGAAGGCTGTCTGCTGATGGTTGCACTCTACCCGCTCGCGGGTGATCTGTACCTTCATGGCGAATGCGATGCTGTTGACGAATACATCTACCATCTTCACCCTGCTGGGTTGGAGACGCGATTAAGAGGCTTTGCCGCCCAGCCATCCGATCCTCATGAAATGCGGAAGAAGTACCTGGAGTGGGCCGACTGTATTGCCGAGTCTGCGACAAGGAACCAGCCGGACCAAAACTGAGATCGGACGCAGTGCTCGCGGGTGGCGTCATCGCTGTCGGAGCGGTTGACGTGTTGCCTGTAGGCTGGGACGTGTACGCCGGAAGCACGCTCCTGGCCGGTGGAGCGATTCTCTCCGGGGCCAATCGCTGGAACGCCGGCCAATCTGAACTCGAGGTCGTGGGCGACACAGTGGTCGCCAATCCCGTCCGGGTTCCAGCCATCACCTGGACGAAGGGAGCGATCGAAGTCTCCCATCAGGGCGTCGCGATCGGCTCCGCGTACGCAGGCACCACCCGCATCGTGGCTATGATGGCGAGTGGGCCGATGCTGAATGGCGCACCAACGGCGTCCCCCCGCAGCCGCTCTTGACCGCCTCACGTATCGCTGCCACATCCTGGAAGCCAAAGGCGAGAACTTTCGTCTCAGGCACGCCCGTCGGCGGCAGCGGCGGGCGGCTGGCCCGTCCTGACCGCACCATGCTTGGAGCAACCAGCTACCCCATAGGTAGATTCAATCCAACCCCAGCGCTGCACTTTTCGGCCGCCCCGCGCTGCACTTTTCAACCGGCGTTCACAGGCAGGACTATGCGGTGGACCGGCCACTCGGCGTCCTGCTTCACCACGAGCGGGACCGGCTGTGCCTGCTTGTTGGGAAGCGGATGGGGAGGGGCATTGGCCGAGGCGCCCGCGGCCATCAGCGCCGCGGCAAACATCGCCGAGCCGAGCGTGAATGCATGCTGGCGGGCCGGCGTACTCGGGCAGAACTGCTGCGGTCATGGGAGGGGCTCCTGATGGTGGTGAACAACCGCAAAACATGGTGGCCAACGGTTGGACGCGCCGGATCCGAAAAAAGTCCCCGGGTCGGGCCAAATTTTTGGATATGGGCGAATCCTGGGGCCGGGCCGGCGGATATGCCGGTGTTCTTCGCAGGCCCCCGGCTCAGCGGCGCCAGCGGCGGACGACCCGCGGGCTCGACCGCGGCACCGACCGCGAGCCGCCGGCCTCGACGATCGCGCCGGCTCCGGCGCCGCCCCCCACGACGCCCCCCACCCAGACGCCCGATGACCGCGGCACGGACCGGGTCGGAGCGTTGTAGTACGGCCAGACGCGACGCCCCTCCCGCTGCGCCCGCTCCCACTGCATCGAGCCGTAGTTGATGCCCGAGAGGTTGAAGGTGCGGTAGGGGTTCTGCGGCGAGATGGCCGCGCCGGGCGTGGCGGCCAGGGCGACGGCGAGCGTGACGGCGGGCAGGAGAACGCGGTGCAAACGGAGCATGGCAGCGGCCTCGACGGTGAGTTTCCGGCGGTCCGGCCGGTGCAGACTCTACGAGAACGGGCCCGGCCCGGTTCGGTCAACGCCCCGGCCGCGGCCGCCCCGCTCACCGGCGTCCGCTGCGCGGTATGCTCGGCGGCTCGATCTCCGACGCGGATTCCGCAGGCAGGGCATGAGCATCCCGACGACGAACGTCCGTGGCCCGTCCGGCGAACGGGCCCGGTTCATCGCCCTCGACGGCATCGACGGTGCGGGTAAATCGTCGCAGATCGCGGCGCTCGCCGACTGGCTCGCCGCCCGCGGCCGGCGTGTCGTCACCTGCCGCGACCCGGGGGCCACGGCCGCCGGGGACGCGATCCGGGCGATCCTCCTCGACCGGCACGATCTCCGGCTCTCCCCGACCGCCGAGATGCTGCTCTACATGGCGGCCCGCGCCCAGCTCGTCGCCGAGGTGATCGCCCCGGCGCTCGCCCGCGGCGACTGGGTCGTCTCCGACCGGTATCTGCTTGCCAACGTCGTCTATCAGGGGCACGCCGGCGGTCTCGATCCGGAGACGATCCGTGCGGTCGGCGCCGTGGCCACCGCCTGCATCATGCCCGACCTGGTGGTCGTGCTCGACGTGGACCTGGAGACGGCCGCCCGCCGGCTCGACCGGCCGCTCGACCGGCTGGAGAGCCGCGGCGACGAATACCGTCGCCGACTCCGCGATGGATACCATGCGGAGGCGGCCCGCAGCCCGGACTCGATCGTGCTCGTCGATGCCCGCGGCGACCGCGACGACGTCGCGGCCGCGGTGCGGGCCGAGGTGGCCGCCCGGTTCCCGGAACTGGAGTGACGCGCATGGCCTGGCAGGGCATCCGGGGACACGACGCGATCGCGGCCACGTTCGCCCGGGCGCAGGCGGCCGGCCGGATCGCCGGGTCGTACCTGTTCATCGGCCCCGCGGGGGTCGGCAAGACCGCCTTCGCGCGGGCCCTCGCCCGGGCCCTCGTCTGCCAGTCGCCGCGGCCGGGGCTGGTGGCCTGCGGGGCCTGCGGTTCCTGCCTGCAGGCGGCCGCCGGCAGCCATCCCGACATCGACGTGGTGGAGAAGCCGGCCGACCGGGCGACGATCCCGATCGATTTGCTGATCGGGTCCCAGGAGCAGCGGATGCGCGAGGGGCTGGTGTGGCGGCTGCTCCTGCAGCCGGCGCTCGGCGGCCGCAAGGTGGCGATCATCCTTGACGCCGATCACCTTGCGGACGAGGGAGCCAACTGCCTGCTGAAGACGCTGGAGGAACCGCCGACGGCGGCCGTGATCATCCTCGTCGGCACCGAACTCGAGCGGCAACTGCCCACGATCCGCTCCCGCTGCCAGATCGTCCGCTTCCGGCCGCTGGCGCCGGACGACCTCGTCGCGGTCCTCGCCGATGAAGTCGCGCGGACCGGCGTGCAGGCCGATGCGGCCACGCTCGCGGCGGCCGCGGCGACGGCCGGGGGCAGCCTCGCGCGGGCGCGACTGCTGCTCGATCCGGAGCTGACCGATTTCCTGCGCCGGCTGGTGGACCTGCTGGGCCGGCGGCCGCTCCACGGCGTCGATCTCGCCCGCCACACGATCGCCTTCGTCGAGGCGGCGGGCAAGGAGGCCCCGCCGCGCCGGGCCCGGCTGCGGGTCGTGCTCGAAACCACGATCGATCTGCTCCGGGCCGCAATTCGCGTCGGCGTGACCGGCGGGCCGGCGGCCGATTCCCCGTTCGCCGCGGCCCTGCCCGCCTGGTCGGGGGACGTCGATGCCACGGAGGCGGCGCTGCGGCACACGCTCGCGGCCGTCGAGGGGATCGACCGCAACGCCCACCTCGGCACGCTCGTCGATGCCTGGACCGCGGTTCTCGAGGAACCGCGGCTTGCCCAGCCTGCCTGAGCGGCCGCCCGCCGGTTAGCCCCGTCCCCCCAATGCCCCGGGGCCGCCCATGCCGTTCAGCGGCCGGACGGGTCCTGACGACGGGATCGATTTTTCCGACGCGGCGTGTCGATGGATGGGTCGTGGCGTCGGCCGCGCGGCGGGGCATAGACCTGGTGCGCGTGGGGCAGACGCGCATGCGGGGGTCGATCCGGGGATGTGTGACAAGCGTTCTGCGGCGTGCATGGTCGCGTCGTTCGTGGCCGGTCTGCTCTGCACCGCGGCGGTGCACGGGCCCACGCTGCTCGATCCGGTTCCCGAACCGTACTTCGGCCTCGACGTCGCAGGCACCGCGCCGGCGTTTGCAAGCCCGATTTTGTCCAGCCCGGCAGAGCCGCGACCGCCACGGCCACCGCAGCGGCTCGCGCTCGGACCGGCCGCCGCGCCGATCGCGGCGGGCATCGAGGCCCAGGCCCTGCCGACGTCGGGCGAAGGCCAGGCCGGTCGAGTCGAGCGGGCGGCGCCGACCGGCGTTGCCGACGCGGGCGAATTCATCCCGCCGTCTGCCACGCCGAGCAGCGAGGCGCCGCCGGTGCCCGCGCCGCCGCGGGCGGCCGGCATGGTGCCGACCGAGTCGTTGCGCGCCCTCGTCGAGCGGATGCGGCAGGCCCGTGCGGCCGCCGTGCCACCGCCCCAGACCGCCGTGGATGCGGTGCCCGCGCCGACGGCCAAACCCCCGCCCGAGCCGGAGCCGGACACGGTGCCGGCCGATGCGGCATCCGACGTTCCGCCCCAGGCGGCGGCCGACGACGTTGGCGGCGGGGAGTCCCCCGCGCCGCGTCCGGCCGGCCGCCTGTTTGGTTTGTTGGCGGAGCGCCGCGCCGATCCCCAGGCCGATGCAGGCGGCGAGCCGCGGCCCGAGAAGCCGCTGTTCGGCGGCCGACTGCTGGAGCGGGTGCGCGGAGACGGCGGCATCGCGCGGGGCATCGTGGGCCGGATCGCGGGCCCGGCTGCGGAAGGCTCCGCCTCCGTCGAGCCGCCGCGGGGCGGCGGCTGGCCGGACCCGGTCCGGCTGCGCGAGCAACTCGATCGTCTGCAGCAGGAGGCCACGGCGGCGGGCGAGCCGGCGGCCGCCGTCGCGGCATGGGCCGCCGAGACGTCTCGATGCCTGCGCGAGGTGATCGCCAGCGGAGGCCCCGCCAGTCCGCATGCCGACCGACCGCTGGCAGCGCTGGTCGCGGCCAGCCGCGCCGGCATGACCGCCGCCGACGCCGCGCCCAGCATGGAACTCGCCACGCTCACGCGGCGGACCGCCCTCGGGGCCGGTCGTCGGGGAGCCACGTGGCAGGCCGTGGCCGGCGCGGGTGCCGAACTGAGCCCGGTACCAGGCAGCGATCCCGGCAGCGATCTCGGCCCGTCGCTCGTGGCCACCCAGCGGCTGGCGGAGCTCGTCGGCCTGCTGCATGCCCTCGAGCGGTACGAAGCGACGCAGGCCGCGGCCGACGCCCAGGCGGCGCAGGCCGTGCTGCGGCCGCTGACCACGGCGCCGCTCCGGGCCGCCCCCGCGGTCGTGCAGGCCGTGACCGACCACTACCTGGCCCCCAACCTGCGGGTCGCCCTCCATCGCGACTTCATCGAGCGGATTCTGCCGGAGAAGACGGTGGCCTCCGGGCGGATGGAGGACTTCGTCCTCGGCCGCCAGGTCCGCGGCACGAACCGGATCGAGCAGTCGCTCGGTGTCGGCTTCCTGCCGAGCCGGACCGACATCCGCTGCGAACTGCGGGTCAGCGGCGTGGTCAGTTCGCGCACCGTCACGGATGGCGGCATCGCGGACATCCATTCCCAGGGGAGCGCGAACTTCGTGGTGCGCAAGCCGGTGGTCATCTCCGGCCGCGGGCTGGCCTTCGGCACGGCGCTCGGCTCCGCCAGCAACTCCGCCCGGCTCGCCGGCGTCGACACGCCGTTCGACAACGTGCCGCTGATGGGATCGATGATGAAGAGCGCGGTCGTCAACCGGTTCGAGGACAGCCGCGAGGAGGCGGCCCGCGAGGTCAACGAGAAGATCATCGTGCGCGCCTGCCGGCAGGTGGACCGGGAAGCGGAGCCGAAGCTCCAGGACATGGCGGAACGGCTCCGCGAGCGGGTCTGGATGCCGATGGTGGAACTCGGGCTCGAACCGACGCCGGTGCAGCTGGAGACGACGGAGTCGGTGGCCACGGTGCGGCTGCGGCTGGCGGCGGCCGGGCAGCTGGCGGCGCACACGCCGCGATCGCGGGTGCCCGAGGGGGCGATCCTCAGCCTCCAGGTCCACGACTCGACGCTCAACAACGGCTGCGAGCGGCTCGGGATCGCCGGCCGGCGGACGACGATCGAGGATCTGCTGCGGACGGTCTGCCTGCGGCTCGGCCTGCCGCCGCATCTGCCCCCGGACCTGCCCGAGGGAGTCGAGGTCGAGTTCGCCGCGGAGGAGCCGATGCGGGTGGAGTGCCGGGACGGCCTCGTCCGCCTCCGGCTGGCGATCGACACCCTGCAGGTCGGCCGGCGGGTCTGGCACGACATCGTCGCCCAGGTCACCTACCGGCCGGTGTCCGCGGGCATGCAGGTCCGGCTCGAACGGGAGGGAAAGGTGAAGCTCTCCGGCGCGGGGCAGCGCGGACAGCTGGAGATCGGGCTGCGAACGATCTTCGCCAAGATCTTTCCCGAGAAGCGGTCGCTCGACCTGCTCCCCGCCGCGCTCGTCGGGCATCCGCAGTTCGCGGACGTGGAGGCGATCCAGGCCACGGCGACCGACGGCTGGTTCAGTCTCGCGTTGGCCCCACGGCCCGCGGTCCCGGCCGTCGCGCCCAAGCCGCCGGAGCCGCCGCGGAGGCAGGCGATCGGCCCCCCGCGGCCGCGCCGCCGGTAGCGGCCGCCACCGGTCCGGGTCATTCCAGCGGCGCCAGGCCGCCGTGGCCGAGGATGAACGTGCGTCGCCCGGCCGGGCCGTCGAACAGCACCGTGGCCACGGCCCGGGGACCGGCGCCGCTGATGCCGGTGATCGTTCCCGTCCCGTGGCTCGCATGCTCGACCCGCTGGCCGGCCGCGAACGTCGGCGCCGCAGGCCGGCCGGCCATGCGCTCCGCCAGATCGGCCGCCCGCTCGATCACCGCATCGATCCGCCGGCGCGGCCGGGACTCCGGCGGGGGAGCGTCCTCGAGTTCCAGCACCAGTCCATCGGGCCGCTGGACCGACGCTCCCTGGGGCCGGCGGTCCCCGTCCTGCGCCGCGTCGGCGAACTCGTCGGCGAATTCGTCGGTGGCCGCGCCGGTATGCATCCAGGTCTCGAACGCCGCGGCATCCGCGGGGGCCTCGGCGCCGGTGACGATCGTCTCGCTGCCATTCATCTCGGCGAGAAACAGGCTCGGCGCGTTGACCCGGCAGCTGCCCCGGTAGTCCCGCATCCGGGCGCTGCTGGCATGCACCTCCTCGCGGCCCCGGGTGATGCCCACGAACACCAGCCGGCGTTCCTCCTCCAGCTGCTCGGGATGGTCGAGGGTGCGCTCGTGGGGCAGGATGCCGTCCTCCATGGCGATCATGTAGACGACGGGAAACTCCAGCCCCTTGGCGGCGTGAAACGTCATCAGCGCGACGCGGTCGCTGGTGGCATCCCAGGCATCGGTGTCGCCCACGAGGGCCGTGGTCTCGAGAAACCCGCCGAGCGGATCGATCGTCGCGGCGGTGGGGTCGGCGGCCCAGCCGTCGTCGAATTGCCGGGCCGCCGTCACGAGCTCGTCCACGTTCGCCAGCCGATCGACCTCGGCCTCGTCGTCCTCCGCCTCGGCGGCGAGATGGTCCCGGTAGCCGCTCCGGGCGAGGACCTCCTCGAGGAGCGCCGCCACGCTTCCCGACCGACCGGCAGCGGCGAGCTCGCCGTGCAGGCGGGCGAACGCGACCAGCGCCCGCGCCGCGCGGGTCGGCAGCCCCGGGATGGCGGCGGCCGTGGCCGCGGCCTCGAGCCGGCTCATCCGCCGGTCGTCGGCCCAGGCGGCCAGCCGGTCGAGCGACTGCCGGCCGATGCCGCGCGGCGGCACGTTGACGACCCGGAGCATCGCCTCGTCGTCCCGCGGGTTGCGCAGCAGCCGCAGCCAGGCGACCACGTCGCGGATCTCCCGGCGCTGGAAGAACTCCAGGCCGCGGACGAGCTGGTAGGGCACGCCCCGGCCGCGCAGGCCGACCTCCAGCGAGCGGGAGAGCGCGTTGGTGCGGAACAGCACGGCGAAGTCCCGCGGCGACCGGCGGCCGGCCGCCACCGCGGTCGCGATCTCGTCGGCGATCCGGTCCGCCTCCTCACGTCCGCTGGAGTCGAGCACGATCCGCACCGCGGCCCCGGCGCCGGCGTCCGTCAGCAGCCGCTTCGGCTTGCGGCGGGCGTTGTGCGCGATCAGCCGGTCGGCCGTGCCGAGGATGTTGGCGGTGCTGCGGTAGTTCTGCTCCAGGGTGACGACGACGGCCGCCGGGTAGTCGCGCTCGAACTCGAGGATGTTGCGGATGCTCGCGCCGCGCCATCCGTAGATCGCCTGGTCGGGGTCGCCGGTGACGGCGAGGTTGGGATGGTCGACCGACAGGCCGCGGACGATGCAGTACTGGACGGCGTTGGTGTCCTGGTACTCGTCCACGAGGATGAACCGGTGCCGGGCATCGAGCTCAGCACGGAGCTCGGGGTTGTCGCCCAGCAGGCGGGCGACGTGGACGAGCAGGTCGTCGAAATCGACCGCGTTGGAGCGGAGCATGAACTCCTGGTACACGGGCCAGAGCCGGCGGGCGACGTCGTCCGTCGGCCGGCCCCAGCGCGGCTCGAACGTCTCCGGGTTGAGGAGATCGTTCTTCGCCCGGCTGATGGTGGCGGCGATGCGGTCGATCGGGGTGTGTTTCAGGCCCAGGCCGAGCTTCTGTGCCGCGCGCTTGAGCATGGCATGGGCGTCGTCGGTGTCGAGGATCGAATAGTCGCTCGTCAGCCCCACCTGGCGGGCGTGGCGGCGCAGGAGCCGGGCGGCGAAGCGGTGAAACGTGCCCATCTCGACCGCGGTCGGGCCGACCAGCGCCTCGACGCGGCGGCGCATCTCCTCAGCCGCCTTGTTGGTGAACGTCAGGGCGACGATCCGCTGGGGGGGAATCCCGGCGGCGATCAGCCGGGCCACCCGGTGCGTCACCACGCGCGTCTTGCCGCTGCCCGGTCCGGCGAGGACGAGGAGCGGCCCCTCGACGTGCTCGGCGGCCCGGCGCTGGGATTCGTTGAGCGATGCGAGGAGATCTGCGGGCACTGGTCCGCGGCCCGTGGCCGCCGCTGAAAAGAGGGGCAACCACGGCGAACGGCGCAATCTCGGCCGGCACGCCGCGCCCCGTGGTAGGCGAACGTGCCCCGATATCAGTATAGTGCACGACCGCTGGGTTCCCGTGCGACCGCCGCACGCGGACCGACAGCCATCAGGAGCACCTGCACGGGAGGGACCCCATGCCGCGCATTCCGTACCGCAATCTCACGCAAGCCAACGAACTGGAGGAGAAGCTCGAGATGAGCACGGCCGAAATCGGCCTCTCCGTCCGCACGACCAACTGCCTCGAAGAACGGGGCATCTTCACCGTCCACGATCTGCTCAAGTGCACGCGATCCGACCTGCTCTCGATCTCGAACTTCGGCGAGAAGACGCTGGAGGAGGTGTTCAAGGCGCTGGAGAAGATCGGCTTCTTCCGCAACGGGGTCGCGGCGGCCGACGAACCCGAGGCCGTGGGCAACGCCGGCTAGCAGACTGTGGCACGAGCCTGCCCGAGCAGGATGCGCAGGCCATCGACCCAGGAAACCCTTGGCGTTTCCTGCGGTCGATCAAGTGGAAAAAGGTCATGGATGACTTTTTCCACGGACAGCGAGCGATGCGGCGGGCGGTTTCCTGCCAGGTCGCAGGACGTTCGCCGCGGTCCACCCCGGGCCGTGGCCGGCGGGCCGGCGGAGGAGGACCGACGTGAGGCTGCCCCGATTTTTCGGCAAGAAGCGCGGCCATCGGCGGACCGGATGGGAGGCCTGGGGCTCGATCGGCGACGGTCTGTTCCACGTCGCGATCCTCGTCGCCGGCTTGGCCTTCGGCGGCCTGCTGGTGTCGGGCGTCACCGTGCCGGAATGGCGCATGAACCACGACTTCGTGCCGACGAGCGGCACGATCGTGGGCACGGGACTGGAACGCCGCTCGGCGGCGGATGGGTCGGCGACGCCGACCTACCGGCCGATGCTCGCCGTCCGCTACGCGGCCGGCGCGGCCGACCGTGAGGCGTGGGTGCCCGCGCCGCGTACCGGCCGCACTTCCGACCGGTCGGCGGCGGTCGCGCGGCTCGACGCCTGGGCGCTGGGGGCCGAGCTCCCCGCTTGGTACGACCCGGCGCACGTCGGCACGGTCGTGCTCGAACGGGGCTACAACTGGTGGACGTGGCTGCTGACGCTGGTGCTGCCCGGTGCCCTGATCGCGTTCGGCACGAGCGGGCTGGTGCGGACGGCCCGACGCTGGAACACGTCGGAGGAATGCCGGGCGGCCGGCCGGCCGCTGCCCGGACTGCTGAAGCCGCTGCCCGCGACGCCGCGGACCGCCGACGGCCATCCCGGCGTTCCGACCTGCGACGACATGGTCAACTCGCCCGGCACCATCCTCCGCTATCGGCTACCGATCGAGAGCCCGGAAAACTGGCGGCTGATCGGCTTCGGCCTGTTCGCCGTGCTCTGGAACGTGGTGCTCGTGGTGCTTGCCGCCGGAGCCGGCCACGATCTCGCGGGCGGCCGCGTGGACCGGTTTCTGCTCGCGTTGCTCGTCCCGTTCACGGTGATCGGCGTGGCGGGCATCGTCATGTTCGTCCGCGGCCTGGTACTGTCCACGGCCGTCGGCACGACCCAGGTGGAGATCAACGAGCATCCGCTCCGGCCCGGCGGCCGCTATGAATTAATTCTCGCCCAGGGGGGCTCCGGGGCGTTCCGGAGCCTGGAGATCTCCATCGCACTGGAGGAGCAGGCGACGTTTCGCCAGGGCACCGACACCCGCAGCGAGCGGCTCACCGTCTGGAGCCGGGCCGTCCAGGCGTGGGAGAACCTCCAACTCTCGCCGCGGGTGAGGTTCGAGGCCCGGACGACGCTGGAGATCCCCCCCGCGTGCATGCACTCCTTCGCCTCGGAACACAACACGGTCCGCTGGCTGGTCGTGGTCCGCGGCCGGCCCGTTCGCTGGCCCGCGTTCACCCGGACCTTTCCCGTCGTCGTGTTTCCAGATCCAGCCGCGGCCGGCACCGCGAATGCGGAGGTGACGAGGTGAGCCAGCAGGCCGACGCCACCCGCTTCGCACCCCGGGTGCTCGTGCAGTTCGATCGCGCGGACCGGCGCTACAGGCCGCTCGACCCGCTCGCCGTCCGTTACCAGGTGGACGGCGTCGCCGATGCCCACGTCCGTGCGATCGAGCACTCGGTGGTGTGGTACACCGAGGGCAAGGGGGAGGAGGATCTGGGCGTGCATTTCTTTCAGCGGCTGGCGGACCGCAACGCCGTCGCGGCGGCCGCCCGCGATGGCTCGTTCGCCACGCAGCTCCCGCGCAGCCCGCTGTCGTACGAGGGCGTGATCGTGAAGATCCGCTGGTGCGTCCGCGTCCGGCTGTTTTTCACCGCCGCCCGCGATTTCGTCTCCGAGCACGTTTTCGAGCTCGGCTCGGTGCCCCCCGCGGCCCTTCCGGGGGGCGGCCAGCCATGACGCGAGCCATGACCGAGACGTGGCCGGCGGTCGGCAGGCTTCCAGCGAACCCGTTCGCCACCCGGCACACGCGGCCCGGCGCGGTGCCGCCGCTCGACGGCCGCGGCGAGCCGCTCGACGTTGCCGCGCTCGCGGACCGCTGCCTCGCGCTGCCCGCCGCGGCGCTGGAGGGCCCGCATGGCCACGGCAAGACGACGACGCTCGTCGCTCTCGTTGACCATCTGGCGACCCGCGGCGTGCCCGTCGATCTGGTCCGCCTGCGGACGGCCGGCGACGGCAGGCGGACGCTGGCGGCGGTGCTCCGTGGGGAGCCGGGAGCCGTGGTGTGCATCGACGGCTGGGAGCGGATCAGCCGGCTGGCCGCGGTCGTCATCCGGCTCGCGGCCCGCTGGCGCCGGGTGCGGCTCGTCGTCACGACGCATCGGCCGGCCGGCATGCCGGTGGTGCTGCGGTGTTCGACGTCGGCCGGGCTGCTGGCGGCGATCGTCGCGCGGCTGCCCGACCATGGCGGCCGGATCGCCGACGCCGACGTCGTCGCCGCCTTCGCGCGGCACGGCGGCGACCTGCGCGAGTCGCTCTACGATCTCTACGACCGGTTCGAGCAACAGATTCGCTGATCGCGACCGGGACCGCACCCCGGCCGGCGGGGCCCGGCCCGCGGCCGACCGGCCGCCGGTTTCAGCCGTCCGACGCAGCTGCCGGTCCGCCTGCGACGGTGGCAACGGTGGCAGCGGTCGTGACGGGTCGGCGCCGCGAATTCATGAACCGTGGCGGTCGTTTTTTCCGTCCGCCCCCCCGACGCGGAAACTACGCTCAAGGCAGACGTCGTCCGACTTGGGTGGCCCCACGTCGAGCCCCGGCGTCGCAAGGAGCGTGCGTGATGATTCGCCGAATCCACTTCATCCTCCCGCTGGTCATGGCCGCGGCCGCGCCGCTGCCGGCGGCGGCGCAGCAGTGCTGCCTGAGCGAACTGTTCGCCGGCTGTGGGAGCTGCTTCAGGCGTCCACCGGCCTACGCGGTCGCCCCCGTGATGGCACCGCTGCCGACGGCCCCCGCGCCCGTGATGGTGCCGGTGGCGAAGACGAGCTACGTGCCGGAGACCACCTACCGCACGCAGATGCAGACCGTGCCGGTCACGACCTACAAGCCGTCCTGCGAGATCGATCCCTGCACGGGCTGTCCGCGGGAGTGCATGCAGCCGGTCACGCAATACGTCCAGCAGGCGGTCAACGTACCGTTCACCCAGTACCGGGCGGTCACCACCACGCAATACGTGCAGGTGCCGGCCGGCTACGCCGCACCGGGCTACGGGCCCGGCTACGCCCCCGCCCCGGTTCCGGGCGTGGCCCCGATTCCCCCGGCGCCGGGGATGGTCACAAGTCCGTTCGCGCCGCCGGCCATTGCCCAGCCACCGGCCGTGAACACAGCCCCGGGCGCGTGGGGTGCCGGGGCCCCCGACCTGCGGAATCCGGCCATGATGCAGCCGGGACAGACCAGCATCGCGCCCCCGGCGCTCCCGCCCACGCAGACCAACTACCCGCCCTTCACGGCGCAGCGGCCGCTTGCACCGCCGGTCGCCGGAACCCCGTTCGTGCAGCCGAACATCGTCCCGAGCCAGCCGCTCGCAGGCCAGCCGCTTAACGGCCAGCCCATGACGACCTACGTGCCGCCGGCGCAGCAGACCGACCCGACCCTGACGCAACGGCCGCTCCAGCCGGCCCCGTCCGTGGCGCCGCCGCTGCAGCCGATTCCCGAAACCCAGCGCCGGTCGGCTCCGGCCGCCGGCGGCCAGGCACCGCCCCCGATGGGAACGAACCAGCCCGGCACTGCGCCCGCCCCGGCGCCGACGATCCCCGCGGTGCCGAGCCAGCAGGCGCCGAATCCCGCCGCGACGCCGGCCCCGGCCGGTGCGGGCATGCCGACCGTCCCGGGCACCGGTCCGACGTCGGCGACCGGCGCGTTCCCGCGGCTCCTCGAGCCGACGGGGCACACGACCTCGTGGCAGCCGGCGACCGGCGGGGGACGGCCGGCCCTGTTCGTGCCCGCGTATCCCACCGCCGCCCTTCCGGCCCGCCTCCAGCAGTGATCCAATGGCGGTTTCCCGCGCGGGCCGCGGGCATCCCCGGCAGCGCAGCCCCGGGCCGCCATGACCAACTCCGACATCGCCGCGGTCTTCGACCACGTCGCCGACCTGCTCGAATACCGGGGAGACAATCCGTTCAGGGTCCGTGCCTATCGCACGGCGGCCCGGACGATCGGGGCGCTGGTGGAGTCGCTCGCCACCGTCCGGACCGACCCGAACCGGGGGCTGACGGACCTGGAGGGGATCGGCGCCGACCTGGCCGGCAAGATCGAGGCCCTGCTCGACTCCGGCAAACTGCCGATGCTCGAGGAACTGGAGCGCGAGGTGCCGAAGGTTGTCTTCGACCTGATGCGGGTGCCCGGGCTCGGGCCGCGCAAGGTCAAGGCCCTCGTCGACGCGCTGGGCATCGATTCGCTCGACGCGCTGGAGCAGGCCTGTCGTGACGGCCGGGTCGCCGCGGTCAAGGGATTCGGGGCGAAGACGCAGGCGGCGATCCTCGGCAACATCAGCTTCGCGAAGAGCCCGGACCATGACCGGCTGCTGTGGCGGGACGCCGACGAGATCGTGACGGGCGTGCTCGGCTGGATGCGGGACTGCCAGGCGGCCCGCCGGGTCGAGGCCGCCGGCAGCTGGCGCCGCGGCCGGGAGACGGTGGGGGACCTCGACTTCGTCGTCGAGAGCGATGATCCCGCGGCCGTGATGGATCACCTCCAGCGTTGGCCGGAGACGTCGGCACTGCTGCTGCGCGGCGACACGAAGATCAGCATCCGCGGGCCCCGCGAACTGCAGATCGACCTGCGGGTGGTCGAACCGCAATCGTTCGGCGCGGCGCTCCAGTACTTCACCGGCTCCAAGGAGCACAACGTCCGCCTCCGGGGCAGGGCCCGCGATCTCGGCCTGACGATCAACGAGTACGGCGTCCACCGGCTGCTGCCGGGCGCCGCGGCCGACGCCCGGCCGACGGCGGGGGAGACGGTCGCCGGCCGGACCGAGGAGGAGGTCTACCGGGCGGTCGGCCTGCCTTGGATCCCTCCCGAACTGCGCGAGGGGGTGGACGAGATCCGGCTGGCGGAGCAGGGAACGCTGCCGGAGCTGGTCACGCTGGCCGACATCCGCGGCGACCTGCACATGCACACCACGTCGACGGACGGCGAGGACACGCTCGCCGAGATGGTGCGGGCCGCGATCGCCCGCGGCCTGTCGTACGTCGCGATCACCGACCACGGCCAGCGGGTGACGATGGCCAACGGCCTCGACAGGCGGCGGTTGCTGCGACAGTGGGGTGAAATCGACCGGCTCAACGACGCGCTCGCCGCGGACGGCAGCCCGCCGATCGTGGTCCTCAAGGGGATCGAGGTGGACATGCTGGAGAAGGGGGGGCTCGACCTGCCGGACGACGTCCTCGAACAGGCCGACTGGGTCGTGGCCAGCCTGCACTACGGCCAGAACCAGCCGCGCGACCGGATCACGGCCCGGATCATCGAGGCGATCGAGAATCCCTGGGTGAGCGTCATCGGCCATCCCACCGGCCGGCTGATCAACCGCCGGCCGGCCTACGACGTGGACATCGAGGCGGTCATCGAGGCCTGCGGCCGGACGGGGACGTTTCTGGAGATCAACGCCAATCCGTGGCGACTCGATCTCGACGACCGGCACGCGGCCGCGGCGCGGCGGGCGGGCGTGAAGCTCGTGATCTCGACCGACGCGCATTCGACCCGCGGCCTGGAGGTGATGCGCTGCGGTGTGCTCCAGGCCCGGCGGGCCGGCCTGACGGCCGCCGACGTCGCCAACACCCGCGGCCTGGAACAGCTCCGCCGGCTGATGGACCGGGGCGGCTGACGGCCGCCGGTGTCACGGCCGCTTCACACAGCGGAAGCCGAGGTGGCTGGACCCGCTGGAGATCTCCCCCTTGCCGCGGGTGCCGACGATGTACCGCGAGCAGTACTGCTCGGTGCACAGAAACGAGCCGCCGCGCAGGACCCGCTTCCGCTCGTTCGGCTCTTGGGGATCGTGGCTCGACGGCGGCCCCTGCGGATCGACCACCACGCCGTCCTCGGTCCTGTCGGCCGCCGCATAGGCGTCGGGCCGATACCAGTCGGAGCACCATTCCCAGACGTTGCCCGACATGTCGTGGAGGCCGAAGGCGTTCGCCGGAAACCGCCGCACCGGGGCGATGCCCGCGAAGCCGTCGAGCCCCAGATCACGGACGGGGAACGGGCCCTGCCAGGTGTTGGTCATCCATCGTTCCCGGGGCCGGAACTCATCGCCCCACGGATAGACCAGGCCGGAGAGCCCGCCGCGGGCGGCGAACTCCCATTCGGCCTCGGTGGGGAGGCGTTTGCCGGCCCAGGCCGCGTAGGCTTCGGCGTCGGCGTGGGCGACGTGCACGACCGGGTCGTCGTCGCGTCCCTCGATGGTGCTGCCGGGGCCGTGGGGATGACGCCAGTCGGCACCCGGCACGTAGTTCCACCAGCGATGGAAATGGTCGAGGGGCACGGGCGTGGAAGGGGGGCTGAAGACGACCGATCCGGCGACGAGGTTGGCCGGATCGGCGCCGGGAAAGTCCTCGGCCCGGGGGGCCCGTTCGGCGATCGTGGTGTAGCCCGTCGCGGCGACGAACGCGGCGAACTGGCCGTTGGTCACCTCGGTCTCGTCCATCCAGAAGCCGGGCACCCGCACGCGATGGATCGGCCGGGCGTCGTCCATCGCCTCCCGGCCGCCGAACGGCCGTCCGCGCGGATCGGCGCAGCCCATGGAGAACTCGCCGCCGGGAATCCAGACCATCCCGGCCGGGGCCGGGTTCGGCGCCGGCGCGACGGACACGACCGTGGGCAGGAACGCCGGCCGGGCGGCGGCAGGCTGGGCCCGCGGCCGGCAGCCGGCGACGACGAGTGCCGCCGCCATCACCGCCACGAGCAGACGCCCGGCGCCGACCGTCCACCCGCCGGCCCGCCGGACCGGCCACCCCGCGAGCCTTCGCTTCATGCCGAGTCGAGCCGCAGCGACCGCGTGAACGTCCGGCGCAAGGCCCGTCTCCGGGCGGGCTTCCACCACCTGGTGAACGACTTCCGCGCCTCGTCGGCGCGGTGCGACTCCCGCCGGCGCAGACTGGCCAGCGTGCTGCGGACGCTGCGCAGGCCGTCCGCCTTCGCCCAGCGCCGAAACCGGTCGGCTGCGGCGGCGTGGTCGGTGAACGTGCCGAGCGTCGCCTGCAACCGCTGCAGCGACTCCTCGCAGCGGGCCCGGACCCGCGGTGCGAACACCGGCGCGAAGATCTCCAGCGTGTAGCGCAGCTTCTTCCCCTCGATCCGCAGGCGATGCAGTTCGCCGTCGTCCTTCAGCCGCCTGTCGGCCCGGGCGAAGAACCGGCGCATCAGCGGCCTGAACCGCCGCACCGCGTAGGTCGCGAAGTCCTCGTCACCACCCCGGTTCGCGACCCGGTCGAGCAGCCGCTCGAGCCGCCCGGCCCAGTCGGCGGCCACGAGTCGCTCGCGGACTTCGCGGATCGGCTGCCGCGACTGCAGCCGCTGCCGCGAGAGCATCGCCACGAGTCGGGCCCGGGCCCGCCGCCCCGGGGGCGTTGCGGCGGCGCCGGCATCGGGACCGAGCGTGGCGCAGAGCACGTCGAGGTCCCGGGCCTCGCCCGCCACGCGGCGGATGCGGCGCAGCCGGCGGCGAAACCAGGCGGCGCGCCGTTGCGGCAGCAGTTCGTCGAAGGCGTCGATGGCCGCCAGCCCGCGCCGGCTGGCGACCCGGAGGCGGTGGACGGCATCCGCGTCAGGCCGGTCGATGCAGGCGGCCTGGAGTGCGGACCAGACGGCCGCCAGCCGGCAGCGCAGGATGCGGCGGGCGACCCGCCCCACGGGCACAGGACCCCCGGCGGCGCTGGAAGAACTGCGGCTGAGTGCCATGCCGTGATCCGCCGACGAGAGCCGGGAGGAGTGAACGCCGGTCACTCTACGCCGTCGGCAGCGGCCTTGCCAGCGAGCCCCGCGGCCGCCGCATCCGGGCGGCGTTCCGCCGGAGCGGCCTTCGTCACCGTCACCCGGGACGCAAACACGGACCCGGCTCCGTGGCACCCCTCCCCCGTCCAGAGACGTCCGCGCAGCTCGACCCTGTCCCCCGGGGCCACGAGGCCCGGCGAGGCGGCGTCGATGGTCGCCACGGCGTCCTCCGCCAGCGTGAAGGTGAGCCGGCGGAGTTTCCCGGCATCGACGCGGACCTGCATCGTCCGGCCGCGGACCGTGGTGACGACGCCCACGATCCGTTCCACGATGTCGGGGCGGACCTCGTCGGGCTTGAACCCGGCGGGGGGCGTGACGACGTCGAGTTTCCGCAGCGGTTCGCTGCCGCCGCCGCGGGCATCGACGCGGGCGACGATCCGCACCGCCATGCCCGGCTGCACGATCGCCGCCGGCGCCCGCCCGACGACCGAGAAGTTCGTGACACCGGCCGGATGCAGATGGGCCACGTACGTCGCGCTCACTTCGTCGTCGGCGAACGCCACGAGTCCGCCCGCCAGACCGCCGGCCACGCCCTGGACGACACCGACGAAATCCGCCTCGGGAAGGCGATCGATGAGGAGCTTGTTCTCCTCGACCGGGATCATGATCTGCTTGGACGTGCCCCGGCAGGCGCCCATCTTCCAGAGCCGCTCGTAGGCCAGTTGCATCTCGGCCGACTTGTAGAACACCCCCCAGCGGAGCGTGCCGTCCGGCGCGACCGGAGCGACCACCGCCTCCGGCATGCCATAGGGATTGAACGGTTCGGCCGCCGCGGGCAGGGCGCTGCCGGCGAGGAGGACGACGGGCAGGATCAGACGCGGGGGGCGGGGGCGTGCGGGAGACATCGCGGGCTCCGAAGGCGGTGGGACAACTTCCCCAACCCTACTTCGGCCAGAACGACCGCTCAAATCAGACTAGCCCGCCCCTCTTCCCGGAGGTGGGACAGTGCGGCCTGTAACGGCACGTCTGCCGGCAGGACCGGCGCAAACCACCCTCCACCGGGAGCATGGAATCAGAGGTCGGCGGCCGGCCCGGCGTCGCCGTCGAGCGTGGCGACGTCGGCCGTCGCCTGATCGCCGGCGGAAGCCGTCTCGGCACCGAGCGCGGCCTCGAGCAGGGGGAACTGCCGGGCGAGCAGGTTCTCGCGGTCGATCCGCAGCGCCTCCAATGCCTCGGGCCGGACGCGAACCTCCGCCGACTGGAAGGTGCCGAAGCCCGTACCCGCCGGAATCAGGTGGCCGAGGATCACGTTTTCCTTGAGGCCGACGAGGTTGTCCACCTTGCCCGCCAGAGCGGCCTCGGTGAGCACCTTCGTGGTCTCCTGGAAGCTCGCCGCCGAGATGAAGCTCGAGCTCTGCACGCTGGCCTTCGTGATCCCGAGCAGCTGGGTGCTGGCCGTCGCCGGCTTGGGCTTCGTGCCCTTTGCCGGCGTGCCGCCGAGCGTCTCAATCTGGGAGTTCGCCTGGGCAAGCGCGTCCTTCGGCACCACGCTGCCGATGGCGAACTCGCTGTCCCCCTTGTCGGTGATCCGCACGCAGGCCGCCAGCCGATCGTTGGCCTGACGGAACTCGTACTTGTCGAGCACGCTGCCCGGCAGCAGGCTGGTGTCGCCGACGCCCTCGATCTTCACCTTGCGCAGCATCTGCGACACGATGATCTCGATGTGCTTGTCGTCGATGTCCACCCGCTGGCTGCGGTAGACGTTCTGGATCTCACGAACGAGGTACTGCTGAACTGCCTCCTCGCCCGAGATCCGCAGGATGTCGTGCGGCACCAGCGGCCCATCCACCAGCGCCTCTCCCGCCTTGACGATGTCGCCGGGATGCACCCGGAGGTGCTTGCCGTGGGTCACGAGGTGCTCGCGCTCCATGCCGCTCTCGTTGCGGACGACGATCGTCCGCTTGCCGCGTCGCTTCTCGCCGCTGACCTCGACCTTGCCGTCGATCTCCGCCATGATCGCCGGGTCCTTCGGCTTGCGGGCCTCGAAGATCTCCGTCACGCGCGGCAGACCGCCGGTGATGTCCTGGGTGCCCGACGCCTCGCGGGGCGTCTTGGCGAGGACGTGGCCCGCCGAGACCTTCTCGCCGGGCGTCACCTCGATGTAGGCCTTCTCCGGCAGGTAGTAGAAGTCGAGGATCTTGCCCGACTCGTCCTCGAGGACGATCTGCGGGTGGTAGACCCCCTTGTGCTCCATCACCACCCGGCGGGTGTGGCCGCTCGGGTCCTTCTCGACGCGGAGCGTCTCTCCCTCGAGCACGTCCTCGAACCGCACCTTGCCCGCCACCTCGGAGAGGATCGGGATCGAGTGCGGGTCCCACTGCACGAGCACGGTCCCGGCCTTGATCTCCTCGTTCTCCTTGACCTTGAGGATCGCACCGGCCGGGACGTCGAACTTGTCGAGTTCGCTCCCCTTGGCGTCGACGATCGAGATCTCGCCGTTGCGGGCGAGGACGATCATCTGCCCCTGCTCGTCCTGCACCGTCCGCAGCCGGGTGAACTTGACGATACCAGCCCGCTTCGCCTTGCTCTCGCTCTCCTCGATCGCCCGCTGGCCGACGCCGCCGATGTGGAAGGTCCGCATCGTCAGCTGCGTGCCCGGCTCGCCGATGCTCTGGGCGGCGATGATGCCGACGGCCATCCCCTCCTCGACGAGGGAGCCGGTTGAGAGGTCCATGCCGTAGCACAGCCGGCAGACCCCGAGCGGCGCCTCGCAGGTCAGCGCACTGCGGACCTGGATCTTGTCGAGCCCGAGCTCCTCGATCCGCCGGGCGACCTTGGGCGTGATCAACTCGTCCTCGTGCACGACCACCTCGTCGGTGATCGGGTTGGTGATATTGGCCCGGCTGACCCGGCCGCGGATGCTGTCGGCGAGGCTGACCTCGACCTTCTCCCCCCGGTAGATGACCGTCTTCTCGATCCCCTGGGTCGTACCGCAGTCGTGCATGGTGACGACGACGTTTTGGGCGACGTCGGCCAGCTTGCGGGTCAGGTAGCCGGAGTCGGCCGTCTTCAGGGCGGTGTCGGCCAGACCCTTGCGGGCCCCGTGGGTCGAGCTGAAGTACTCGAGCACCGTCAGCCCCTCGCGGAAGTTCGCCTTGATCGGCGCCTCGATGATCTTCCCCGACGGCTTGGCCATCAGGCCGCGCATCCCCGCCAGCTGGCGAATCTGCTCCACGCCGCCGCGGGCACCGGAATGGGCCATCAGGAAGATCGGGTTGACGTAGCCGGGCCGACGGTTGGGCTTGTCGTCGGTGTCCTTCTCGAGGTCCTGCATCATCTCCTTGGTGATCTGCTCGCGGGCGTGCGTCCAGGCGTCGATGACCTTGTTGTACCGCTCGCCGTCGGTGATCATGCCGCGCTGATACTGCTTCATGATCTTGAGGACTTCCTTGTCCGCTTCCCCAACGATCCGGGTCTTTGTCGAGGGGGTGATCAGGTCGTCGGTGGCGAACGACAGGCCGCTGCGGGTGCTCCAGCTGAAGCCGACCCGGTTCATGTCGTCGAGCAGGTCGATCGTCCAGCGCCGACCGAGCGTCTGGTAGCAGTCGGAGATCACGCGGGCCAGTTCGCTCGACCGCATCGGGATGTTGTAGAACAGCATCCCGCCCGGCAGGATCGCGTTGAAGAGCACGCGGCCGACCGTCGTCTCGATGACGGCGCCGGGCTTGGCCTGGGCCTCGATCTCGGTCTTGAGCCGGCGCTGGCCGGGGAGCTTGACCTTGATCCGGGCATGGGTGTCGACCTTGCCCAGCTGATGGGCCAGTTCGACCTCCTCGAAGCTCTTGAACACCATTCCCTCCCCCTTCCTGCCGGGGAGGGCCATCGTCAGGTAGTAGCAGCCCATCACCACGTCCTGCGACGGCGAGATGATCGGCGCCCCGTTGGCCGGGCTGAAGATGTTGTTGGTGGAGAGCATCAGCGTGTGGGCCTCGACCTGCGCCTCGATCGACAGGGGCAGGTGCACCGCCATCTGGTCGCCGTCGAAGTCGGCGTTGAAGCCCTTGCAGACCAGCGGGTGGAGCTTGATCGCGTTCCCCTCAACGAGCACGGGCTCGAACGCCTGGATGCCCATGCGGTGCAGCGTCGGCGCCCGGTTAAGGAGCACGGGATGGTTGCGGATGACGTCCTCGAGGATGTCCCAGACCTCGGCATCCTTCCGCTCCAGCATCTTGCGGGCGCTCTTGATGGTGTCGGCGTGGCCGAGGTCCTTGAGCTGGCGGATGATGAACGGCTGGTAGAGCTCCAGGGCGATCTTCTTCGGCAGCCCGCACTGGTGGAGCCGGAGGTTCGGGCCGACGACGATCACGCTCCGGGCCGAGTAGTCGACCCGCTTGCCGAGCAGGTTCTCGCGGAACCGGCCCTGCTTCCCCTTGATCATGTCGGTGAGGCTCTTCAGCGGCCGGTTGCTCGACGCCAGGACCGGTCGCTTGCAGCGGCTGTTGTCGAACAGCGCGTCCACCGACTGCTGCAGCATCCGCTTCTCGTTGCGGATGATCACTTCGGGAGCGTTGAGATCGACGAGCTTCTTGAGCCGGTTGTTGCGGTTGATGATCCGGCGGTAGAGGTCGTTGAGGTCGCTGGTGGCGAAATTCCCCGAATCGAGCATGACCAGCGGTCGGAGGTCGGGGGGGATGACGGGAATCACGTCGAGCACCATCCACTCCGGCTTGTTCTCGCTGTCGCGGATCGCCTCGACGATCTTCAGCCGGTTGACGAGATCCTTCTTCTTCTGCTTGGAGTTGGTGGTGGCCAGATCCTCGCGCAGTTCCTTGGACAACGAGACGAGGTCCAGGCCAAGGAGCAGCTTGCGGACCGCCTCCGCCCCCATGTCGGCCTCGAAGCTGCCTTCGCCATGAGTGGCGCGTGCCTCGCGATACTCCTCCTCGGTGAGCAGCTGCTGCTTCTTCAGCGGCGTGTCCTTGGGATCGAGGACGACGTAGTCCTGGAAATAGATCACCTTCTCCAGGCTGCTGGTCTTCATGTCGAGCAGGGCGCCGAGCCGGCTCGGCATCGCCTTGAAGAACCAGATGTGGACCACCGGGGCCGCGAGCTCGATGTGCCCCATCCGCTTGCGCCGCACCCGGCTGTGGGTGACCTTCACGCCGCAGCGGTCGCAGATCATCCCCTTGTACTTCATCCCCCGGTACTTGCCGCAGGAGCACTCCCAGTCCTTCTCGGGGCCGAAGATCTTCTCGCACATCAGGCCGTCCTTCTCGGGACGGTAGGTGCGGTAGTTGATCGTCTCCGGCTTCTTGACCTCGCCGAACGACCAGCTGCGGATGTCGTGTGGGCGGGCGAGGCTGATCTTCACCGCCGAGTAGTCGTTGACACGATCGTAGGTGGCTTCACCGATGCTCATGGGCAATCTCCTCGCAAGTTCCACGGTCCATGACTTGTCGCCCCCGAGGGGCACGCCGGAGGCGTGGCCGTCGGGGAAAACCACCGGGGCCGTCGGCTCCGGTGGCTTCCCTGGCGGACGAAGGCCACGACGCCCTCGCCCGCGTCAAACTAGATCCGCCTCTTCTCCAACTGCATGTTGAGGGCCAGGCCCCGAATCTCGTTGGTGAGCACGTCGAAGCTGGCGGGCGTGCCGGCCTCGAGCGTGTTCTCCCCCTTCACCATGCTCTCGTAAATCTTGGTCCGCCCCTCGACGTCGTCGCTCTTGACCGTCAGCAGTTCCTGGAGAATGTAGGCGGCGCCGTAGGCCTCCAGCGCCCAGACCTCCATCTCGCCGAACCGCTGGCCGCCGAACCGGGCCTTGCCGCCCAGAGGCTGCTGAGTGATGAGCGAGTACGGGCCCGTGGACCGGGCATGGACCTTGTCGTCCACCAGGTGGTGGAGCTTGAGCATGTAGATGAAGCCGACGGTCGTCTCCTGCTCGAGCGGCTCGCCCGTGCGGCCGTCGAACAGCTGCGCCTTGCCGTGCTTGGGCAGCCCGGCATCGGCCAGCACCTTGTTGATGTCCTCCTCGCTCGCGCCGTCGAACACCGGCGTGATCGCCTGGAACCCGAGGATCTTGCCCGCCCAGCCGAGGTGCGTCTCGAGGATCTGGCCGACGTTCATCCGGCTCGGCACGCCGAGCGGGTTGAGCAGGATCTGCAGCGGCGTGCCGTCGGCGAGGAACGGCATCTCCTCCTTTGGGAGGATCTTGGCGATCACACCCTTGTTGCCGTGGCGGCCGGCCATCTTGTCGCCCACCGAGATGACTCGCTTGGCGGCGACGTAGACCTTGACCATCTGCAGCACGCCGGGCCGGAGCTCGTCGCCGCGCTTCATGCTGTTCTGCCGCCGGTCGCGGGCGTCGATGGCGGCCTCGACGGCCGGCCACATCGTCTTGTAGATCTTGTCGACCTCCGTCTTCCGCTGCGGCGAGCGGAGGTCGATCTCCTCGAGGTTGAACTGGGCGGCCCGTTCGGCGACCACCCGGTGGTCCTGGTTCCGCACCAGCGGACTGCCGTCCGCCGCCTGAAGCGGCTTTTGCAGCACCTTCTCGATCTCGGTGACGAGGCCGCCGAAGGCCTCCGCAACCCGCAGGTTGCCCTCGTTCTCGGCATCCTTGAGCTGCTTCTCGAACTCCCGGCGCTCCTCCTCCGAGAGGCTCATACGACGCGAGAACTTCTCGGTCGCGATGACGATGCCCTCGACGCCGGACGGAACCTCCAGTGAGTCGTTCTTCACGTCCTCGCCGGCCCGGCCGAAGATCGCGTGCAGCAACTTCTCCTCGGGCGTGAGCTCGGTCTTGCTCTTGGGAGAAACCTTGCCCACGAGGATGTCGCCGGGGCGGACGTAGGTGCCGATCCGGACGATGCCCGACTCGTCGAGGTTGTGCAGGGCCCGCTCGCCGACGTTGGGAATGTCGCGGGTGAACTCCTCGCGGCCCAGCTTCGTGTCTCGGATCTCGATGTCGTACTCCTCGATGTGGATCGACGTGTAGACGTCGTCCTCGACGAGTTCCTCGCTGATGATGATCGCGTCCTCGAAGTTGAAGCCGTCCCAGGCCATGAAGCCGACGAGGACGTTGCGGCCGAGGGCCAGCTCGCCGCGATAGGTGGCGGCGCCGTCGGCGATGACCTCGCCTTTTTCCACCTTCTGGCCGAGCTGCACGGTCGGCTTCTGGTTCTGGCAGGTCCGCTCGTTGAGGCCGACGTACTTCCGCATCCGGTAGACGTCGGTGCCGGCCGCGGTGGCGATCTCGATGCTGTCGGCATCGACGTAGTTCACCGTCCCCTTGCGGGAGGCGCGGACAAGGAGGCCGGAATTGGTCGCCACGTCCCGCTCCATGCCGGTGGCCACAATCGGCGGCTCGGTGACCAGCAGTGGCACGGCTTGACGCTGCATGTTGGAGCCCATCAACGCCCGGTTGGCGTCGTCGTGCTCGAGGAACGGGATCAGGCCCGCCGACACGCCCACCATCTGGCTCGGGGCGACGTCGATGTAGTCGATCGCGTCGGACGGCACGAGGACGAAGTCCCCCTTGTAGCGGGCGACGATGTTGTCGCCGACCAATCGGCCGGTCGCCTTGTCGACCGGGGAGTCGGCCGGGGCGAGGTGGGCATTGCTCTCCTCGTCGGCACGCAGCCAGACGACGTCGTCGGTGAGCTTCCCCTTCGCCACCTTGCGGTACGGCGTCACGAGGAACCCGTAGGAGTCCACGCCGGAGTAGATCGCGAGGCTGGAGATCAGGCCGATGTTCGTGCCTTCCGGCGTCTCGATGGGGCAGATCCGGCCGTAGTGCGAGATGTGCACGTCGCGGACCTCGAACCCGGCCCGCTTCCGGTTCAGGCCGCCGGGGCCGAGGGCCGAGAGCCGGCGCTCGTGGGTGAGCATCGACAGCGGATTCGTCTGGTCAACGACCTGGGAGAGCTCGCCCCTGCCGAAGAAGTACTCGATCGCCGCCGAGATGCTCTTGGGGTTGATCAGCGACCGCGGCGACATCTCCGCGACGTCCTTGAGGCTCATCCGCTCCTGGACCGTGCGGCGCAGCTTGAGGAACCCCTTGCGGAGCTCGTCGCTCGCCAGTTCGTCGATCGTCCGCAGCCGGCGATTGCCGAGGTGGTCGATGTCGTCCACCTCCACGTCCCCCTCGCCGTCGCTGAGCTGGAGCATGTAGCGGATCGCGGCGATCAGGTCCTCAGCCCGCAGCGTCATCTCGGTTTCGGGGACGTTGAGCCCGAGCTTGCGATTGATGCGGAACCGGCCGACGCGACCGAGACGGTAGCGGTTGGTGTCCTTGAACTTCTCGTCGAACAGGGCCCGGGCCTTGTCGAGGGCCGGAGGATTGCCAGGCCGGAGCCGCTGGTAAATCCGCACCAGGGCGTCCTCGTGGCTCGGGGCCACGCCCGTGCGGCGCTTCGATTCGTCGGCATCGTCCCGCAGGCTGTTGACGACCAGGGGCACCTTCTGCTCCTGCATCAGCTCGACGGCCTTCAGCCCCGAGGTGGCGATCAGCTCCGCCTGATCGTGGGTGATCTTGCAGCCCGCCTCGACGATGATCTCGCCGGCCCGGTCGCTGTCCCGCGGGTAGACGACGTCGTCGACGGCGAACTTCCCCTCCAGCTTGGGAACACTGCGACCGCCGGAGACCTTCTCGATGCTGGTCTTGTAGAACAGCTTGAGGATCTCGGAATCGCGGCTGTACTTCGGGTCCATCGCCCGGAGCAGCGTCAGCGCGGAGAACTTGCCGCTCTGGTCGATCCGCACCTGGAGCGCGTCCTTCTTCGAGACGTTGAGCTCGATCCAGCTTCCGCGCTCCGGGATGATCCGGCAGTTGTACGTCTTGCGGTCACTGGCCTCGGTGTCGGCGACGAAGTCGATGCCCGGGGAGCGATGGAGCTGGCTCACGACCACCCGCTCGGCGCCATTGATGATGAACTCGCCGCCGCCGAGCATGATCGGGATGTCGCCGAGGTAGACCTCTTCCTCCATCGGCTGCTCGCGGGTCAGCCGCAACCAGACCCGCAGCGGCCGGCCGTAGGTCAGCCGCAGTTGCCGGCACTCGTCCGGTTCGTACCGCGGCTTGCCGAGCTCGTACCGCAGGTACTCGAGCTTGACGGTCTTGTCATAGCTCTCGACGGGGAAGATCTCGCGCAGCACCCCCTCGATGCCATGATCCTTGCGCTTCGCGGCCGGGACGTCGTACTGCAGAAACAGATCGTAGAACCGGGTCTGGATCTCGGTGAGGTCGGGAATGTGATGACCGGCCCGATTGCTGCCGAAGTGACGAACTTCATTCGTCTGCAGACGGCGAACGGCGCGAGTTGCCATAGACACGGGCTCCTGGGCTTGTTCGGACGACACCGGCGCTGGACTGCGACCGGGTCAGGGGCGCTGGATCAGGACACGCCGCGCCCGACGCCGCCCGGAAATGATCCCGGGAACAGCGCGGCGCGGCATCGACGGCGGAAGGACGATCGGGGCGGCAAGGAGGATGCGACCAAGCGGGACAGGCAAAAACTATACCGATTGCGGGCCGGAACGCAACTTGCCCGGCCCGCAAACCGCGAATTTCGCCTGATTTACTTGATCGAAACCTTCGCCTTGGCCTCTTCCAGCTCCTTCTTGAGCTTCTCGGCGTCGGCCTTGGAGATGCCCTCCTTGACCTTCGCCGGGCAGCCTTCGACGAGATCCTTGGCCTCCTTGAGGCCGAGGCCGGTCGCGGCCCGCACGACCTTGATGACGCCGATCTTGTTGTCGCCGAAGTTCTCCAGCACGACGTCGAACTCCGTCTTCTCGGCAGCCGCCTCGCCACCACCGGCGCCGCCGGCGGCACCGCCAGCCGGAGCCGCCATCACGACCGCGCCACCGGCGGCCGGCTTGATGCCGTGAACCTCGTCGAGGTAGTCGGACAGCTCCTTGGCAGCCTTGAGCGTGAGGCCGACGATCTTGTCGCCGAGGTCCTTCGTTTCCTTCGAGAATTCGCGGGTCGCTTCAGCCGTTGCCATCGCTCGAGATCCTTTCCCTTCCAAAGTGAATGGTCACCGGCCCTCGAGTGGAACCGTGCGACCGCGGTTGATTGTGTGCTGTCAGTTGCCGCTGTCGGCGATAAGTCCGCCGACGAGACGAGCCTTCCTATGTACCATGAACATCGCCGGCGTGAAGCCCTCCCCGAAAATTCCGGGGAAAACCCGCTCCATCAAGCCTCCGCCCCCTCCGTCCCCTTCTCCAGTTCCTCCACCCGGGAGGCGATCTGGCCGGCGAGCGTGCCCCCGGCCGCCAGAATCTGGCCCGAAAGCCGGCCGGCAATCGCGGAAATCTGGCCGGAAAGCAGCGACAGCTGCTCGGCCCGCGTCGGCCACTTGGCCACTCTCTTGACGTCGGCGGCCTCCAGGCGGCTGCCGTCGAGCGCACCGCCACGACACTCGAAGCCCTCGAAGTCCTTGACGCCGGTCAGGCGGTCGAGTTCCTTCGCCAGATCGACGACATCCTCAGCTCCCCAGGCAATCGCCAGCATCCCCTCGGTGGAGGAAAACGCCGGGGCGAGCGGGGTGCCGGCGGTGGCCCGACGGGCGAGGCTGTTTTTCACCAACTGGAGGTGGATCCGCTTCTTGCGAAGCGTCTGGCGGAGCAGCGCCGTCTTCACGGCGTCGAGCCGGCCGACGCTGACGACGATCACGTCGCCGACGCCGTCGAGGCGGCTGCGCAGGTCGTCCACCAGCATGTTCTTCACGAGCTTGCTCATCGGTTCATGTGCCCCCGTGTGCGGGGGTCCTGCGAGGCGGTCTGAAACTGGTATGCGATGGGTGAATCGGTTAGGCGGCGACCATGACGCCGGGGGTCATCGTCGCGGAAATCGAGATGCTCTTCACGTACTGGCCGCGGACGCTCGACGGCGCCATGCCGACGATGTGGTCGATGAACGCCCGGATGTTGTCGGCCAGTTTTTGGGCATCGAAGCTCACCTTGCCGACCACGGCATGCACGATACCGGTCGGGTCGTTGCGGAATTCGACCTTGCCCGCCTTGTACTCGCTCACGGTCTTACGGATGTCGGCCGTAACGGTGCCGGCCCGGGGGCTGGGCATCAGGCCGCGCGGCCCGAGCACCTTCCCCAGCGGCCCGACGAGGCCCATCATGTCCGGAGCAGCGATGCAGACGTCGAAGTCGGTCCAGCCCTCGCGGATCTTCTTGGCCAGCTCCTCGGCCCCGACCTCCTCGGCACCCGCCGCCTTGGCGTCGTCGGCGAGGTTGCCCTTCGCGAACACGACCACCCGCTTGGCCTTGCCGATTCCATGCGGCAGCACGAGCGAGCCGCGGATGATTTGGTCGGCCTGCTTGGGATCGATCCCCAGCCGCATGTGGATCTCGACCGTCTGGTCGAACTTGGTCGGCGGAAACTTCTTCAGCACCGCCACCGCATCGGCGATCGGCAGCGGGGCGTCGGTCTTCGGCTTCGTCGCGAGCATCGCCCGCATGCGCTTGCTGTCTGGCACGGTCTGGACTCCTCGAGTGCGTGGTCTGTTCGGTAAGGGGCGGCGGCTTAGCCGTCGACGGTGATCCCCATGCTGCGGGCGGTTCCTTCGATCATCCGCCGGGCATGCTCGCCGTCCCGGGCATTGAGGTCGGCGGTCTTGAGCCGGACGATCTCGTCCAACTGAGCCTTGGTCACCTTGCCGACCTTGTCCTTGTTGGGCACGCCCGAGCCCTTGGCGAGGCCGGCCGCCTTCTTGAGCAGGGCCGCCGCCGGCGGGCTCTTGGTGATGAACTCGAACGACCGGTCGTTGTACACCGTGACGACGACCGGGATCGGCATGCCCGCGGCCTCGCGAGTCCGGTCATTGAACTGCTGGACGAACTGGCCGAGGTTGATGCCGAACCGGCCGAGCGACGTGCCCACCGGCGGCGCCGGCGTGGCCTGCCCGCCCGGCACCTGGAACTTCGCCTGTCCGACCATCTGCTTCGCCATCGCCTGACCCTTTCTGACTGCCCGTGATTCGTGTCCGCGGTCGTACCGACCGCCGCCTTACGTCGCCCCGCTCAGACCGCCTCGATCTGCCAATACTCGATGTCCACCGGCGTGGAACGGCCGAAGATGCTGAGCATCACCGTGACCCGGCCGTTGGCCTCGTCGATCTGCTCGACCTCGCCCTCGAAATTCTCGAACGTCCCCTCGTTGATCTTCACCCGGTCCCCCTTCTTGAAGTTGATCTTCAGACGCGGGGTATCGTCGGGCTTTTCCTCCGCCTTGTGGAGCAGCTTGGCGACATCCGCGGGGAGCATCGGGCTCGGCCGTCCGGCCGAGCCGGTGAAGTCACCGATGCCGCCGGTCTCACGGACCAGGTACCAGGTCTCGTCGTTGAGGATCATGTTGACGAGGATGTAGCCAGGGTAGAGCTTGCGGGAGACGACCCGCTTCTTGCCACCCTTGAAGTCGGTGACCTGCTCTTTGGGCACGACGACCTCGCCGAAGAACGGCTGCATGCCCTGGAGCGAAATCCGGCGCAGGAGCGTCTCACGGATCGAGTCCTCACGGTTGCTCTGCACCTTGAGGATGTACCAGTGCCTGTCCCCCTTGGGGGCCGCCTTGTCCGACTTCACGACCTCCACCGGGCGTGCGTTCTCGCCGCCGGCGAACGGATCGTCGAGTTCGGCCGGCGTGCCGTCGTCCTCTTCTTCCTCGATCGGAGCCGCAGCAGCTTCCGCCCCGCCGACCGGCGCTACGGCCTCGGCCTGGACGGCCTTCGGCTCTTCGGCGGCAGGCGACACGGCGGCGTCGCTTCCTTCGTGTTCGAATGTAGAGGCCATGGAATGATCCTCGAAAAACCGGCTAGCCCTTCAGCACCAAGCGGAGCAAGAACGCCCAAAACAGATCATACCCGGCCAAAATCGCCGACAAGGCGAAGATCAGGAAGATGATGACCACCGAACTGCGGAACACCTCGTCCGCCGACGGCCAGGACACCTTCGACATCTCCACCTCAACCGCGATCAGGAACTCGGCGAACGCGGGAAAGTTGACCACCCGCCAGCAGGCCCAGAGACCGATGGCGAGGAGCGCGGCAGGGAGTACGAACCGCAGCAGTCCGTAATCCCGACCTGCGGTCCCCATGCCGCCGAACCACACCGGCACCAGCGCCATCAACCGCCAGACGCCGAGCGACACGATCGCCGCCAGCGCGGCGAACGTCACCTGGCGGGCGATCCTGCCCTGGGTGCGCTTGTAGACGTCCGCCCGGAAGAACTCTCCCAGGAGCGAGCCGCCATTCAACCGGTTTTCGGACGATATGCCTGCCATGTCCTGCTCGTGATTCATCCTTCTTGCCACCACCGCCCGCCCGCGGGTCCGCGACGCGCCTCGCGGCGCGTCGCGGACCCACGCGTGCAGGGGCGGCGGGGATCGAACTCGCAACCTCTGGTTTTGGAGACCAGCGCTCTGCCAGTTGAGCTACGCCCCTGTGGCGCCGGGGCCCCGCGAACGGGAAACCCCTCAGCCGAACGACCTGTGTGTATGACCTGCCGAATCCACCTCGTGCCCCGTGGGGGTCAGTCCAGGATCTTGGTGACGACCCCGGACCCGACCGTCTTGCCCCCCTCGCGGATGGCGAACCGGACGCCGTCGTCCATGGCGATCGGCACCATTAGCTCGACCTCCATCTTGACGTTGTCGCCGGGAGACACCATTTCCACGCCGCTGAGCAGCTTCGTGGAGCCGGTGACGTCGGTGGTGCGGAAGTAGAACTGCGGCCGGTAGCCGGCGAAGAACGGCGTGTGACGCCCGCCCTCCTCCTTCGACAGCACGTACACCTCGCACTCGAACTTCTTGTGGGGCTTGATCGAGCCCGGCTTGGCCAGCACCTGGCCGCGCTCGATTCCCTCGCGGGCGATGCCACGGAGCAGACAGCCGACGTTGTCGCCGGCCTGCCCCCTGTCGAGCAGTTTCTTGAACATCTCAACGCCCGTCACGGTGGTCTTCTCGGCCTTTTCCTTGAGGCCGATGATCTCCACTTCGTCGCCCACCTTCACCTCGCCCCGCTCGATACGCCCCGTGGCCACGGTGCCGCGGCCTTCGATCGAGAACACGTCTTCGATCGCCATCAGGAAGGGCTTGTCGAGCTCGCGAACCGGCTCGGGGATGTAACTGTCCACCGCCGCCAGCAGGTCGGCGATGCACTTGTTCTTCGCCGGATCGGCCGGACTGTCGTAGGCCGGCTTGCCCGCACCGCGGATGATCGGCACGTCGTCGCCAGGGAAGCCGTACTTCGTCAGCAGTTCGCGGATCTCCATCTCGACGAGGTCGAGCAGTTCCGGATCGTCGACGAGATCGACCTTGTTGAGAAACACGACCAGCGCCGGCACGCCGACCTGCTTGGCCAGCAGGATGTGCTCGCGGGTCTGCGGCATCGGGCCGTCGGCGGCGCTGACCACGAGAATCGCCCCGTCCATCTGGGCGGCACCCGTGATCATGTTCTTGATGAAGTCGGCGTGACCCGGGCAGTCGATGTGGGCGTAGTGCCGCTTGTCGGTCTCGTATTCGACGTGGCTGACCGCGATCGTGACGGTCTTCGTCTCGTCGCGGACGGTGCCACCCTTGGCGATGTCGGCATAGCTCTTGGCGACGGCCAGATTCTTGGCCGCCTGCACGGCGACGAGCGCACCGGTGAGGGTGGTCTTCCCGTGGTCGATATGCCCGATGGTTCCGACGTTGACGTGCGGCTTGCTCCGCGTGAACGTGTCCTTGGCCATGCTCTCTCCTGTTTGCTCCTCGGAAGTGAAAAAACGAACTGGTTGCTCGTCGTCTGGATCGCTCGTCGTTGCTGCCCGGTGGGGCGTTATCCTACTCGACCCGCGGCCCGGTCGGGCACGCGGAAGAGCTGCTGATGGGACTTGAACCCATGACCTCGTCCTTACCAAGGACGTGCTCTACCAACTGAGCTACAGCAGCGGGTTGCCTGCGGTGGCAGCGGCCATGGGGTGTGCGTGGGGGGTGTCCGGGGGTGTGTGGTTGATGACTGGGTGGTACGCGGGGAACGTCTGGATGCGGTCGGTTCAGTGCCTGCGGTGCGGGTGCGGTCGGGCCTCGAAGCGGGTGAAGGGAATCGAACCCTCGTCTTTAGCTTGGAAGGCTATTGCTCTACCATTGAGCTACACCCGCGATCTCGCGAAGCGGTCCCGTCGGCCATGGCACGGAGTGCCCCATGCTTCGGCAAACGGGCCGGGCAGGGATGAGACTGGGGAGTGCAGGATTCGAACCTGCGAAGGCATAGCCATCAGATTTACAGTCTGACCCCTTTGACCGCTCGGGAAACTCCCCTGGTGATGTGGTGCGTGCTCCTGTCTGGATCGGTTGTGCGGATGATCGCGGACTCCGGCCCGGCCGCGCGACGCCGGCCCGGGGCCGCGTCGTCATGCTGAGCTAGCGGCGGGAGTTGAACCCGCAACCTGCTGATTACAAATCAGCTGCTCTGCCAATTGAGCTACGCTAGCGGCCGGTCGTAACCGCGAAACCCTGAAGTGTACGGATTCGGGGTCGGCATGCAAGACGGCCATGTTTTCATGCCGAAACCGCCGGTCCGGCGGGCCTTTTGCCCCTCCCTCAGGCCAGCACCAGCTCCATCATCGAGAAGTCGTCGTTGAAGTCGTCGCGGCCGGAGACGCCCCGGATTCGCCCCAGCAGGGCATCGATCCGGCCGGCCGCGGCGGCCGACGGGCCGGCGAAGCACTGGAGAAATTCGCTGAACGGCCACATGCTCCCGTCCGGCCGGCCGATCTCGAAGGCCCCGTCGCTGTAGACGTAGAGGCTGGCCCCGGGGGGGACGACCGTCTCGCTGGAGTCGAATTCCAGGCCGTCCACGGCGCCGATCAGGGGGCCATCGGAATCAAGGTGCCGGGGCTTCCCCCCGTCCGGGGGCACGAGCAGAGCCGGCGGATGGCCCCCTCCCGCCCAGCGCAGGGTCCGGTCCGACACCCGGTAGACCCCGTACCAGATGGTGAAGAACATGTCGTTCTGCCGCTCCATCGGGAACGCCTTGTTGAGGGCCGCGAGCACGGCCCCCGGGTCGTGGAAGTCGGTCTGGGCGAGCGCCTCGCTGCGGATCGCGTTGAGCGCCGACACCGACAGCAGCGCCGCCCCCACGCCGTGGCCGCAGACGTCGAGCAGATACATGGTGAAGTGGTCGTCGTCGAGGGCGTGGTAGCCGAAGGCATCGCCGCCGAGGGCGGCCGAGGGGATGAACCGCCAGTCGGCCCGGATCCCCGCCGCGTCCCGCGGCGCCGGCAGCAGGCTGCGCACGTAACGGGCCGCGGTGGCCAGGTCGTTGGCCAGCACCTGCTGGCTGGCCTGCAGGGCGGCGAACGCCTCGTTTCGTTCCTGGAGGGCGATGTAGCCCCGCGAGTGGTGCCGCAGCCGGGCGACGAGCTCCAGTCGATCGGGCAGCTTGACGATGTAGTCGTTCGCCCCGAGGGCGAACGCCTCGGCCTTGACGGCCGCCTCCTCCTTGGTCGACAGGACGATGATCGGAACGTCGGCGAACCGGGAGTCGGCCCGGAACCGGCGGACCAGTTCCAGGCCCTCGATCTCCGGCATGACGAGGTCCTGGAGGATCACGCTCGGGCCGACCTCCGCCGCCATGCCGAGGGCCGCGGCGGCGTCGCGGCAGTAGTGGAGCGTCAGCCCATCCTCGCCCGCCAGCATCCGGCGCACGGCCTCGCCGATGATCGGCTGGTCGTCGACGAGGAGCACGGTGACGCCGCGGGGGGCGGGATGGGCGGGTGCGGACATGGGGCTCGCTGCAAGGTCGGCTCAGAATAGCCGTGGCAACGGCCCCGCGCCACGGGCCGGGCGCCCGCCGGCCGTCGCCGCGGGGGGGGCGGGGCCGGACGACAGCCGACGTCCGACCGGATCACTTCCGCGCCGGCTTCGCCCGGCAGGCGGGGGGCTCGGCGAGCGAGAAGCAGATCAATTCCTCCCCGGTCACGGTGGAGATGTCGTGGTGCACGCTGACGAGCTTCACGCCGGTGGCAAGCTCCACGATCTGCTCCAGCCGGGGCCGCCCGGTGGACACCATGTGGGAACGGACCTGCTTGAGCAATGCCCGACCATTGCCGTTGTCGGCGCCATGCCCATTGACGAGGCCATTGCCGACCGCGTGCACGGCCCCGTTGCCGGTGGCGGGGCCGGCGCCGGGTTCATCACTGTCGCCATCCCCCGCCGCCATGTGGCAGGGGGCGACGAGCTGCCGCTCGGCAGGCGTGAGCACTCCCTGCAGCCGGACGACGAGCAGCGAGCCGATGAGGTGGGCCCGGATGTCCCGCGGCCCACGGCCGAGGAACTCCTGCTGGAATCGCGAGATGCCGTCGCAGACGGCGGCCTCGATTTCGCCCTGGGATTTCATGGTCAGGCACCCGCCCTGTTCGCGACCTCCCTACCCGGGACGGCCGCCGCCCCGTTGCCGTTCGCGCCGGCGCCATTGCCCGCCGCGTGGCCGTCGCCGTTGCAGATCCGGTCCCAGACCTCGCGCCGGTGGATCGGCATCCGGGTGTCGGCCTCGAAGCCCAGCCGCACCCGGCCCCCCTCGATCTCCAGGATCGTGATCTCCAGCACGACCTGCAGCCCGTCGGGACGGCCGATCACCACGCTCTCACGATTCTTTCTCGTCAGCACCAACATGGGTCACCTTCTTCATGGTTGCGGCTCCCTCCGGAGGAAACGGGCTCAGGCGTGGGCGACTCCATTGCCGCCCGCGCGGGACGATCCATTGATTCCGATGGCATGCCGGTGCGTGTTGACCGGCACTCCGAGCGCCGGCAGGCCGCGACCGAGCAGGAACAGATCGACGTCGATGCAGGTCGAAAACGTCTTCAGCAGGCTGCCGGTGACGGTGTCGACGTGCAGGATGGCCCCGCGCAGCTCGACGCCCGTGCTGCGCCGGACGTGGTTGACGAGCGAGTCGAGGGCGTGGTCGAACAGGTAGTGGTGAAAGTCGCTGACGCGGCGGCAGCCCCCCTCATCCACCGCCAGCCGGCGTTCGGCGGCCGTGAACGGCTCGTGGATGTTCATCACGAGTCGGCCGCCGTCGGCGACCACGGTGACGCTCGCGGGGGCGCGGCCGAGGAGCAGGTGCTCGAAGGTTCCGGCGGCGTGCGCCACCTGCCTGGCGAGGCGTCGATCAGCTGGTTTCGACATGTATTCCCGCGGTCCCCGCGTTCCGTACAAAAACAAAAAAAGCCGGCGGGAAAGAAGGCCCGAAGGCGTTCTCTCTCGCCGGCTTACGCTGCGACGGACCCTCCGGCCGTGCCGGACTGCCCCTCGTCTCGTCTTCCGTATGGTGTGGCATCCGGACCGCGTTGCGGACCGGACATTCGCTCGGCCGCGGGGCGAAAAAATCGCCTCACGTCCTCGCGACGTCACGGATTGTAGTGGGGAATATGGGAAACACAAGCAGCATTTGCGGATTGCGTAATTTGCGTGGACGAAGTGTCGCTTGCCGCCGATGCGACACTCTGTTTCGTCCCGTTCATCGCGCACGATCGCTGCGACCGGAAACTTGGTCGCCCTGATTCGCCGTGCCGCGCGGCGTTGCCGAACAGACAACAGACCCCCACTGTGGTGGGGTTTGTTTTGGCGTCGCGTCTGCGAGGTGTCGGCGATGAAGTCCCAGGGGGAGATCGAGGCTGCGGTGTGCGACGCCGTGTCGCGTTTTCAGCAGGAATACATGGGCCGCGGGCCGCGCCATGTGCACACGCATCTCGTCGAGAACCGGCTCTTCGTCCACCTTCAGGGCGTGCTCACGGCGGCGGAGCAGCGGCTGATCGAGGGGCGAGGCAACGGCGATGGGCGGGGGATCGAACTGCTCAAGCAGTTGCGCAGTCAGCTGGTGCAGGCCGGACAGGCGCTGCTGGAGACGCTGGTGTGCGAGGCGGCCGGTTCGGCGCCGATCAGCGTCCACCACGACATCAGTCCGGCCACCGGCGAGGAGGTGCTCGTCCTGACGCTCGCGGCCCGCCCCCCGTGCCGCGAGCGGCGTGGCCGGTGACGGGACCGACCGCGACTACGGCCAAAGCGTGACGCGGCGCTCGAGCCACCCGGGCCGCGCGGGCAAGCGTTCAAGTTCGGTGTAGTACATCGCGGCCGGATTGGCCCCGCGTTCCTCCATCCGCCTGACATGCCGGGCGACCGGACCGCACCGCAGCAGGGCGGGCAACGCCACCCCCCAGCCCACGGCCACCGCCGTGACGACGATCGCGAATCGCACGAGCCTCCGGCTCATGGCCCGATCCCCTTCCTGAACAGCCAGCCGAACGTCAGGCTCGCCATGCCGAGGGTGAGCAGAAGGTTGAGGAGTTGCCCGCCGACGTACAGGACCAGCGGCCGGCCGCTCGCGAGGTACGGGGCGAGCTCGCGAATATTCGTCTGCAGTCCCATGCTGACGAAGCCCGCGCAGAACAACCACCCGCGCAGCCGGGAGGTGTATCCCGTCGTCGCTCCATCGACACACAGCGCCATCTCCGGCGAACCGCCGAACAGCCCCGAGCAGACGATCGACGCGAGCAGAAAACCGAGGATGAACTTGGGAAACCGGGCCCAGGCCTCGGCGGCGAGCGATGCCTGACGCGGGGCCGAATCCCGCTCGACCCAGCCGGCCCAGTAGACGGCCACGGCGAAGGCGATCACGCCGATCATCGAGTTCTGGATCATCTTCACGGTGGCCGCCACCTCGCCCGCCTCCTTGCCGATCGCCTCGCCGGCCGCCACGACGGCGCCCGTCGCATCGATCGTGCCACCGAGCCAGGCACCCCCGACGATCGGGTCGAGTCCCAGCCAGGTGATCAACGGGGGCATCGCCACCATCATGATCACCGTGAAGAACAGGGACAGGCCGATTGCGAGGGACAACTCCTCCTTCCTGGCGCGGCAGGCCGCACCGGTGGCGATCGCCGCGGACACCCCGCACACCGACATGTCGGCCGAAATCACCATGCACAGCGACCGCGACGGGATCTTCATCAGTTTCACACCCGCCCAGTAGGTCGTCACGAGCACGACCGGAGTCACGACCCACGACGTCAGCACGCCCGGGATTCCCAGTTCCAGCAGCCGGCTGAAAACCACCTCGGCCCCGAAGATGACGAGGCCCGTCTTGATGAGGAATTCACCCGCCAGGGCCCTCCCCAGCCAGGCGGGCACGCCGACCACGTTGCCGATCAGCAACCCGACGGCCAGGGCCCAGAGCGGATACTCGAGGTTGTAGTAGTGGATCACCTTCTGTGCCGCGAGCAGGTAGGCCGTGAAGGCCGCCAGCGCCAGCACAGCGGCTCCCGGCACGCCCTGCCGCACCGACACCCCCGCGAGCCCCGCCCCGGCAAGCCCCACGAGCACGACCTGCGCCATGCCGAGCATGACCGGCATCACCACGCTCCTGCCCTTGCGGTCGCGGGCCGCCTCGACCGGCGAATCGGCCCATGGCTGCGGCTTGTCGATCGTGGCAGAAAGTGGCGTGGGCCAGCCTTTCGGATGGGCCACCCGGCTCGCCGGCTCGGTGGTCGGACGCGCCACCCAGGTCGTGACCAGCGCGACCGCCACGAGCGACAGGCCGATGAAGGACGCTGCGGTGTCTTCGTGAAGGCCCCGGCTTCGGGAGGCAGAAGGCATGGGGTTTTCCAGCGCGGCAGGGAAGGAAATCCAGCGAGGCAACATCGCGTACAGCGCACGGTCCGGTTTTGGCCGGGCGGTCGCGGGCTGTCCGAACGACCGGGCAACGGCCACCGCTGACAGGTTATCGCGGGTCGGCCGCAGTTTGGCGAGCGTCTCCGTCGATCGGTTATTCTCACGCCGTGGGGACCACGGCGGCCGCGGTGGCCCGCACGCGACGACATCGACCAGCATGCCCCCGGCCGGGGCAGGGAGACACACCGGCATGCCGACACGCTACTGGCTGATCCTGCTGCTCAGCCTGCTGGCCGGACTCGGGGTGCTGTTCGCCCGACCGACGGGCCGCAAGCCGCGGTCGTCCGTCCCGTGGCGCGGCCAGATCAAGCCGCCCCCGCCCCCGCCCTGAAACGTCCCGGCCGGCGCGAGGCCCGCGCGGCCCCCGGCATCAGGGCCGCGGCACGGGGAATCCGCGCTTGCGCATCAGGGCGTCGATCGACGGATCGCGGCCGCGGAACGCACGGTAGCTCTCCTCCGGCGGGATCGTGTTGCCGACCGCGAACACCCGCTCGTGCAGCCGCCGCGCCAGGTCCGCATCCCAGGGGCCGGCCGCCTCTTCGAACGCCTCCCAGGCGTCGGCTGTGATCATGTCGGCCCACAGATAGCTGTAGTAGCCTGCCGAGTAGCCGTCGTCGGCGAACAGGTGGAGGAAGTGCGGCGTCCGATGCCGCATCACGATCTCCGCCGGCATCCCCAGCCCGGCGAGCGTGTCGCGCTCGAAGGCGGCGGGGTCGGGCACGCCCCCGGCCGCGAGGTGCAGCCGCATGTCGATCAGGGCGCTGGCGAGGAACTCGACCGTCCGAAAACCCTCGTTGAACCGGCTCGCCCGCTCGATCCGGGCGACGAGCTCGCGCGGCATGGGGCGGCCGGTCTCGTGATGGAGGGCGAAGCGGTCGAGGATCTCGGGCGTGGCCAGCCAGTGCTCGAGCACCTGCGAGGGAAACTCGACGTAGTCGCGGGCCACGTTCGTGCCGGAGAGCGCGGGATACTCGACCCGCGAGCAGAGACCGTGCAGCGCATGGCCGAACTCGTGGAACAGCGTCCGCGCGTCGTCCCAGCTCAGCAGCGCCGGCTCGCCCGCCGCCGGCCGGGAAAAGTTGCAGTTGTTGGAGACGATCGCGGCGACGTCGCCGGCGAACCGTTCCTGGGACCGGTAGCTGCTCATCCAGGCTCCCGACCGCTTCCCCTTGCGGGCGAAGGGATCGAAGAAGAACAGGCCGACGCACCGGCCCGCGGCATCGTGGACCTCCCAGACGCCGACGTCGGGGTGATAGACGGGCACGGTCCCCGGGGCGACCGGCGCGAACCGCAGGCCGAAGAGTTTGTCGGCGCAGAAGAACAGGCCTTCGCGCAGCCTGTCGAGTTGCAGGTAGGGCGTGATCTCCCCCTCGTCGAGGTCGTACGTCGCCTTCCGGACCCGCTCGGCGTAGAAGCGGTAGTCCCAGGGGGCGATGCGCACGCCGTTCCCCTCCGCGTCGGCGACGGCCTGCATGTCGGCGACCTCGGCGCGGACCCGGGCGAGCGCCGGCTGCCACACCGCCTCCATCAGCGCCGCCGCCCGCTCCGGCGTCCGCGCCATCGAGTCCTCCAGCCGCCAGTGGGCGTGGGTCGCGAACCCGAGCAGCCGGGCCCGCTCCTGCCGCAGGGCGAGGATCCGGGCGACCGTCGCATGGTTGTCGGTCGGTCCGCCGCCGGCCCCGCGATCGACGAACATCCGCCACACCTGCTCGCGCAGGTCGCGTCGCTCGGCGTGGGTCAGGAACGGCTCCACGCTCGACCGCGTGTTGGCGATCAGCCAGCCGGCGCGGCCCCGCTCGCGGGCGGCGGCGGCCGCCGCCTCGCGGACGGCCGGCGGGCAGCCGGCGAGGTCGGCCTCGTCGGCGAGGCACACCCCTTGCGTCTCCTCGTCGGCGAGCACGTTCTGGGCGAACGTCGTGAACAGACCGGCCAGTTCCTCGTTGATCGCGGCGAGCCGGGTCTTGGCCGCGGCGTCGAGCCGGGCGCCGGCCCGCACGAGATCGGTGTGCTGCAGCCAGGCGAGCCGCTGCTGCTCGGGCGCGAGGCCGGACCGTTCGCGGGACTCGTGCACGGACGCCACGCGGGCGAAGAGTTTTTCGTTCTGCACGATCGTGTCGGCGACCGCGGCCAGCCGGGGCGCCATCCGGCGCTCGACTGCCTGCATGGCCTCGTCGTTGAGGGAGCCGCAGAACACGCCATACACCGCCCGGACCCGGTCGAGCATCCGCCCGGCCTGTTCGAGGGCGGCCGAGGTGTTGGCGAACGTGGCCGGCTCGGCCTGGTCGGCGATGGCCTCGATCCGCGCCAGGTGGTCGGCCAGCGCCGCTTCGAGGGCGGCCTCGAAGTCCGCGACCCGGGCCCGGTCGAACGGCGGCACGCCCCCATAGGGCCCCGACCACGGGGCGAGCAGCGGCTGAGATGCGGGGTCGGCGGCGGTTGTCATGCGAATCCATCGGAGCGTAGCGGCTATCGACCGTCCGGCTCAAGCCGGCACGGCGGCCCGTGCCGGCCGGGGAGTTGCACGATTCGGCCTGCCGCCGTCGGGTTCGGGAGGTCAGGCGTCCAGAAGGCCGGCTCGGTGAGGATCACTTTCGTAAGCCGACTGTCAGCCGACTGCGAGCGGTCTCGGGTGCGGTACTCATGACATCAGGCGACGGTCGTCACGAAGACAAAACGAGGTCGCTCGAAAGATAGCCCGGTCAATCGCATCTCCGCAACCATCTCAGAGTTCCGGCGCCGGGCGGCTTCGCTGGCGAACCGCCACGTCCCGCGGAAAGTGTACGGCCGTTTACTTCCTCCGTCCACCCGCCGGTCCGCCCATGGTCGCCGCGGTCACAGGGTTTCCCTCGCGAATCCGACGCCGCCACCGGCGTGCCGGCCGTCGGCGGAGCAGACGCGAGAACAACGCCTCCGATGCGGGTGCGGGGCGTTTCGAGAAACCCGCTCCGGACGCCCGGGCCGCTCCTCCCGAGGCTCACGAGTCGCTCATCAGCCGGAAGACCGTTGCGGAAGTGCCGTTGACCGGGCTACCCTTTGAACGGGGCGGTGACCGTGGGATGCAACGTCCCGACGATAGCGTTGCCAGCCGCCAGGAAAACCACTACGTTCCCCGCTGGCATCGCGGAGGCAACGCGTGTCTGCAGCGGCCCCAGCTCCGACGTTCATCCCCGCGCGGCTGCTCACCAATTGTCACGTGCAGACAGTGCTGGGCACCGCGCTGCGACGAGCGGTCCTGCTTCCCGGCCTGCGGCGTCGGCGCATCGAACTTGCCGACGGCGACTTCGTCGATGTCGACGTTTTTGGGCCGGAAAGTCCGGGCCACGGCGACCGACCATGGGCGCTGGTGCTCCACGGGCTCGAGGGCAGTTCACGCTCGTCGTATGTCAGGGGCATGACGGCGGCTCTCGTCGCTGCGGGCTGCGAAGTCTGCGTCGTCAACTACCGCGGCTGTTCCGGCGAGCCAAACCGCCTGGCGCGGGCGTACCATGCCGGTGAGACCGGGGATGTGCTGGCGGTGCTGGAGCAGCTCGGCGCTGAACGCCCCGGACGGCCGTCTGCGGCGGTCGGTTTCTCGATCGGTGGAAACATCCTGATGAAGATGCTCGGGGAGGATCCGGGGCGGGTTCCCGCGGGTCTCGTCGCGGCAATCGCCGTCTCGCCCCCCTTCGATCTCGAACGGTGCGCGCGGCATCTCGACCGTCGCTCCCGCACCGCCGCCGTCTACCGCGGGCAACTCCTGCGAACGCTGCGGAGAAAGGCGGTCGCCAAGCTGGCACGGTTTCCCCGGTGTGTGGCTGCGACGCCGAAGCAGCTGCGGGCTGCCCGCACCTTCGCCCAATTTGACGAGCTCTACACGGCACCCGTGCACGGCTTCGAGAATGCGCGAGATTATTGGCGACGTTCGTCGGGCGTCCGCTACCTTCCGGCCGTGCGCCATCCATTGCTGATCGTGACGTCGCAGGACGACCCATTTTTTCCACGCGACTACGTACCCCGCGAAGTGGTGACCGCCAATGCCTGCCTCGAGCTCGTCCTCACCGATCGCGGCGGACACTGCGGGTTTATCGGCGGATCGTTGCGGTCGCCGACGTTCTGGGCCGAGCACGCGGTCCTTCACTACCTTGCCGGCCACCTCGGCTGGCGGTGAGCGGCAGCCCGCCACGCGGCCGGGAGCCAATGGCGTCGTCGAACTCACGCCCTTCGAGTTCCTCGATCGTTTACGCGACCCACGCATGTCGGGAAACTGCACACTGGGACGCGATCCGCGCAGACGCGAGAAAAACGCCTCCGATGCGGGTGCGGGGCGTTTCGAGAAACCCGCTCCGGACGCCCGGGCCGCTCCTCCCGAGGCTCACGAGTCGCTCATCAGCCGGAAGACCGTTGCGGAAGTGCCATTGACCGGGCTATTCTTCATCCCATCCCGAGGTCGCATCATGGCCCCGTCCCCCCGTCAGCCGAACCCGCGCTCCCCCGGCCGCGGACGGTCGGTCGCCCGTCAGGCCGCGGAGAGTGGCGTGCCCTCCGCCATCGAGGGCCTCGGCGTCTTCTATCTCGGCCAGCGGATCGACGAGCCGTCCGCCGGCCCGACCGCCGAGCCGGTCCTCATCGATGCCAAGCGGTTCACCACCCATGCCGTCTGCGTCGGCATGACGGGCAGCGGCAAGACCGGCCTGCTGATCAGCCTGATCGAGGAGGCCGCGCTCGACGGGATCCCCACGCTCGTCATCGACCCCAAGGGGGACCTGGCCAACGTCCTGCTCTCGTTCCCGAACCTCGCCCCGGCCGACTTCCTTCCCTGGATCGAACCCGACGCCGCCAAGCGCGAGGGCATCTCGCTGGAGGACCTGGCGGCGCGAACCGCGAGCAAGTGGGGGGCCGGCCTCGCGGCCAGCGGGCAGTCCGGCGACCGCATCCGCCGGCTCCACGAGGCCGCCGAGATGGCGGTGTTCACGCCGGGGAGCCACGCGGGCCGTCCGCTGGCGATGCTCGGCAGCCTCGATCCGCCGGACGTCAACGCCACCGATCCGGAGATCCGGCGCGAGCGGATCGAGTCGCTGGTCTCCGGCATCCTGGCGCTGGTCGGCATCGACGCCGAGCCGGGCAAGAGCCGGGAGCACGTGCTCCTCTCGGCCATCGTGGACGCGCTCTGGAAGGGGGGCACGAAAGTCGATTTCGGGACCCTCGTGCGGGCCATCCCCGCGCCGCCGATCGAACGCGTCGGCTTCCTCGACCTGGAAAATTTCTATCCCGCCGGCGACCGGTTTCAGCTCGCCAGCAAGCTCAACACGGTGGCCGCCGCCCCCGGCTTCGAGGCCTGGCTCGACGGTGAGCCGCTCGACGTCGGCCGGCTGCTCTGGACCCCAGCGGGCAAGCCGCGGGTCGCCGTCGTCTCCATCGCCCACCTCGCCGACCCGCAACGGATGGCGTTCGTCACGCTGCTCGCCGGCGCCGCGGTCTCGTGGATGCGGTCGCAGGGGGGCACGTCGTCGCTCCGGGCCCTGTTCCTCATGGACGAGGTCTTCGGCTACCTGCCGCCGACCGCCAATCCTCCCAGCAAGACGCCGATCCTCACGCTCCTCAAGCAGGCCCGCGCCTACGGGCTGGGCGTCGTGCTGGCCACGCAGAACCCCGTCGATCTCGACTACAAGGGGCTGTCCAACGCCGGCCTGTGGTTCCTCGGCCGGCTGCAGACCGCCCGCGACAAGGCCCGTGTCCTCGACGGCCTCGAAGGGGCGGCGGCGTCGGCGGGGGGAACCTTCGACCGCGGCCGGCTCGACCGGATGCTGTCGGGGCTCGAGCAGCGCCGGTTTCTGATGCACAGCGTCCACGGCGACGAGGAGACGCTGTTTCAGACCCGCTGGACCATGGCCTACCTGCGCGGGCCGCTCTTGCGCGAGGAGATCCGCCGGCTCACCGCCCTGTCACCGGCGGCGGAACGGCCGGCCGCGACCGGGCCGGCCGTCGGCGCCGAGCCCGGCCTGCCCCGGCCTGCCGGTGGCCCGCGGCCGATCCTGCCACCGGGAGTCCGCGAGGTGTTTCTCGCTCCCGAGGCCGTCGTGTCCGCAGCCGCGCCGATCCACTACCGGCCGGCGATCCTCGGCCGGGCCCGGGTGCGGTATGCCCGGCCGACGGCCCGAATCGAGGTCGATCGGGAGGTGATCTGCATGGCGCCGGCCGGCGACGCGCTGGGGGAATCGGCCTGGGAGGCAGGGAAGCAGCTCGCGCAGCCGCCGCGGATCGAGCCCGGCCCGCGGGCCGGCGGATTTGCGCCGCTGCCGGCGGGACTCACCGGCCCGCGCGGCTACGCCACGCTGGCCGCGTCGCTCAAGAGCCACCTCGGCCGCACCGCCCGGCTGTCGGCCTGGCACGCCCCGGCGATCGACGCCTATTCGCGGCCCGGCGAGAACGAGGGGGAGTTTCGGGCCCGGATCGCCCATCGCGTGAAGGAATGGCGCGACGAGCGGATCGAGGCCGTGCGGTCCCGGCACGCCACGAAGCTCGCCGGCCTCGCCGACCGCATCGAGCGTGCCCGGCAGAAGGTGGAGCGGGAGAAGGCGGAGGCCAAGAACCAGTCGCTGCAGACCTACGTCTCGATCGGCTCGGCCGTGCTCGGCGCCCTCCTCGGCCGCAAGAAGGCGACCGCCACCAACATCGGCCGGGCGGCGACGTCGATGCGGTCGGCGAGCCGGGCGGCCCGGCAGCAGGCCGACGTGGCCCATGCGGAGGAGAGCCTGGCCGGCCTCGAGGAGCGCCGGATGCAGCTCGAGGAGGAGATCGACGGCGAACTGGAGCAGATCCGGCTCGAGGCCAGCCCCGACGCCGTCGCCATCGACGAGATCGAGATCCCGGCGAAGAAGACCGACATCACGGTGGACGACGTGGTCCTCGCCTGGGTGCCCGAGGCTCCGGTCGCGACCGGGATGCAGGCGGAGCGGTCGCCGTGGGCGTGACCCGCGAGATCGTCCGCGTGGACTGCCCCGACGACGTCGGACTGATCCACCGGATCACCGGCGTGCTCGAGGCCCGCGGGCTCAACATCGAGAGCAACCACGAGTTCGTGGACGCGGCGACGCGGCAGTTCTTCTTTCGGGCCGAGGTGACGCCGGCCGGCGACGCGCCGGCGGCCGGGCCGCTGGCTGGGGCGCTCGAGCGGGTGCTGCCGACGGCCGCCCGCGTCCGCGTGACCCGGGCCGAACGCCGGCCGATCGTGGTCTGCGCCACCCGCGAGCCGCACTGTGTCGGCGAACTGCTCCTCCTCGACGCCATCGGCGAGCTGCCGGGCCGGATCGCGGCCGTGGTCTCGAACCACGACCTGCTCCGCGGGCTCGTGGAGCGGTTCGGCGTGCCGTTCCATCACGTCGCGGTCGTGGGGGAGGACCGGACGGCGCACGAGACGGCCCTGGCCGCGGCCATCGACGCCCACGGGCCGGAGTACGTCGTCCTCGCCCGCTACATGCGGGTCCTGTCGGCGGCGTTCATCGCCCGCTACCAGGACCGGATCGTCAACATCCACCACTCGTTCCTGCCGGCGTTCGCCGGGGCGAGCCCCTACCGGCAGGCCTTCGCCCGCGGCGTGAAGCTGATCGGGGCCACGGCCCACTTCGTGACCGCGGAGCTCGACGCGGGGCCGATCATCGCCCAGGACGTGATCCCGGTCGATCACTCGTTCACGCCCGAGCGCATGGCCCGGGCCGGCAGCGACGTCGAGAAACGGGTGCTCGCCCGCGCCGTGCGGCTGGTGCTCGAGGAACGGGTGTTTCTCCACGGTCAGCGGACCGTGGTGCTCGGCTGACGGCGGCGGCGGGTCAGTCCTCCCCCTGGGCCTTCGTGAACCCGTCGGCGCCGTCGATCCGCAGCAACCGCTCGACGTGGCACACCTCGTGCGTCTCGTTGACCCGCCGGGCGAGCGCCAGGGCCACGTCGAACGGGAGCGGCTCGCCGCCGCGGCTCACGAACCGGCAGCGGTGGTGGCTGACGCAGTCGATGTTGGGATTGCCGTCCGGATAGACCTTCGTGCCCCGGTTCGAGATCATCTTCAGCCGCAGGGGCGAGGCGGCGGCGATCGCCTCCAGCGCGGGACCGAGCTCGGCCGGCGCCAGCCCGCTGTCGACGAAGATGTCGGCTCCGACCACCTCCTTCGTCCGGGCGGGCCGGAACACGGGGTCGCGGCCGACCTGCGGCATGCGGATCGGCTGCGCCGCCCGGACCGTCCAGCCCTCGGCCCGGCGGCCGAGGTTGCCGATCACGTATCGGACGAATTCCGACGTCCGCACGCCCTTGTCGTAGCCGACGACGTCGCCGGTGAGCCGGCCGTCGCCGAGCGTGCACAGGACCGCGTGCTCGATGTCGGCGGCGGCGGCGAATTCGCCGAGATGCTTGAGCATCATCACGCCGCTGAGCAGCACCGCGCTGGGGTTGATCACGTCCTTGCCGGCGTACTTCGGGGCGGAGCCGTGGACGGCCTCGAAGATCGCGATCCCGTTGCCGAGGTTCGCCGACGGGGCGAATCCGAGCCCGCCGACCAGCGCCGACGTCAGGTCGCTGAGGATGTCGCCGTTCATGTTCGTGGTCACGATGACGTCGAACTGCCCCGGCTTCTTGACCAGCTGATGGGCGCAGTTGTCCACGATCACGTGCCACGAGCGGATGTCCGGGTACTCCGGCGCGATCCGCTCGAACGTCCGCTTCAGCTCCCCCTCGGTGAGCTTCATGATGTTCGCCTTGGTGGCGCAGGCCACGGACCGGCGCCCCTCGGCGCGGGCGAATTCGAAGGCCAGGCGGACGATCTTCTCCGATCCCTTGGCGCTGATCAGCTTCAGGCACTGGGCGACGTCCGGGGTCTGCATGTGCTCGATGCCGGCATACAGGTCCTCGACGTTCTCCCGGACGACGACGAGGTCGATGCCCTGGCCGGTGTAGGGCGTGGTCACGCCGGGCAGCTCCCGGACCGGGCGGATGTTGGCGAACGTCTCGAACAGCTTCCGCAGCGTGACGTTGGCCGATTTCTCGCCGAATCCGACCGGCGTGCCGAGCGGTCCCTTGAGGACGACGCGGGTCTGGCTGATGGAGTCGATCGTCTCCTGCGGCACGCCCGAGGCGACGCCCTGGCGGAAGACCCGCTCGCCGGCGTGTCGTTCGATCCAGTCGATCCCGACGCCGGTGGCGTCGATGACGTCGATCGTCGCCTGCACGCATTCCGGCCCGATGCCGTCACCGGGGATGACCGTCACCGCATGTCGTGTCATGGAACTCTTCCTCGTGGGGTGTGGGGGCGTGGTCGTCGGGGAAATCGTGGCCATCGCGGCGCGGGCCGCGGTCGTCAGGAGGCCGCGGCCCAGGTGCCGGCGGCAACCTGCTCCACCGCGGCGACGTCGAACTCGCGGGCGAGGAGGACGAGGAACTCGGCCACCTTGCCGAACCCGATCGCCATCTCGGGCGCGGCAGGGCGCAGGGTGAACGTCCACACCCCCCAGCCGCGGTGGGCGATGTCCTGCACCACGAACGGGCCGGTGGCCGCCAGCCGCGGCAGTTGCAGGGGAGGAGCGGACGGATTCCGGCCGGAGCGGATCGTGACCGCGTAATGCATGGCAGAATCTCCTGTCGTGGAAAACCTGTCACATAATACATGTATCGGAAAACGTGTCAAGCGGGACCAGAAAAATGCTAGACTCGCCGCATGGCACGCCGTTCTCTCCCCGCATCGACGCGGACGCCGCCCCCCCGGGGGCTGCCGTCGTGGACGTTTCTCACGAACCACGGCCACGTCCTCGTCTGCATCGCGCACCGCCCCGACGTCCGCATCGCCGAGATCGCCGACCTGGTCGGCATCGGAGAGCGGGCCACGCACCGGATCGTCTGCGATCTGGTGCGGGACGGATACGTCTTGCGGACGAAGGACGGTCGGCGGAACACCTACGCGGTGGACTTCAGCCGGCCGCTGCGGCATCCGCTCGAGGCGGAGCACACGATCGGGGAGATCTTCCGGGCCCTGACGGGCCGGTCGGGCCGCGGCCGGTGACCGGGGCCGGGCGACGACGATCGGTCATTGTGCCCCATCCGCCAGCGTCAGGGGGAGCCGAACCGCAGTTCCGGCTCGGCCTGCCCCGCGGCGGATGGCACCGGCGCCGGGATCTGCTCGACCGCCGGCGTGGGCGTCGCAGGCGCGGGCGTTAGCGCGGGCGTTGGCCGCGGTTCGATGATCCGCGGTTCCACCACCGGGGGTTCCACGGCCCGGGGCTCGACCACCAACGGCGGCTCAGCGGGGAGCAGGCCGGGACTGGCCGGACCCACGAGCACGGGCGCGACGGGCACCGGCACCACCACCGCCACCGGCTGGACGAGCGTCTTGCGCCACGGCCGCAGCGGCCGGGAGGCGACGACGGGAAGCGATCCGGGCAGCGGCACGACGACCGCGGGTGCGGGAGCGGCCGCCGGCACCGGCACGACGACGACTCCCTGCCGCGCGAGCCGGCGCGCCGGCGATGCCAGAGCGGTTGACGACGACGCCACGACCGATACCACGACCATCGACACCATCACAACCGTGCGGAAAGCGACCATCGATTCCTCCTCGGATGTGGCATGCCGGTCCGGCTGCCGGACGCGACGCCTGAAACGACTTTCGATATACGCCCCCGCGGCAGTTCCCGCAACGCGCCGGTGACCGCCGGGTCAGGAATTCCGTGCGGGCGGCGATGCCGCCGGTGACGCCACGGCGGCACCGGCCGCCTCGCCCCGTTGCTGCCGGATGAGCTGGGCGAGAAGCACCTGCACGAGCCCCCCTTCGCCCCCCGCGCCTCTTGCGCCCACGAGGATGTCGGGCGTGATCTTCAGGCCGGCGCCGGAGATCGCCTTCATCACCTCGACCGTCGTCACGCCCTGCGCGGTGAGGGCATCGACCTGGTCGCGATAGGCCTTGGCCTGCGCCTCGCCCTTGGAACGCACGACCGTCGCCTCGGCATCGCCGATCTGCTTCGTCTTGGACGCCTCGGCCTTGGTCTTCTCGAACTCGATGCGGCGCGTCTCGGCGTCCTTCTTGGCGTCGTACATCGACTTTTCCTGCTCGGCGAGGTTCTTCTGCTGCGTCGTCCTCATCAGCGCCTCGGGCAGGTGGATGTTGGTGATCATCACCGACACGACCTCGACCCGGTACTTGGCGAGATCCTGCCGGACCGCCTCCGCGGCCGCCTTCTGCTCCTCGGCCCGGTTCTCCTGGTAGGCGATCGCCGGTGACCGCGACACGTCGCCTCGACGATGCCCAGTTCTTTGGCGCCGATGGTGATGAACCGGGGCTTGGCCATCACCCGGACGATCGGCCAGGCGATGACGTGGAGGCCGGGGGCGAGGTAGGCCGCCTTCAGCCGCATCCGCCACGGACCGGTGCCGGCCTATTTGCCGGCTTGTTTGCCGGTCCGGGGCGCGGGCGCCGCCTCGTGCGATGCGGGCACGACGCCCTGTCCGGCGGCGGCCGGCGCGGGCTGGTTCGGCCGGCGGCTGCCCGCCCGGGGCTTTTCCAGCTCGGCCACCTCGGCGGGCGTGAGCTTCGTGTGCGGCACCCCGGCCGCGGTGCCGGCGGCCGGGCCTGCCGGCTTCGTCGGCGCGTGGCTGGTGCCGGCGAGAAAGTTGTCGATCGTGGCCGTCTCGCGCAGATGGCTGAAGTACCGGCCCATCTCGATCCGCTGCTTCTTCTCGAGGATGTCGGCGTGGAGCTCGTCGCGAACCTCCTGGCGGGTCACCTTCACCGGCTCCGTCTGCCCCTCGCAAAACAGCACCATGAACCGGTCGGCCACCTGCACCACCCCCGAGAGTTCGCCCGGTTTGAGCGCGAAGGCCTCCCGCTCCAGCGTCGGCTGGCCGCCCCAGCGCCGGATCGGCGGCACCTCGCCGCGAAGCGCCTTCGTGGTCGGATCGACCGAGTAGGCCGCCGCCAGGTCGCCGACATGTTCCGGCGTCGGATTCTTGCGGGCGAGCTGCCAGACCTCCTGGGCCCGGCGCTGGTTGTCGAGGACGATCACCCGGCACTTCGCCCGCGGGCCGAACGTGGAGGTGAAGGCCTTGTCGAGATCCTCCTCGAGCACGGGCACGGCCCCGACCAGCTTCTTCAGCGCCACCGTCGGCCAGACGATGTCGTCGATGTAGTGCCGCAGGGGAACCTTCTCCTCCCGCGTCACGTGCTGGAGCCAGGCCGCCGCGTCGGGGGCGCCGGCGGCGGTGCGGAAGCCCTGGGTCTCGGCCGCCCGGGCGACCTCCGCGTCGAGGTCGGCCTGGGTCACGGATTGCTGCTCGCGGGCGAGCGCCTGCTCCATCAGCGTCCGCGTGATCAGGATCTCCAGCACCTCGACGCCGTGCCGGTCGAGGCAGGCGGCCCGGACCTGCTCCAGCGTGACGGGCTGGCCGTTGACGAGGGCGGCAACGCCGGGGCTGGCCGCTGCCCGGGCCGGATCATTCATCACGTTCTCCACCCGGGCCGCGTCCTGGAGGGTGCGGAAATACGTGGTGGCGGCCTGGCGGCTGCGGGCCTCGCGGAGTTCCTCGACGAGCCGCGGCCGCACGTCGGCCTGTTTCACGTCGGCCGCCGGCAGGTGTCCCTCGCACTTGATGATGATGAACTGGTCCGCGACCTGCACCACCGGCGAGATTTCCCCGACCGCGAGCCTGAAGGCCGCCTGGTCGAACTGCGGCTCGCCGGAGTGGAGCTTGATCGGCTGCACCCAGCCGTCCACGCTGGCGCTGCCCACGTCCACGGAGTTCCGGCGGGCGAGGACGGGGAACTCATCCGGCTTGGCTACGGCCTGGGCGCGGAGTTCCTCCGCCTCGCGCCGCGTCCGCGTCACGATGATCCGCGCCTTGACGGCCGGGCCGAACTGCTTCTCGAAGGCGGCGTCGATCTCCTCCGCCGTCGGCTCGGCCGCGCCGTGCGCCAGCCGTCGCAGGGCGAGCATCGGCCAGACGATGTCGTCGGCATACTGCCTGGCGGTCACGCCGCGCTCGCGCTGGATCAGTTCCAGATACTTTTCGCGCGGAACGTTGAACCGGCGGGCCAGGGCCTCGATCTCGGCCTCCACGTCTTTGCCGGTCACGACCACGTTGGCCCGGCCGCAGGCCTGCTCGATGATCCGCCGGTTCACGAACGATTCCAGGACCGCGGTCCCATGCCGGGCGAGGCACTCCGTCGCGAGTCGGTCGGCGGTGATCTCGACGCCGTTGACGAGCGCCATCGGCTTTGCCACGCCGGTAGCCGGCTGCCCCGGCCGGGCGGGCGCCGGCGGCACGGCATCGGCCTCGCGGCCCCCCGCCAGGAACCGCCAGGCGACGCAGCACCCCACCACGACGACGGCGAGGATCACCTCGCGCGCATGCCGACCGCCCGTCCACGACTGGGTCATCGTCCTGCCCTCCTTGGATCCCCGGCGGCCGTTCCATCCAATCCATGTCCGACCGCCGGCGACGGGAGGAAATAGGGGTTTCGGGCGGCGGTTTCAAGATGAATTCCGCCGCCGAAAACTGGGCAGGCTGGCGAACCGACCGGCCCCGCCCTGGGCCGGCCCAGGCCGGCCGACTTTCTCCCCCTCCCGGCTTCGACTACCCTGCCGACGTGCGTCGTCGTCCTTCCAGGCAGTTCCCATGACCGCCACCAGCCCGGCTCCGGCAGGCGAGCCCCACGTCCCGGAATGCCTTGCCGTCCTCGGGCTGCGGCCCCCGCTGACGCTCGAGGATGTGAAGCAGGCCTACCTCGCCAAGGCCGTGACCGCGCACCCCGACCGGGGCGGCAGCCCGGAGCAGTTCATCCGCCTCCAACGGGCGTTCGAGGAGGCGAACGACTACGTCATGTTCAAGGCCAGCAAGCTCGAGTGGCTGGCCTCCAAGGTCGAGGCCTACGCCGAGCAGCAGGAGGTGGCCACGGCGGCCATCGAGCGCGGCGGGGCGATCGAGATGGAGGAGACCGACTGGCTGCGCAAGTCGTTCGGCGAGGATTTCGGCCACGTGGCCGACAAGCTCGTGGCGGTGCGGCTGCGCGGCCCGCAGGCCGACGATGTGTTTGCCATCCTGCTCGGGTTCCGGGCCGATTCGCTCAAGGATCTCGCTCTGCTCGATCTCGCCGGGGGCACGATCACCGACGAGGGACTGCTGCAATTGAAGGGGCTCGCGGGGCTGCGGCATCTCGACCTGCGCGGCACCGCCGTCGGCCGGCTGGCAGCCGAAGTGCCGACCTGGTTCGAGCGGCTCGAGTTTCTCGGCCTGCCCAAGGGCTCCGTCGGCATGTTCGGCCGGCTGGCGATGCCGCGGCGGCTGAAGCTGGAACTCGGCGACGCGCCCGCCCCCTGACGGGACCGCGGTCCGGGCTCACTCGGGAAACAGCCGCGTCGAGAGGTAACGCTCGCCCAGATCGGGCAGCACGACGACCACGAGCTTGCCGGCATTCTCGGGCCGGCGGGCCACCTGCAGCGCCCCCCAGGCGGCGGCGCCGCAGGAGATGCCGCACATCAGCCCCTCGCGCTTGGCGAGCTGCCGCGCGGTCTCCATGGCGTCCTCGTCGTCCACCTTCAGCACCTCGTCGATGACGTCGAGGTTGAGGATGTCGGGAATGAAGCCGGCGCCGATCCCCTGGATCGTGTGCCGGCCCGGCTTGATCGGCTGGCCCGCGAGCTTCTGCGAGATCACCGGGCTGTTGGCCGGCTCGACGGCCACGACCCGCAGGCCGGGCTTGCGGCTCTTGAGCACCTCGCCCACGCCGGTGATCGTGCCGCCGGTGCCGACGCCGCAGACGACGACGTCCACCTGCCCCTCGGTGTCGGTCCAGATCTCCTCGGCGGTCGTCCGCCGATGGATCTCGGGGTTGGCGGGGTTCTTGAACTGCTGGGGCATGAAGAACTGGCCGCTGGAGCCGGCGATCTCCTCGGCATGCCGGACGGCACCCGGCATCCCCTCGGCCGCGGGCGTGAGCACGAGTTCGGCGCCGAGCGCCTTGAGCATCCGGCGCCGCTCCAGGCTCATGCTCTCCGGCATGGTGACCCGCAGCTTGTAGCCGCGGGCGGCGCAGACGTACGCCAGGCCGATGCCGGTGTTGCCGCTGGTCGGCTCGATGACGATCGTGTCGGAGCCGATGCGGCCCTCGCGCTCGGCCGCGTCGATCATGGCGCAGGCGATCCGGTCCTTGACGCTCCACAGCGGGTTCATGTTCTCAATCTTGCCGGCGACCGTGGCCACGCAGCCCTCGGTGACGCGTCGCAGGCGGACGAGCGGCGTCCTGCCGATGCACTGCGTGATGTCGTCGCGAATGCCCGCCGGCAGCCCAGCCGTGACCATCGTTCAGTCTCCCCGGAGTCGCACATTCAGCCTTTTTGGCACCAGCGGCATTATCGGCAGGGCCCCGAAAAAACTCCACGTTTTCTCCCGCACCGGCGGGCCGTGGGGCCGGCTCAGGGGAGCCGCTTGAGGCGGATCCGGCGGTAGTGGACTTCACTGTCCGGGTCGTGGGCCTGGAGGGCGAGCAGCCCCGCCGAGATTTTTCGTGTTCCGGTCGTTCCCTCCGGCTCCACGAACTCGTACAGCACCCGGCCGTCCACCTTCACCGTCAGCGCCCTGCCGACGACGATCACCTCCAGCGTGAACCAGGTGTCGTCCTTGGCCGGCGGCGTGAACAGCTTGACGACGTTGTACAGGCTGCCGGTGCGAACCGGATCCTTCTGCGAGTTGTTGACCTGCACCTCGTGGCCGTGGACCGGCCAGCCGGTGGGCTGCATCCGCGTGTGGAAGAACACCCCCGAGTTGGCGTTGGGCCGGGTGCGGATCTCCGCCTGAAGGTGGAAGTTGCCCAGTTCGGCCGGCCGGGCGGCGTCGGGGCCGACGTAAAACAGATGGCTCCGCGGACCATGGGCGACGATCGCGCCATCCACGACCTTGAAGCTGCCAGGGTTTTCATTCGCCTGCCAGCCTGCCAGACTCTTGCCGTCGAACAGGCTCGTGAAGCCGTCCTCCTCGGCGGGCGTCGTCCGGCCCGCGACACCGGCCGCGACCGCCAGCAGCCCGACCGCCGTCAGTCGCCGAACCCGTTTCATCCGTCCTGCGTAGTTCATCGTCGTGCCTCCGTGTCGTGGGACGGGGCCGATGCCCGACCCGCACCTGATCAGCCGCGAGGCGCCGTGAACAGAACGTTGCCACCGCCCTCGGCCA
>JBIKKQ010000200.1:0-5822 GCA_044360305.1 Pirellulales bacterium
CGATCCGCACCGAGTCGGGCCGGACCTTCCACGGCAGGGTGTTCATCGACGCGACCTACGAGGGCGACCTGATGGCCGGAGCCGGTGTCGGCTACACGGTCGGCCGCGAGGCGGCTGCCGCGTACGGCGAAACGCTCAACGGTGTGCAGGCGGGCCTCGCGGTGCACCATCAGCTGGCCCGCGGCGTCGATCCGTACGTGATTCCGGGCGACCCGGCGAGCGGCCTCCTGCCGGGCATCGAACCGGGCGGGGCGGGCAAGGACGGATCCGGCGACCAGCGGGTGCAGGCGTACTGCTTCCGCATGTGCCTCACCGATCATCCCGAGAACCGGATACCGTTCGCCAAGCCCGCCGACTACGACCCGCTGCGGTATGAGCTGCTGCTGCGCAACGTCGCGGCCGGCGCCAGCGGGGTGCCGTGGATGAATTCGGCGATGCCCAACCGCAAGACCGACACCAATAACCGCACCGGCGTGTCCACCGACCTGATCGGCGGCAGCCACGCCTGGCCGGAAGCCGACTACGCCGAGCGCGAGCGGCTGATCGCCAGCCACCGCTCCTGGCAGCAGGGCCTGATGTGGACGCTCGCCAACCACGAACGCGTGCCGGAGGAGATCCGCCGCGAGGTGTCCCGCTGGGGGACGTGCCGGGACGAGTTCGTCGCGGGCCGCGGCTGGCAGGAGCAGCTCTACGTCCGCGAGGCGCGGCGGCTGGTGGGCGAGACGGTGATGACGCAGCACCACTGCCAGGGCAGCGAGGTCGCCCGTCGGTCCGTCGGCATGGCGGCCTACACGATGGACTCGCACCACGTCCGCCGGTTCGTCGATGCCGCCGGCCAGGTGCGGAACGAGGGGGACGTGCAGGTGGGCGGCTTCGGGCCTTATCCGATCGACCTCGGGGCGATCGTTCCACGCCGGGCCGAGTGCGAGAACCTCGTCGTGCCGGTGTGCGTCAGCGCCACGCACATCGCCTACGGTTCGATCCGCATGGAGCCGGTATTCATGGTGCTCGGCCAGTCGGCGGCGAGCCTGGCCATGGAGGCGGTCCGGGGCGGGGTGGCCGTCCAGGAGGTCGATTATCAGGTCCTGCGCAAGCGGCTGGCGGACGACGGCCAGGTGCTCGGTCCGTGAGGCCGGACCCGATCGTTGCGCGACGGATGCCGCGATACGCCGGCCTGCCCGCGGTCAGATGTAATACATCGACTCGCCCGTCCGGCAGCGGGCCGCCAGGTCGGCCAGCGTGGTGCCGCGCAGGGCGTCGGTCTCGGCGCGGGCCGCCTCCTGCCACGACTCGGCCAGCACGCCGGCCAGCCGCGACCGCCGGGCCAGCGCCCCGGTCACCGGGGCCACGTCGGTGCCGGGCCCCTCGATGGCGCCGCGCAGGTCGTCGAGCGTGATCTCCTCCGGCGGCCGGGCGAGCCGGTAGCCTCCGGCCGCTCCGCGGATGCTGGCCACGAGTCCGGCGTGCTTGAGCTGCAGGAGGATGTGGACGAGAAACCGGGAGGGCACGCCCTGGGCCGCGCAGATCTCCCGGATGCGGACCGGCTCGGCGGCCTGCCAGTGGCGGGCCAGCTCCAGCGCGGCGATCGCGGCGTATTCGGTGCGGGCGGAGAGTCGCATGGCGGTCCCGGTGCAGGTGGCGGGCCTCACGGGCCGCGGGTGTGCAGCCCGCACTCGGTCTTCGCCGAACCGCTCCAGCGGCCGGCCCGTTCGTCCTCGCCGAAGCCGATCGCCCGCGTGCAGGGCGCGCAGCCGATGCTGACGTAGCCCTGGTCGTGCAGCGGGTTGTAGGGCACGTCGTGCCGCACGATGGCGTCCCAGACCTGCGCCTTCGTCCAGTTGGCCAGCGGCGAGACCTTGGCGACGCCGAACTTGTGGTCCCAGCCCACGATCGGCGCCGTGGCCCGGTCCGGGCTCTGGTCGCGCCGGATGGCGGTCATCCACGCGTCGAAGCCCGCCAGCACCCTGCGGACCACGGCCAGCTTGCGGTCGGCGCAGCAGCGGTCGGGATCGCTGCGGTAGAGCGGGCCGCCGTGCAGCCGCTCGTAGTCGGCCACCGAGGACTCGGGCCGCTCCAGCACCACCTCGATGCCGTAGCGGGCGGCGATCCGGTCGCGGAGCGCGAGCGTCTCCGCGAACTGGTAGCCGGTGTCGAGGTTGAAGACGTGGACCCCGGGCGCGACCGCCGCGATCCAGTGGAGCATCAGGCAGCCCTCGGGGCCGAAGGCCGTGGCCATCGTCAGCCCGGCGCCGAACCGCTCGAACGCCCAGCGGATGATCTCCGGCGGCTGCGCCGACTCGAGCCGTCGGCTGGCTTCCGCCAGCTCCGCCCGGATCTCGGCCGAAACCTCGGCGGCGGGCTTTTCAGGCGTCGAATCAGGAGCCAACGCGTTCGCCACGATCAATCCCTATCAAGTTGGTCAGGTATCGAAAGTATAGCGTGATGGCGGGATCATCGACAGCGGGCACCGTTCGGGCGCAGCGGCGGCCTGCGAAACCGGCACACCCTCCCCCTTTTCGCCGTTTTCACCGATCATGCTGCCGATTCGGTCCCGGCGGGGACCTGGAACCGTTCGTTCCGGAGGGTGGAACATGGCGCGGACCGTGGCGTTGGCAGTCGATCTCGGTGCGTCCGGGGGCCGCGTCCTCTCGGGCGCGTTCGACGGACGCCTCCTGGAGCTGGAGGAGCTCCATCGGTTCGAAAACGCCCCGGTGGCGTTCGGCGGCCGGCTCGTCTGGGATCTGCCATTGCTCTGGCGGGAGGTGGTGGCCGGTCTGCGGAAGGCTGCCCAGCGGCACGGCCGGGCCGTGGCCAGCGTCGGCGTCGATACCTGGGGCGTGGACTTCGCGTTCCTCGGCGCCGACGGCGACCTGCTCGCCAACCCGATCTGCTACCGCGACGGGCAGACGAAGGGGATGCTCGCCGCGGCCGAACGGATCGTGCCCCGGAGCGATATCTTCGCCGCCACCGGGCTGCAGTTCATGGAGATCAACTCGCTGTATCAGCTCCTCGCGATGCGTGACCGCGGCTCGACCGCGCTCGGGTCGGCCGCCAGGCTGCAGATGATTCCCGACCTCGTCCACTGGCTGCTGTCCGGCGAGGCGTCGAACGAGCGGACCAACGCCTCCACCACGCAATGCTTCGACCCGCAGGCGGGCGACTGGGCGTTTCCGCTCCTCGAGCGGTTCGGCCTGCCGCGCGGGATCTTCGGCCCGATCGCGGAGCCGGGCACGGTCATCGGCGGCCTGCGGCCCGAGGTGGCCGACGAGACCGGCCTCGCCGGCGTCCGCGTCCTGCTGCCCGGCACCCACGACACGGCCAGCGCCGTCGCCGCCGTGCCCGCGGTCGATCCGCCGAGCAGCCGTCCCGACTGGTGCTACGTCAGCCTCGGTACCTGGGCGTTGGTGGGCGCCGAGCTCGATCGCCCGCTGATCACGCCCGCCTGCCTCGCCGACAACTTCACCAACGAGGGGGGCGTGGGGGGCACCACCCGGCTGCTCAAGAACGTCTGCGGCCTGTGGCTCGTGCAGCAGTGCCGGGCCGCCTGGCAGCGGGCGGGGCAGGACTGGACCTGGGACCAGCTCACCGCGCTGGCGGCGGAGGCGCCCGCGCTGCGAACGATCGTCGATCCCGATCACCCCGCGCTCGTCGCCCCGGCCGACATGCCGACCGCCATCCGCGGCCTGGCCCGCGACGCGGGGCAACCGGTGCCCGAGACCACCGGGGCCGTGGTCCGCGCGGCGCTGGAGAGCGTGGCGGCCGCCATCCGGCGCACGCTGGCCCGGCTCGACGGCCTGCTCGGCCGCCGCCTGGGCACGGTCCACGTCGTCGGCGGCGGCGCGCAGAACCGGCTCCTCTGCCAGATGATCGCCGACGCCACCGGCCGGCCGGTCATCGCCGGGCCGGTCGAGGCGACGGCCATCGGCAACCTGCTCGTCCAGGTCGCCGCCCGCGAAGGCCGCGTCGATCTGCGGGCCCTGCGGGCGATCGTTCGCGACAGCTTCGAACTCGATCGCTACGAGCCGGCGAACACCGGCGCCTGGGAGGCGCGGCTCGGCGGCTGACGAAAAAGCGGCCGCGGGGACCGGGGGTCGCGTCCCGGCTTGCGCGCCCCTATCGACGCCAGAGGCTGGGATTGAGGGCGATCACCAGCATCACGACGAACGAAAAACCGATGACCACCGCCGCCCAGATCGCCACCTTGAGCCACGAGTCGGCCCGGCGCTCCTCCGCCAGCCGACGCCGGCGCGACTGCTCCTTGCGATACTCGAGACTGTCGGTGGCCCGGAGCACGAAGAACGTGTTGCAGTCGGGGCAGACCACCTGCTGGCCGAGGAGGTCCTCGCGGACGTCGAGGACGTGCCCCTTCGGGCAGGGAATGCGGTAGACGGTCGGTCCCGCGGGCTGGTCGGTCGCCGTCTCGAAGGGATCGTCGGCCGGCTCATCGGCCGCGGCGGGCCCGGGCCACGCGGCGGCCGCCGGTTCCTCATTCGCCTCCTCCCCCGGGAGCCGGAACCGGCGCCGCTTCGGCCGGCCGTCATCGGGGAGCGGGTCGATCTCGATGCTCTTCACGCGGCCGTGGCAGAGCGGGCAGACCGTTCGTCCCTCCTCGACGATCGCCGTGCCGCGATATCCGCAGATGCAGGAGATGGTTTCCGACATGTCGGCGAGTCTAGCAGACGGGGAGGTCGGCGGATGGGGCGGCGTTGGCGGGCCACGGGCGGTCGGCGGCCCGGACGTCAGGCGGCCCGGTGCCGGGCGGCCGGCCGCTTCCGCACCGTGCCGTGCTCGACCTCGAGGATCGAGTCGGCGAGGGCCAGGGTGCTCGCCCGGTGGGTGATCATGATCACCGTGCGGTTCTCCACATAGGCGGCCAACGCCTCGTGGATCAGCCGCTCGCTCTCGACGTCGATCTGGCTGGTCGCCTCGTCGAGGACGAGGATCTCGGCGTCGCGGAGGAAGGCCCGGGCGAGGGCGATCCGCTGCCGCTGGCCGCCGGAGAGCCGGAAGCCGTTGGGGCCAACCATCGTCCGGTAGCCCTCGGGGAAGTCGGCGATGAACTCGTGGGCGTGGGCCTTGCGGGCCGCCGCCTCGATCTCCTCGTCCGTGGCCTCCCAGCGGCCGTAGCGAATGTTGTAGAGGATTGATTCGTTGAACAGTTCGGTCTGCTGCGTGACGAGGGCGATCCGCCGGCGCAGGTCGCGGAGGGCGATCTCGGTGAGCGGCACGTCGTCGAGCAGCACCCGGCCGCCGGTGGGGTCGTAGAACCGGCAGATGAGGTTCACCAGCGTGCTCTTGCCGCCGCCGTTGGGGCCGACGATCGCCACCCGCTCGCCGAAGGCGATCGACACGTTCACGTCCTTGAGCACGGTGTCGATGTCGTCGTAGCTGAACGACACGCCGTCGAGGCGGATCTCACGGTGCGGCGAGGGGAGCGTCCGCGGCCGGGGCGACTCGGCGAGCTTCGACGGGGTGTCGAGCAGCGGGTACAGGCCCTGGGCCCCGACGATCCCCATGTTGAACCCGGTGATCACGGCGGACAGCTTGCGGACCGGGTCGCTGGCCCCGATCAAGAGCCCGAAGAACACCATGATGCCGGACACGGTCATCGGCTGGTCGGTCATCTGGATGCCGAAGATCCGCGTTTCCTGGTTGATGACGAGCCACGCGCCGACGGCGATCGACGTGGCCACCATGCCGATGCCGAGGATCTCCGTGATCGGGTTGGCGAGCGCGTGGTAGAAGGTGTGCCGCATGCCGACCCGCATCATGTCGCGGGTGCAGTCGCGGAACCGCTGCCGCTCGAACTCCTCCATCGTGTA
>JBIKKQ010000051.1:0-19842 GCA_044360305.1 Pirellulales bacterium
AACGATCGTGACCTGATTGCTGCTGTGGCCCGAGCCCTCGGTGAATCCCGGAGCCTTGTCCGCAACCGCGGCTTCCAGTTGATCGAGATCGTGGTCTTCAACGGCGACGACTCGATCCCCGACGGCGGCGATCCGTCCAGCCCGGACGTTGCCGCCGAAAACGATGCCGTCGATTTGGCCGCGGTCGCCGGCCTGGATTGGGACTGCCACGACGACTCACGGCTGCATCGCCGCTGCCGGCGACGCCGACGGGTTGCCTGATCCAGCACATCAACGGGCCTTTCCTGACCGGTGGGGTGCCGGCCGGGGGCGGCGCGGCTCCCGGGCCCGCCACCGGTTTTTCATTTCCTTCACCCCCCACAACTCCATGACATCAACTGACAACAGCCCCAACTTGCCTGGCGACGACGACCGGGACACCCAGCGGGACCGCATCGACGCCGACCCGCCATACGGGACGGGCTTCCCGGAACGAGTCAAGCGTTTTCGGGACCTCCTCGCCGAACTGATTGCTCGCCAGATCCTGGCCGAGCGTCGGGGTACGAAAGATCCCGATAGCAAAACGAACCCGTGATTCATCGCCCGGCAGGCCGATCGCCGGCCTGCCGGGCCCGATCAACTTTCTGCACACATACGTTCCCAGAAGTTTTCCTGCGCACACATTGCAGCGGAAAGATTTGTCTGAAATTGCTTGCTTTGACGCGCCCGACTTTGGAAAATGGAGACTTCGCGACGAGCCATACGGACAGCCACGAGTCTCAAGGAACGGGACATGAAACGACAGCCGACCTCCGCCCTCACCGCCGCCGACCTCGACTTCAAGGCGGCCATCGAAGCCGACGCCGCGGTCCAACTGAAGCGGCTCGGGTTCGATGACAAGTTCGGCCGCAAGCGGCTGCACCAACTCGTTCACGAAGCCTACGTGCTCGAGCTCATGACCATCGCCCAGATGACGCGATGGTTCGAGATCGGGCTCGTCACGCCGCAGGAACTCAACGTCGTGCATCCCACGACGCTGATGATCGACCTGCGGAGGCGGATCGCCACCTCGCCCAACGAGCACATCCGCTCGCCGGCGATCGACTACACGCTGGGGCGGATGATCACGTGGTGGCAGCACCACACGGTCACGTCCGCGTGGCGGAGCCTGAAGGCCCACGTCCGCGTCAACGAACATTCCACAGACCTTGCCGATGCGCTCGCCGACTTCCTGTGGGAAGTCCGCGGCATTCTCGGCACACCAGCCGAGGGAGACCAGCCATGAAGAGCCGACCAAAGAACCGGGGCCTGATGTACGAGCGACGCAGCGACGACAATCAAGGGGCTTCGTTCAAGCAACAGTACGACTGGGCCAAGGCCGAGTCGAATGTTCTCGGCGTTCCTTTCCGAGGCACATACGAAGATGTCGAAGAGATGGTGCGAAAGCGACTGCACCACAAAGCCGATATTTATCTCGATAACGCCATCAGCGGTGGCGACCTGACTCGACCCGGCTTTCGCAAGTTTCTGCGGGACGCGATCGCGGACCCGACCGTGTCTCATGTGTACGTCTTCAAGCGTGACCGGCTCGGCCGACCACAGACGCTCCTCGAGATGGTGGGGCTCGAATACGAACTCATCGCCAGCGGCGTTCAGCTGGTGACGCACGACAAGATCTACACACCTGAAGAACTCAAGCAAAACGAGTTTCCATACCTCATCGGGAGCATGGTCGAGTACCAAGAGCACGGCAGATTTTCGCCGCGGCTCGGTGACCGTATCGTCTTCGTCCAGCAGAGCATGGCGGAACGCGGGCTAAGCACGGGCGGCCGGGCTCCGTATGGACACGGCCGGGCACTCGTGGGCCCCGACGACACCTTCGTGCAATGGCTCGAGGACGGCGAAAATATCCGTCGCGCCGGCCACCATGTACGGTTTCTTCCTCGTGACGAGATCAAGATCGGCGTCTGGTGCATGATCCTCGAATGGCGGGCCACTGGTGACAGTTGCAAGAGGATCGCCGCCCGATTGAATGAGATGGGCATCCCGTCGCCCGACGCGGGCCGCATCCGTCGCGACCACGGCTCAGCTCACCGGGTGCCTGGCAAGTGGCATCCCAACACTGTTCGCGACCTCTGCTCCAACCCTATCATCGCGGGCATCAAGGAGTACGGGCGACGATCCGAGGGCCGCTACCGCCGCGTCGGCGTCGGCGGGCCCCGGGGGGAACTCGAGGAGCACGACCTCCGCCCCGATGGCCAGCCGAAGTTGCTCGAGAATCCGGAGGACGTACGGGTGCGGGCTGCCAGCGGCGGCGAAGCCACGTTCGATCCGGAGCGGTGGCAGGCCCTGCAGCCAAAGAAGATGCCGATTGACGAGGTCCGCAAGAGGAATGGCCAGAAGGCAAACAATCCTGACCGCTACCCGCTCTCGACGCGGGTCGTCGACCTCACCGATGGCTGCGGCAGCGTCATGCACGGCATCCCAGCCGCGGACAAACTGAAGTACGCCTGCGGCCGCTACTACAACAGCGGATACACCGAGTGCAACCACAACTGGGTCGAGGCCACGGCCGTCACGACCATGCTCATCGACGCGCTCGTCGAGTTGGTCAAGAAGGCGGGCGGCCGGAAGGCTATCCGCGACCGGCTGCTGACGAAGGCCCGCGCGGAGGCTGAACACGATGACGCCCCAGCGGAGTCTGCCGTCCTCACACAACTCCGGAAGCAGTTGGCCGCCCTCGAGGACGACATCGCCACGGCCGAGCGGCGGATGGCCACCGAGAAGAACGACGCTCGCTACGCAGCCATCGCCAAGACCTTCGACAGCCTCGTGGCCGAGAAGGACGCGGTCTCACGCCAGATCGCCGACCTGGCCGCGCCGAAGCCTGCTCCTGCCACGAGGGCAACACCCGAGGAGCAGGTCGACGCCCTGATGGCGACGATCGACGACCTGGCGGCGCTCGCGAAGGACGAAAACGCCAACCAGAAGGTCCGCGATCTGGTCCTCCGGCTGGGCATTTTCGTCGGCCTCGAGTTCGAGGAACGGATGTGGGGCAAGCGACCCATCCGCGCTCTCCGCCGCGGCGTCATCGCCTTCGGCGAGGAAAATTTGCCCGTGCCGATCCACGGGCGGAGCCGGGCTGACGGCCCGGCACCAGACGCCGCCGGCGACGGCGGCAGCCACCACACACACTCAGCCCCGGCGTGTTGCCGGGCGCCGTCGGCTGATCCCGGTTCCTCCGCAGGCGAGGGAACCGGGAACAACCAAACGGAAGAGTCCAACTCCGGGTTGGAGCAGACTCATCAGGGAACCAACGTCGGGGCGACAGGACTTGAACCTGCGACCTCTTGACCCCCAGTCAAGCGCGCTAGCCAGACTGCGCCACGCCCCGAATCCATCGGCGACCGACACCGCTCGCGCGGGACCAGACTCCGACTCCACCACTATCGCAGAAGCCCGCCTGCCCTTCAACACGAGTTCGTCGCGTCGCGGCCGCATCACTCCCCTCCCGCCAAATCCGCACGAAATAGTCGGCCGACGACAGAACGACCGGATCACCGGACCGTTGATGGCCGCAGCCCCCGGACCGCAGGCAAACCAACCGGAAACCCGCGGCCCGGCCCCGCCACTCGCACGACCGGCTGGCCCCCGGCACAATCGTGAGCCGTCGTCCGCCGGCCGCCGACCACCGGCAGCCGGGATTGCTCCCCTTGCGTCCGGATCGCGCCGTCGCCGCCGCCGGCCCGCGAACGGATCACACGTACTCTCCTCGCACCCACGACCATGCCCCATACAACCTCCTTCTCCGCCCGGCTCGCCGCCGCCATCCGCGACCGACGCACGCCCGCCTGCATCGGCCTCGACCCGCGCCGCGAATCGCTCCCCCCGGCCCTCGGCGCCGCCACCGATCCCGCCGCCGTCGCCGAGACGTTCACCCGCTTCTGCCGCGACGTCATCGACGTCGTCGCCCCCCTCGTGCCGATCGTGAAGCCGCAGCTGGCCTGCTTCGAGGCCCTCGGGCCCCACGGCATGACCGCGCTGGCCGCAGTGATCGCCCATGCCCACGCCCGCAACCTGCTCGTCCTCGCCGACGGCAAGCGCGGCGACATCGGCTCCACCGCCGAGGCCTACGCCGACGGCTGGCTCGCCGGACCGTGGGCCGCCGACGCCCTGACCGTCAACCCCTACCTCGGCCTCGACTCCGTCGAGCCGTTCGTGAAGACCGCCGCCGACCGCGGCGCCGGGATCTTCATTCTCGTGAAGACGTCGAACCCGGGCAGCAAGGATTTTCAGGACCTGCACGCCGACGGCCGCACCGTCTACGAGCACGTCGCGGCCGGCGTCGAGTCGCTCGCTGCCCGCACCGCCGACGGCGGGACGTATGGAGCCGTCGGCGCCGTCGTCGGCGCCACCTGGCCGCGCCAGCTCGACGAACTCCGCGCCGCCATGCCCCACACCTGGATCCTCGTCCCCGGCTTTGGCAAGCAGGGAGGCCGGGCCGCCGATGTCCGCGGCGCCTTCCACGCCGACGGCCTCGGCGCCCTCGTCGTCAGCGCCCGCGACGTGATCTTCGCCCACTCCCGCCCGGAGATGAACGCCGGCCTCGCCCCCGACCAGTGGCAGACGGCCGTGGACCGCGCCTGCCGCGACATGATCGCCCGGCTCGCCGCCGACACCCCCGCCGGCCGGCTCTGACCGCCCCGCGGGCCGACGACCGCCGTGCCGCCGGCAAGATGAAACCCCGGTTCCGTCGCCGCGGACCCCAGGCTCCGCAGGCACGCCACGCCTGCCCCTCGGCCGCCAGCCCCGCTCAGGCCCGGGCCGCCGCCAGCAACTGGCTCACCAGCGGCAGCAGCTGCTTCTTGCGGCTCACGATCCCCTTGAGGGAATACAGGCCGCGGTCGAGCCGCGGGTAGTTGGTCTCCTCCCAGGCCTCCGACTCGCGGGAAAGCAAAAGCAGCGAGCCGTTGGTGACGACGTCGGTCACGAGCAGCGCCGAAAAGTCGAGCCGCTGCCGCGAGGCGAACTCCTCCAGCGCCGTCCGAAGTTCGTCCTTTCGCTCCCAGAACAGGTCGAAGCCCGTCTCCTCGATCTGCGAGATCGAGAACCGCACCCCCTGCTCGCTGAACTCCTTGCAGTCCTCGCGGATCACCTCCGCCGGCCGGCTCGACCGCAGGGCCGACCCGATCTCGAAGAATTCCCGCGCGTAGGCCTCGAGGTCCACGCCGCACAGCCCCGCCAGCCAGTCGAGAATCTCGCGGTCGGTGTCGGTGGTCGTCGGCGACCGGAGGTGAAGCGTGTCGGAGATGATCCCCGACGCCATGCACAAGGCGATGCCCGGCTCGGGGCGGATGCCCGCCGCGCGGAACTGCCGGGCCACCAGCGTGCAGGTCGAGCCCACCGGCTCGTTGACGAACCGGATCGGCTGCGTGCTCTTCAGGCCGCCGCCGAGCCGGTGGTGGTCGAGCACCTCGACGATCTCCGCCTCGTCGGCGCCGGCCACCGCCTGCCCCAGTTCGTTGTGGTCCACGAGCACCAGCCGCGGCCGCGGCGGGCTGATCAGGTCGCTCTTGAAGGCCAGCCCCACGAGCCGGCCGTCGTCGCCGACCACGGGAAACACCGGCTGGGCCGACCGCTCCGCCAGCGCCCGGGCCTCGGCCACCGGCGCCTTCGCCGGCACCGTGACCACGCTCCGGGCCACCACCGGATCGACGAACTGCGACGACTTCAGCCGCAGCGTCGTGTTGACCGTGTCGAACGGGCTCGAGATCACCGACACGCCGCGCAGCCGGGCCAGATCGGCCAGCCCCGACGACAGCCGAAAGCCCCCCGTGATCACCAGCGCCCGCACGCCGTGCTCGATCGCCGGGAGATGGATCGTCGGCCGGTCGCCGCAGACCACGGCCAGCCGTGCGCTGGGAAACTTCGCCATCCGCTCGGTGAACCCCTCGGCGCTCATCGCGCCCACCATCACCAGGAGCTCGTCGTGCCGGGCCGGCTCGATCGCATGCTGAAACTCCCCGCCGAGCACCGAGCGGATCTTCTCCAGGCTCGTGGTCACCGTCCGGGCCCGCAGCGGGTCGCCGCCGTCGTGGAAGAACAGGTCCATCAGTTCGAGCACCGAGAGCACGCCCACCACGCGTTGCTCGGCGTCCACCACCGGGATCGCCCGCAGGTCCCCCTCCTTCATCCGCTGCCAGGCCTCGTGGAACGAGTCGCCGAACGACGCCGTCACCACCTCGCGCCGGCAGACGTCCTCCACCTGCGGCCGCACGTCCATCACCATGCGCGGCGCGGCCAGGCCCGCCCGGTCGAGCACGTGCTCCGTCCGCTTGTTGGGCGGGCCGCAGGAGCAGGCCAAGGCGTCGGGCCGGGTGGTGCGGCGCAGCAGGTCGGCGTAGGCGAGTGCCGAACAGATGGCGTCGGTGTCGGGGTTGCGATGCCCGAAGACGAGCGTGCTCATGGGCCGGGGGTCAGACCTCGCCGGGGGCCTGCAGCCAGCAGGCGAGGGAGGGATCCCAGGACTGGATCTCGTCGGGCTTGAAGTAGATGCCGATCTCGCGGGCGGCCGACTCGGGGGAGTCGGAGGCGTGGACGAGGTTCATCTGCCGGCTGGCGGAGTAGTCGCCGCGGATCGTGCCGGCCGCGGCCTTGAGACCGCTGGTGGCGCCGAGCATCTCGCGGACCACGCGGATCACCTCCGGCCCGGCGAAGATCGTCGCCACCACCGGCGACGCCGTGATGAACTCCTCGAGCCCGGGATAGAACGGCTTCTCGACGTGCTCGGCGTAGTGCTGTCGGGCGAGCGCGGGGGTGACCCGCAGCATCTTCATCGCCACCAGCCGCAGCCCCTTCTCCTCGAACCGCGACAGGATCCTGCCGAGCAGCCCGCGCTCCAGGCAGTCGGGCTTGAACATCACGAACGTCCGTTCCATACGCGTGGTCGTCTCCGGAAAACCGCGTCCCACCGGGGCACGCCGGGGGCCTGAGTTGGGGTGAGGGGGCAAAACGCCGGTCTGCGGCGTGTCGGCCAGCATCGGCTTTGCCTGCCGCCGAAGTCTATGCCGCCGGCCGCGGACGGCTCAACCGTTTCGGCTTGCATGGGCGGAACCGCCCCCCTACCCTCCCGCCGCCATGCACAAGCCCCCGTTTTCGCCGCAGACGCTTCCGGCGGCCTTTCGCCGCACGACGCTGATCCTCGGCCTCGGCTGTGCGGTCATGGCGGGCAGCCTCCGGGCCGCCGACCTGCCCCCCGAACTGATCGGCCGGTTCACCCTCGGCGTGCAGCCGCTGCTCCTCAACAAGTGTGGCGCCGGCGCCTGCCACGGCGGCCCGACGGCCCACGAGCCGCGGCTGCGCCGGCCCGACGTGCAGGGCGCGATCGACCGCGGCGGCACGCTGGCGAACCTCGACACCTTCCTGGGGCTGCTCGGTCCCGATCGCGACCCGCAGCCGCTCGTTGAACTGCTCGCCGTGCAGCACCCGCGGGCACCGGCCAATCGCCGGCTGGTGATGAAGCCACTGACGCCGGCCGAACGCGTCGCGATCGAGTCTTGGGTCCGCGCGGTCGCGGACGCCGTGCCTTCCGCCCACGCGACGATCGCCGCCGGCCGCGGAAACCAGGCAGCCGAGGATCGGGCCGTCCGGCAGGCCAGCCACGAGGAGGCCGCCGACCCGTCGCCGCCGCCCCGGCCCAACCGGTTTCGCGTCCTGCTCGACACCGGCGCCCCGCCCACCGCGGGCGTGAACCGTGAGCCGACCGGCCGCAGCGAATACACCGCGATCCTCGACAAGCGCAAGGCCGCGGCGGCCGACGTCACACCGGGATCCGCCCGGCCAGCACCGCTTCCAGAAACGGTCGATTCCCCTCCAGCACGTCCGGATGCTCCAGCATCTCCTCGGCCGACATCCAGAGAATCTCGCTGACCTCCACCGGGTGCGGCACGAGGTCACCCGTCTCGACGAGCGTCACCGCCCACCATGCCAGGGGCGTACCCCAGGCCGTCACGCTCCGCCAGACGCAGCCGATCGGCTCGACGCAGGCGGCGAGTTCCTCGTGACACTCGCGGACCACCGCCTGGTGCTCCTCCTCGCCCGGTTCGATGTGGCCTCCGGGGAAACAGATCCGCCCCCCGGCGGCCACCGTCTCGCCCCGGCGAATCGCCAAAAATAGTCCGGCGCGGCGATACACCGCCACCACCCCGCGTTTGTCGTGTCGCGTCGCCGTCGTGGCCGTTTCCATGCCTTGCCTCCACGGGACCGTTGGTGCCGCTGCCGCATACATTACACTGTCTCCGCCCCGATCACGACCGCGCCGGCGTGCGTTCCGCCGGCGTTCCCGACCTGGTCGCCAGCCGCTCCGAGCCCCCTTCATGGACAACGCCCCGCGTCCCGCCGGCAGCCCGCCACGCCCCCCGCGTCCCCAGCTGGCCGGCCGGCCGATGGGTCTGCCGGCGCTGATCCTCCTCGCCATCGCCGCCGTCGCCGTGGCCACCTATCTGACGGGGGGGCAGCTCGCCGGCCCACGGGTCGTGCGGTTCGACGAATTTCGGCGCCAGGCCCAGGAGGGCAACGTCGAAAGCATCCGCATCACCGGCGACACGGTGGACGGAAAATTCCGCACGATGCCGGCGACCGAGCCGGGGGTCGCGGCCAGCCCGGAGTTTCGCGTCGTCCTCAGCCCGTTTCTGCGCGAGACCTTCGACCAGCTGATCCGCGAGCATGGCGAGATCAAGGTGGAGACGCAGAATCCGCCCGACGGCACCGGCTTCCTCCTCGGCCTGTACCTGCTCGTGCCGCTGCTGCTGATGGCCGGGTTCTGGATCACGCTCCGCCGGGCCCGTGACCCGCTCGGCAACACCGGCTTCCTCGGCGGCTTCAGCAAGTCGCCCGCCAAGCGGTATGGCGCGGGGGACAAAACGGTCACGTTCGCCGACGTCGCCGGCCTCGAACAGGTGAAGCAGGACCTCGCGGAGATCGTCGAGTTTCTCAAGGATCCGAAGAAGTTTCAGCGGCTCGGCGGCCGCGTTCCCAAGGGGGTGCTCCTCATGGGGCCGCCCGGCACCGGCAAGACGCTCCTCGCCCGGGCGGTGGCCGGCGAGGCGGGCGTTCCCTTCTTCTCGATCTCGGGCAGCGAGTTCATCCAGATGTTCGTCGGCGTCGGCGCCTCGCGGGTCCGCGACATGTTCAAGACCGCCAAGGACGCCTCGCCGGCGATCCTGTTCATCGACGAGATCGACGCCGTGGGCCGGGTCCGCGGCGCCGGGCTCGGCGGCGGCCACGACGAACGTGAGCAGACGCTCAACCAGATCCTCTCCGAAATGGACGGCTTCAGCCCGTCGGAGTCGGTGATCGTGCTCGCGGCCACCAACCGGCCCGACGTGCTCGACCCCGCCCTCCTCCGTCCCGGCCGCTTCGACCGCCACGTCACCGTGGACCGGCCCAACCAGAAGGCCCGGCTGGCCCTGTTCAAGGTCCACACCCGCAACGTGCCGCTGGCCGCCGACGTGGACCTCGAACGGCTCGCCGGAGCCACGGTCGGCCTGACCGGCGCCGACATCCGCAACCTCGTCAACGAGGCGGCGCTGTGGGCGACGCGGCACGACAAGGCGGCGGTCGATTCCGCCGACTTCGACTACGCCCGCGACAAGGTGCTGATGGGGCCGAAGCGCGAGGAGGTGCTCGCCGGTCGCGAGAAGACGATGACCGCCTATCACGAGGCCGGACACGCCCTCGCCGCCTGGCTCCTGCCCAACGTGGACAAGCTCCACAAGGTGACGATCATCCCGCGCGGCCGGGCCCTCGGCCTGACGCAGCTGGTGCCGGAGGAGGACCGGATGAACGTCGCCGAGTCCGACCTCCACGGCCGGCTGACGCTGATCCTCGCCGGCCGGGCGGCGGAGAAACTGGTGTTCGGCGAATACACCGCCGGCGCCGAGAACGACCTGATGCAGGCGACGCGGCTGGCCCGGAAGATGGTCGCCAACTGGGGGATGAGCGAGCGGCTCGGGCCGGTGGCCTGCGCCACCTCCAACGAGCATCCGTTCCTCGGCCGCGACGTCTACGAGCAGCGCGAGTTCAGCGAGCGGACGGCGCAGATCATCGATGAGGAGGTGAGCCGGGTGCTCAACGAAGCCGCCGACCGGGCGGTCCGCCTCCTCTCCGATCACCGCGACAAGCTCGACACGATGGCGTCGGAACTGGAGAAGCGCGAGACGCTCGACGACGGCGACCTCGCCGAGATCATCGGCCCCGCCGCCCCGCGCCGCGGCGGCGAGACGGCCGCCTCCCGGGCCGCCCGCTCCGGCGACTGAAGTTCCCCGCCCCGCAGGAGACGCCCCGATGCTCTCGCACGCCGTCTATTTTTTGCTCCAGGACCGGTCGGCGGCCGCCGTGGCCCGGCTGCTGGCCTCGTGCCGCGAGCATCTCACCGGCCATCCGGGCACGGTCTTCTTCTCGGTCGGCACCTGCGCCGCTTACGACCGGCAGGTCAACGACCGCGACTTCGACGTGGCGCTCACGATCGTGTTCGAGTCGCAAGCGGCGCACGACGCCTACCAGACGGCCGACCGACACGAGACGTTCATCGCGGAGAACGCGACGAACTGGGCGAAAGTCCGCGTCTTCGACGCCAACTGCTGAGCGCTGCCGCGCGTAGTACGTTCGAGTTGCTACCGGAAACACGTTGTCGCTGACATTTTTGTCGGCGTCATCCGTGAGGGGTTGTCCATGCCCAGCGAGCCGGCGTTGCTGACAAGCGCGGGCATGGATGCCGAAGCGCAGGCAGCATCGAGTGAACGCAGGCCTGGAAGGCCGGAGTGAACGTCCGGCGAGCGGGCGTGGGCAACCCCGAACCGTGCCCAAGCAACTGTCAACCATGGGATGCACACGGCCGCACTGACAAGCACAGCCCCGGGACGCCATGCGTCGGGAGCGAGTGTGATCCGTATCACACCAGGCCCAGCCGCGACACCGTGATCGCGCCCCCGAAGCAGGCCGCCACGTCGCCCTCCGGCGTCCGCGGCCGCTCGTGGTAGCTCGCCGCGTAGTGCCAGCCGCCGTCGGTCAGCCGGTAGCCGAGCGTGAACGGCGACGCATCCACCGGGCAGTCCACGATCTCCGGCAGGCCGGCGACCTCCGGCGGGTCGGGGAGGTTCACGTTCCAGAGCGAGCCGGAGGCCTGCGGCCCGCGCGTGAGCGGCAACCTTGAAAACACCCGCTCCAGCCAGGCCGCCGCCCGCTCCCAGTCAACCGACGTGCCCGACCGCCGATATTGCGACGCCGCCACCGCCACCCGGCCGTGCAGCGCCGCCTCGCGGGCCGCCGCCACCGTGCCCGAATGGTGGATGTCGGCGCCGAGGTTGCCGCCGGCGTTGATCCCGGCGAGCACGAGCGCCGCGTCGGGCACGATCTCCGCCAGCGCGATCCGCACGCAGTCGGCCGGCGTGCCGGTCACGGCGTACCGCGCCGGGCCGGCCTCCAGCACGCGGATCGGCCGGTCGGTGGTGACGCGATGCCCGCAGCCGGAATGCGGCTCGGCCGGCGCCACCACCACCGCCTCCCCGCCGAGCCGGGCCGCCGCCGCGGCCAGCGCGATCAGTCCCGGCGCGTCGATGCCGTCGTCGTTGGTCAGCAGGATCCGCATGTTGGCACTCCCGCGGCACGTCGGGCCAGCGCCCCGAGCACCGCCCACACCCCATCCCCGGCGCCGGCCGCCATCCGGCAGACGTCCTCGGCGTCGGTCGTCCCCGGCGCGTCCGGATTCGCGACGTTGGTCACCACGGAACAGACGACGACCCGCATGCCGAGCGCCGCGGCCGCCGCCACCTCCGGCACCGTTGACATGCCGACGACGTCGGCCCCCGCCCGGCGGAGCATCCGATACTCGGCCCGCGTCTCGTAGCTCGGCCCGCGCAGGAACGCATACACGCCGCGCCGCGCCGGCGCGCTGGCCGCGGCCAGCGCCGCGACCGCGACCTCCGCCGCCGCGTCATCGTAACAGCCGCGGGCCGGCGGCCCCGCTCCGTCAGCCCCGTCCGCGCCGTCCTCACCAGCCGCCAGCGGCGCCGTCCAGTCGCCGCGAACGAAATCGACGTGGTCGGAGACCACCACGATCTCGCCGACCCGCATGTCGGGACGCAGTCCTCCGGCGGCGTTGGTGATCAACAGCGTCTCCACGCCGAGGGCGGCGAGGAGCTCGACGCCGCGGATGAGCGTCTCGGCCGACCGTCCCTCGTAGCCGTGCACCCGCCCTTCGAGCGCGACGACCCGCGTGCCATACAGCGTGCCGCAGGCGATCCGCCCGGCATGGCCGGTGGCCGTGGATGCCGCCAGCCAGCCGGTCTTGGCGGCCGGCAGCGACCAGGCCGCGGTGAGCCGGCCGGCCAGCCCTCCGAGACCCGTCCCGAGGATCACGCCGAGAGCCCCGCCGGCGCCCCCGGCGGCCCGAACCACCTCCGCCGCGGCGACCGCCCCGGGCCGGGGCCGGCCGCCCGGCCGGGCCCCCTTTGCCGCCCGCTCATGAAAATCATACAAAATCATGGCCACGCACCCGCACACCGAGGGCATCCGGGCGGCTCGATCGCCGCGCCGGCCGCCGGCCCGTGCATGGCACCAGAATAAGGAAGGACCCCATTCATGCCCACCCGCGCCGAGAAGTTCGCCGGTCTGTCGGTCGCCATCGTCACCCCGTTTCGCGACGGCGGCATCGACTCCGTGCGGCTTCGGGAACAGATCGAGTTCCAGGTGACCTCCGGCACGACCTGCATCTGCCCGGTGGGCACGACGGGCGAGTCGCCGACGCTGACCCACGCCGAGCACGAGCGGGTGATCGCCGAGAGCGTCGAGGCCGCGGGCGGCCGGATCCTCGTCATGCCAGGCACCGGCAGCAACTCCACCGCCGAGGCGGTCCGACTGACGAAGTTCGCCGCCCGGGCCGGCGCCGACGCGGCCCTCATCGTCGGCCCGTACTACAACCGCCCCACGCAGCAGGGCATCTACGAGCATTTCAAGGCGATCGCCGAGGCGGTCGAGATCCCGATCTGCGTCTACAACATTCCCGCCCGCACCGGCCGCAACATCGAGCCCGAGACGATCATCCGCCTCGCGGAACTCCCCGGCATCGCGATGGTCAAGGAGGCGACCGGCTCGATGGACCAGGCCTCGCAGCTGATCGCGGCCACCGACCTCACGCTTCTCTCCGGCGACGACAGCATGACGCTGCCGCTGCTGGCGATCGGCGGCCGGGGCGTGATCTCGGTGGTGGGCAACCTCGTGCCGGCCGACATGAAGCAGCTCTGCGATGCCTTCGACGCCGGCGACCTCGCCGGCGCCCAGGCCCTGCACTGCCGGCTGTTCGGCCTGTGCCGCGACCTGCTCGGTCTGGCGAGCAACCCGATCCCGATCAAGGCGGCGCTGGCGATGCTCGGCCGCGACACGGGCGAGGTTCGGCTGCCGCTGGTGCCGCTGGAGCCGGCCCTGGCCACGAAACTCGCCCGCGTGCTCACCGCCTACGGCCTCCGGGTCGGCCACGCCCTCCCCGTCTGAGCGACCGCGGCCGGGCTCACTCCAGTTCGCGGAGCACGGCTCCCTGCGAGTCGAAGCGGGCGATCACCACGTCGTGATGAGCCGTCAGGCCGAGCCGTTCGAGCACGTTGAGCAGCGTGCCAGCGCTCGCCACCGACTCGCAGCAGGCCATCACGGCCGGCCCCCAGCTGCTCTGCGCGGCCCCCTCGATACCGAGCTCGCCGAGCAGGTCGATCAGCCCCGTGGTCGCCTCGGCGTGCGCGAGCCGGCTCGACTCTTCGGCGAACGGCTGCCCGGCGAGCCGCCCGTAGCTGCGCACCGCGCGGCAGAACTCCGGAAACCGGCCCTCGACCGCGGCCGGCAGCAGTTCGAGGAGCGCGATCCGGGCCAGTTCGGCGGTGATCTCGCCGGGCACCGGAGGCAGCCGGGCGAACGCCTGCCTCTCGGCGTCGCCGGCGAGCCCGCTGATGCCCCGAGCGATGATCAGCACGCAGCGCCACTCCGAGGGCAGCCGTACCCGGGCGACGACCGGCGAAAACTCGTCCGGCGCGGCGGCGACCTGCGCCGGCAGCCGACCTGCCTCGACGATCAGCCCGCCGCGGGCGAAGCCGTGGACTCCGACGCACGACCGGCGGCCCCGCCCCACGACCCGGGCCAGTTCCAGCGCGTCCCCCGACTCGAACGTCCACTCGTGTTCGGAGGGATCGATGGCGCGTTCCCCCGGATGCGCGGGCGCCGCCACCACGGGCTCCGCGGCACGCGGCCGCGACAGGTGACGGATGGCCGCCGCCACGGCCAGCCCGAGCTGCGTGCCGCTGCCGAGGCCGACGTGGCCACGGGGGGTCGTCCGCACCTCGACCGCGAACGCCTCGCGCAGCCCCCACGACTCCACGCACATCCGCGCGAACGCGAGGGCCCGATCGGCCTCCACCCCCCGCGCCTCCAGTCGCAGCGCCTTGCTGACCCGCAGCTGCACGCCGGGCCGGTCGATCATCAGGCCGATCCCGCCGAAGGCCCGCGTGGTCGGCACGCCGAACGACATCAGCCCGAGGTGCAGACGGGCGGGCGTGCGGACTTCGACGACGGGGAACATCAAGGATTCCTGACTGCCACGGTTCGCGACCGGACCATGCGAAATGGACTGGTCAGCATACCCTTCGACGGCGTTCGGCTCACGGTCCCTCGGGAAATGTGCCCGCCCCCTTTTTCGCCCCCTGCTCGTTGCCCTTCTCCTTCACCCCGGTATCGCAACGCCAGCGGTCGGCGGCTGCCTGGCGGAGCAGCGCGAACGCCTCCTGTTCCCGCGCGCCGCCGGTCTTGGCGACCAGCGGCTCGAGGTCGCGGAACGCGGGTCCGGGGTCGGCCGCCTCCGGCAGGTGCAGCCGCGTGACGAGGATCGCCGCCTCGACCACGGCATGGGCCGCCCGGTTGAACCCGAGGAACGGCCGGCCGCGGTGCTCGGCGACGACCCGGGCCTCGAGCCGCTCGCGGATGGCCGAGCGATCGGACGACTCGACGACGAACTCGTACGCCGTGCAGAAGTCGTCGAGCAGCCAGCCGCTGATCTCGGTGGCGCGGCGGCCGCCGGCGATCGGCCCGGCCGCGCCCGCCACGACGCGGGCGAGGAGCAGGACGTCGTCGGTCACATGAAACACGCCCGCGGGAAGCCGGGCGAGGTTCGCCGCCGTCTGGCTGCCGGCAAACGGTCGCAGCGACAGCCGCGACACCGCGCCGGCCGCCCGCGCGGCGTCGTCGATCCACGGCCCCATCGCGGCCACGTGGATGCCGCCCGCCGCGTCGCTGGTCGTCACCAGGCCTTCGAGGATCATGGCCGGAGTCTCTCCCGGCCGCCCGCCCCCCGCAACCGCCCGCAGCCGCGCCGCCGTGCCGCGCCCGAGATCCAAGGGGCGGGCCGGGCCCGGTCGTTCTTGAATCGGCCGATTGGCCACAATATAGACTCGTTCGGTGTCCGGACCGTTGGAACTCCGCCGCGTGGCCGCCCCCCTCCCCCACATCCACTTCGTCACCGGCCGCCTCGCCGAGCACTCGTTGCGGCAGGTGCTCGAACGGCTCGCTCCCCGGGTCGGCTTCTCGTTCAGCGTGCAGGTGCTCAACATCACCGTCGCCGCGCTGATGACGACGCCGTGGATCGCCAGGCGTCTCGCCGTGCCGGAGGCCGCCGAGCGGGTGATCATCCCCGGCGGCTGCCAGGGCCCGCTCGACGTGTTCGCCGCCGTGACGCCGGTGCCGGTGGACCGCGGCCCCGAGGACCTGCGCCGGCTCGACGAGTTTTTCGGCCAGCAGTCCCGCGATCTGGCCGACTACGGCCGGCACGACATCGAGATCATCGCCGAGATCAACCATGCCCCGCGGCTCGCCGCCGCCGACCTGCTGGCCGAGGCCCGCCGGCTCGGCGCCGCCGGCGCCGACCGGATCGACGTCGGCTGCGATCCGGGCACGGTCTGGTCCGGCGTCGGCGACGCCGTGCGGATGCTCGTCGCCGAGGGTTTTCGGGTTTCGATCGACAGCTTCGAGCCGCGCGAGATCGCCGCCGCCACGCGGGCCGGGGCGAGCCTCGTGCTGTCGGTCAATTCCACGAACGTGGCCGCAGCGCCCGACTGGGGCTGCGAGGTGGTGGTCGTGCCCGACGTGCCGGCCACGCTCGAGGGTTTTGACGACACCATCGACCGGCTGCGCGGCGCCGGGGTCCCCTGCCGGCTCGATCCCGTCCTCGAGCCGATCGGCTTCGGCTTCGCGGCCAGCCTCGGCCGCTACCTCGATGTCCGGCGCCGCCATCCCGACGCCGAGATGATGATGGGCATCGGCAACCTCACCGAGCTGACCGACGTCGATTCCGCCGGCGTCAACGCCCTGCTCATCGGCTTCTGCCAGGAGACCGGCATCCGCTCGGTGCTGACGACGGAGGTGATCCACTGGGCGAGGAGCAGCGTCCGCGAGTGTGCCCTGGCACGGGCCCTCGCCTGGCATGCGGTCACGCACCGCACGCTCCCCAAGCACGTCGAGCCGCGGCTGGTGACGCTGCGGTCGGGCAGGCCGCAGTCCCACGGCGACGAGGTGCTCGACGGCCTCGCGGCCGCGATCCGCGACCCAAACTTTCGGATCTTCGCCGAGCGCGGCGAGATTCACCTCGTGGGCGCGGGGCTGCATCTCCACGCCCGCGATCCGTTCGCACTGTTCGAGCAACTCGGGGCCGCCGGCCGCACCGACGTCGATCCCTCGCACGCCTTCTACCTCGGCTACGAGATGGCGAAGGCAGTGACCGCGATCACGCTGGCCAAGGACTACCGGCAGGACCAGGCGCTCGACTGGGGCCATCTCACGCAGCCCGAGATCGCTCACGGCCCGTCCCGCGCGGCCGCAGCCGTCGCCGCCTCCCGGCCCGTGGAGGAGCCGCGATGACGACCGCCACCGGCCATCCGTGGATCGCACGCCGCTTCTTCACGCCCTCGGGCTGCCTCGTCGCCGAGACGGCCGCCGACGTCGTGCCCGAGCTCGTCTTCGAGCGACTCGCCGGCCTGCCGCACCTGCTGTTTCTCGACAGCGCCCTGACGGATCCCCACACCGACGAGCCGACCAATCATGGGAAGGGTCACCGGCAGGATGCCCGGCCCGGCCGTGCCGCCGGTCCGGCCGCGCCACGGCTGGGCCGGTGGTCGTTCGTGGCCGCCGATCCGATCCATTCCCTGCGGCTCGATCCGCCCACGGCGCCGGCGGCCGACGACTCCCGCCTCGCCGGCGCGTTCGCGTCGCTGCGCCGGCTGCTCGCCGACCTCGCCTGCCCGACGATCCCGGGCCTGCCGCCGTTCCAGGGTGGCGTGGCCGGTCTGGTGTCCTACGAGTGCGGGCTCGAACGCCTCGGCATTCCCGCGCCGGCCGCCCGGTCGGTGCCCCTGGTCTCGCTGCACGTCTACGATCTGGTCTTCGCCTACGACCACGACCTCGCCCGCGGCTGGTTCATCTCGCAGGGCGTGCCCGCCCGGGGGCCGGTGGCCCGCCGCGACCGGGCCGAGGAGCGGCTCGCTGCCCTGCTCGCCGCAGCCGCCGCGCCGCGTCACGCCCCGCCGCGCCCGCCGGCGTTGGCGCAGGCGCCCAGCCCGGCATCCGCGCCAGACTCACGCCCCTCCGCGCCGCCGGCCGGCCTGCCGGCCGCGTTCGCACACCCCCTGCCGTCGCGACCGGGCGTGTTCGCCACGCACTCGCCGCCGTCCTACCGCGACATGGTCCGGGCCGGGATCGACTTCATCCGCGCCGGCGACATCTTCCAGGTCAACCTCGCCCAGCAGTTCACCCTCGCGGCCACGGTCGATCCCGTGGCGGTCCATCTGGCGGCCCGGCGGACCAATCCCGCGCCCTTCGCCGCCTGCTTCGACGCCGGCGGTGTCGCGGTCGTGAGCATGTCGCCGGAACGGTTCCTGCAGGTGTCGCGCGGCGTGGTGCGGATGCACCCGATCAAGGGGACGCGCCGGATCGTGTCGCTGCCCGAAGCCGATCTCTACGCCGGCGACGACCTCGAGGCGAGCGCGAAGGACCGGGCGGAGAACGTGATGATCGTCGATCTGATCCGCAACGACCTCGCCCGGGTCTGTACGCCAGAGAGCGTCCGCGTCGAGGCGCTCTGCCGGCTGGAGCGCTACCGCTACGTGCAGCACCTGGTCTCCATCGTGGCCGGTCGGCTCGCCCCGGGCCTGGGCCCGCTCGACGCCCTCGAGGCGGCGATGCCCGGCGGCAGCGTGACCGGCGCGCCGAAGCACCGGGCCTGCGAGATCATCGCGGCGCTCGAACCGGTGCCGCGCGGCGTCTACTGCGGCTCGCTCGGCTACGTCGGCTTCGACGGCACGGCCGACTTCAACCTTCTGATCCGGACGTTCGTCGTCGGCCCCGACTCGATCAGCTTCGCGGCCGGGGGCGGGATCACGGCGGCGAGCGATCCGGCCGCGGAACACGCCGAGTCGCTCCACAAGGCGGAGGGCCTGCTCCGGGTGCTCGACGGCCTCGGCCTCGGCGGCCGGCCCGCCGACGGCCGCCCTGCCGGCGACATGCCGCCGGCCGCGAACGAGGCTCAGACATGATCGTCGTGCTCGACAACCGCGACAGTTTCGTCTTCAACCTCGCCCGGTATTTCCAGCTCCTCGGCGTGGAGACGGCCGTGCTGCCGAGCCATGCCACGACCGTGGCCGACCTGCGCCGGCTGGCCCCGCGGGCGATCGTGATTTCACCCGGCCCCTGCACGCCGGCCGAGGCGGGCTGTTCGCTGGAGGCGGTGCGGGCGTTTCGAGGCTCGGTGCCTGTGCTCGGCGTCTGCCTCGGCCATCAGGCGATCGCGGCCGCGCTCGGCGGCAGCGTCGTCCCGGCGGCCGAGCCGGTGCACGGCCGCACCAGCGCCGTCCACCACGACGCCGTGAACCTGTTCGCGGGGATTCCCAGTCCGCTCACGGCCTGCCGTTATCACTCGCTGGTGGTCGCCGCCGAGCCGCTTCCGGACGGCCTCTCGGTGACGGCCCGGGACGAGCGCGGCACGATCATGGCGATCGCCGACGAGCGGCACGCGGTGTACGGCGTGCAGTTTCATCCGGAGTCGATCCTCACCCGGCACGGCTTCCGGCTGCTGGCGAATTTTCTGGAGCGTGCCGGCGTGCCGCATCTCGGCCATCTCGCCCCCCTCCTCGACGAAGACGTCGCCCGACAGGCGACCGGCCCGATCAGCGCCCAAGCCGAAATCCCCCCGATCGCGACGTTCTGACGCCGCGCCGGGTAACGGCATCGGCCGAACCCTCGCTGCACAGTCGCGCGGCATCAACTGCACGGATTCCGTGCGTGCGAGCGACCGCCGCGGCCGATGCCGCCGGGAAAATTTTCCGGGGCGACGCCACGCGACCTCGTTCTTTCGCCTGAAAATCCTCAGTTTTTTATTCCCCACATCCGGCAACCGCGACCACCCCGGGTTTCGGCACGCGCTTTGCTTTTCTTTTCCGATGCCGCCGCGACGCGATTCGCGACGACCTCACAAGCCAGAAGGGTGCTCCGTGGCTTGGGCGAGCGAACCGCCTTCGCTCGCCCAAGCCCGGACATCTTGCTTGAGCGCTTCGGCGGCCATCCTGGCCCGCCGAAGCTTGGTCGGCCGATGCAAACGCCAAGGGTTTGGATGGCCGACGGACGCCGCCTCCTGCGGCGTCTCCTCCGCTCGCCCAACGCGAGGCGGCCATCCTGGCCGGCCGAAGCTTGGTCGGCGAATGCAAACGCCAAGGGTTTGCATGGCCGACGGACGCCGCCTGCTGCGGCGTTGCTGTGTAGAGCGCTTCGGCGGCCATCCTGGCC
>JBIKKQ010000201.1:0-5820 GCA_044360305.1 Pirellulales bacterium
CGAGGCTCTGAAAATAGCTCGGCACGTCGCGGTCGATGAGCGTGATCCGGACGCTTGCGTCCACTGAGAAACCACTGTTTTCTCGAGCAACCATGTCGGCGGCCGCATCGGCGTCGAGGAGCCGCTGATCCACGAGTTGCGGCAGCAGGGCATGGCGATCGAGCAGATCGTGCTCTGGCTCATGCGACAGGATGAGTACCCGTGCAAGCGGCGGCTCGACAACTACAAGGCCGTCGAGTGGGCCATCGCCGCCAAGGAACTGGGGTTCCCGAAGCAGACCGATGGGAAGCGGATGGTGAAGGAGTGGCGGGCCACTAAGTCCGCAGGCTGATCGACCCCCTTCAACAAGGCCGCCCTCGCACCGGCCATTCTTCGATCGTCCTCTCATTAGTACGAAAGGGTGATCGCCCATTGGCCTCCCGTCGCGATCCGCTCAGTCAGGCTTCCCCGTCTGTTCGGCGGTGCACTCGATAAGGAGTTTCTGTGCGTCCGAGTCCTCCGGCGCCATTGCCAACGCCCGCCGGCAGTGGGCTTCCGCGCTGGCCCGATCGCCGTTTGCCAAAAGGGCCCTGGCCAGATTCACATAGCCCTGCACGAATTCGGGATAAGCGGCCACGGTAAACCGCATGAGATCGATCGCGACAGCCGGATCGCGGCCATACCGGAGAAGCCACGAGCCCGACATCGCTAATCCGTGCTCCTCCATCATCAGTCGATCGTCCCCGGTCGCCTCCTCCAGGAGCGACGGGTAGCGGGCCAGCGCCGCCTCGATGCCGTCGCTGCGAATCGTCTCGACCAGGCGCACGATCGTCCACGGCTTGGCGGGGTGGACCCGGCCGCGAAGGCTGACGACCCCCCGCGGGTCGGGCGCCAGGAGCGCCTCCGCATCGTCACGAAACCCGACGAACGGGTCGTACTCGATGTAGGTGGCGACCCGTCGGGCCGCATCCCGACCCTTCAGCCGCCACACGGCATGCAATGCTCCGTCGATGCCGGCGGAGATGCCGGCGGCCGTGACGATTCGTCCGGTGTCGACGAACTTCGCATCCATACGGCATTGCGCCGCCGGCGCAATGAACTTCAGGAGGGCTACGTTGTCGTGGTGAGTCGCAACGTCGAGACCGTCGAGAAGTTGCAGCCTGCCGAGGATCGACGCTCCGTTGCAGACCGAGAGGACGAGGCGGGCGGCACGGGCCTGATCGGCGGTCCACTTCATCAGCCGCGGGTCGTCCATCGCCGCCTCGACGGCACCGCCCGGAATCACCAGCACGTCAGCCGTTGGGTTCTCGGCGACGTCCTTTCGCGGCACAAGGCCCAGTCCGCCGATGCTTTCGACCGGCGTCCGGGCAGACCCCACCCATGAGACGTCGAACAGCGGCGTTCCCTGCTCGTCGCGCGTCCGTGCGAACACCTCCGCCGGTCCGGCCGCGTCCAGCAGTTCCACTCCCGGGAACAGAACCACCGCCACGCGCGTTACCTCCGCGGTGGTGTCGCTGCCCCGCGCTGTGGCTGCCGTGGGAATCGGCGCGACAACGAGGCAGAGAGTCAAAAACAGCAAACGGCGGGCACGTGTCGTGGTCATGGCGGGCGCCTCAGCGAGAAGGACCGGAGGTGAGCGTGAAGGTTCCGATATCGGGGTTGGTCGGGTCGATGGTTACTGTCAGCGCGGACCGGTCTGGATCGGCGTATCTGCCGAGGAGCCGATCAACCGGCATGCCGCCGCCGGCAGGCGTGGCAAGCCAATAGACGACGAGGCGATAGGTGCCGGCGGCAACACCGACGTCGGAACCCGGCGCCGCCGCCGTGAACCGCCCGTGGGAGCCGGTGACAAATGCCGGTGCCGCTGCTCCCGGTGCATCGACGGCGACGAACCGCACCGTCACGCCGGCCGCCGGTTCTCCATCGACGATGATGGTGCCGCCGACCGGAAGTACGGGGGGCCCGGAGGGTGGCGGGGCTTGTTGGCACCCAGCAAACCCGATCACGAGTGTGATCACGGTGGGTGTCACGAAGAAGCTGTGATTTCCGATACGGAGGCTCATGGCGATTCCCCGGGGCGATCCCCCCGCGACCGTGAGACATAGGCGAACAGCACCCGCGCATCGATCGTGTCGTTGAGAAATCGCACGCCGCCATCGAGGCATACGGCGTTCGCGCCTCCGGCGTGGAAACCGTAGACGCCCTGATGATTACTGCAGTTCACATTGCACGGGCCGAGGCCCGAGGGCGCCCACGTGAGGCCGCTTGCCTCGTAGGAAAGTACCCAGTTGCACCCTTGGCCCGCCCATGGCGCCCAGGCGGCGGCGGTGCTTGGATTCGCCTCGGTCTGCCGGCCCATCACCCACCGGGCCGTCATCCCCGCCCGCTCGTGAAAGGTCATCGTGACGGCGGTGCCATCCGTCGTGTCGCGCAGCCGCGGCCGACGGAAGATCGCCGTGCCGGTGAACAATCCGCTGCCCTCCTCTGGAAACGGCGACAGCGCCCCGACGGCCCAGGGATCGCGGAGAAACGGCGTGGCAGGTACCGCAAATGGAAATCCCCAGCTGTACACGGCCGTGAAGTCGGTCACCGCGGCGGAGAGTTGTCCCTGCACGGGAACGCCCAGCGACGTTTGGATGCCCTGCACGCTCGCGGGAGCCGGCGACGACGGGCAACGAAACGTGGGGACGACCGTATTGACGGCGATCTGATTGCCGGCTGAAGTCCAATCTTCCTGCTGCAGGTAGCGGTCCGCCGCGCTCCGCTCCTCGAGATAGGGAAGTAGTCGCGTGAAGCCGCTGCCGACGGGCCCGGCGGTGTTGTATGGGCGGCCATAGGTCGCCGCCGGCAAAAACTGCCGTGCATTCTCGTGAAGCGACACCGCGAGCCCGATCTGTCGGAGGTTGTTCTGGCAGGCCAATCGTCGCGCAATCTCGCGAGCCTGCTGGACTGCGGGGATGAGCAGGGCCACGAGCGTGCCGATGAGTGCCAGAACGACGAGCAACTCGACCAACGTAAAGCCGAGTTGCCCGCCGTTCTGGATCGATCGTCTTCTCCGCCTGCGCGGGTGCCGACGCGACATGCGATCACGCCTTCTCACAGCGAGCGGATTCACGTGCGCGACGGCGGACCACCCAGTGCACGATGCCTCCGGCCACGCCAAGGCCGGCCAGCGTCATCGTGCCTGGTTCGGGCACCGTGGCCACCATCGAGAATGACCCGACGTTCGAACCCGCCGTGCCGCCAAAGGCCACCGCCCACTCGGGGCTCAGCAACAGTGTGCCCGTGATGGTGAGCGCCGACGCATCGGCCGCCAGACTACTGACGCCGAGATCGAAGGCGTTGAAACCGAAGCCGTAGTTGTTCACCAGGACGAGCCCGTCGCCACCGCGGGTGGGATCCCGCCGCAGCGCGAAGTCGCCCCAGAGAAAGTTGCCGCCACCGATTTCCTGACCAGCCGCGTTCATGGTCACGCCGTCGAATCCGATCTGCTCGCCGCCCGAGGTGACAAACCCGCTATTCGTCGACACCGTCCACGATCCCAGGACATTGTTGGGATCGTAGTCGAGCGTCGATGTCTGCCGTTTGCGGCCCGTGGGGTCGGTGACCGTGGTGCCGTTGACCGGGTGCAGCAGGTTCGTCGGGGTCGAAGGTGACCCCGCCGGAATCGGCACGGTGCCCGACTGGATCTGCGCGGCGGTCAGCGTCGCAGCCTGGTCATCGAGCAGCCCGTAGAACCGGGTGTACGTCAGGAACGGGTTGATCGCCAAGATATCGAACGTCATCGTGGCCGCGCCGCCGGTTATTTGGCCGGCGTGTGCAACTCCACCGTACTGAATCGCGATTCCGACTGCCGCCAACGCGGAGAGCCGAAGCAGGGAACATGAATGACAAGTGCGCATGAGAATCTCCTCCGAATAGCCCATCGCCGAGGCGCGCAGGCACCAAGGCGGGATGGGCGTGGGTAGGCGCTTCCCGCCGCGCAGGCACACGCCTGCATCACGGAGGGAAACGCATGAGCCGTTGCAGATTCCTGCGAACGCAGGCTGATGCGACTCAAGCCCGGGGAGGCGGCAGATCCGGGACGGACGGAACGCAGATCATCTCGTCGTCGGCGACATCAAGCGTGATGAGCGGCGGCTCGTATGTGACGACCGCGGCGACGATCGCCGGAGGAGGCAACGAGACGCCGCACGAGAACCACTCGGCGGCAATGCCGCCGCAGGCGAGCATGGCCCGAAGCACGATGAGCCTCGGCTGCGGGGGTTCCTCGGCTGGCTCGGGAGAATCCTCGACCGACACGGGAGCCGGCGTGGCTGCAAGCGACTGGTACTCGCTGCAGATGTCCGGGCCTTCGAGATCCAAGGACGGCGCCGAGTATGCGGGCTTCGCCGCCTTCTTCGCACAGCACCCCGATCCAGGCTTCCGCGGCTCAGTTCCCGCCCTGCGCTCCAGTGCGGCGAGCACGGCTGCCTCGACGTTGTGAGCCCTTGCCCAGGCCAGTCGTTCGGTCGGCGTGTGGCAGCAGCAGTTCGCGAAGCACTGCTCGGCCGTGGCGCAGCCGCACGGCTTGTCCATGCACGGGAACGGCTTCGTTCGATCCTTGCCGGAGAGTCGCTTGTCCGACGAAGCACTTTTCTGGCCGGGGGACGAAAACCCCACGGGCAGAGGAAGTCCCGAGACTACGAGCGCGTAGCCGATGATAGCGAACCAGGTCGTGATGCGTCGTAGCGGAACCCGTCGGAACATGGAGCGGAGTGTAGCTCGGGGCGATGCCTGGATGCTAGGTTGCGTGGGTTCGCCTGTTGGATTTGCCTCTACGGCAAGTCCTTCTCCGCCTCCCGCAGCCTATCGATCGCCCGGTTGATCCGCTTACGGATTGTGCGCCGGTCGAGGTTCTGCTCCCGGCCGAGCCGCTCGAGCGTGACGCCCTCGATCAAAAGGATAGCCCGGTCAATGGCACTTCGGCAACGGTCTTCCGGCTGATGAGCGACTCGTGAGTCTCGGGAGGAGCGGGCCCGGGCGTCCGGAGTGGGTTTCTCGAAACGCCCCGCACCCGCTTTGTTGGCGTTTTTTCTCGCGTCGGCGCAGACCGCGTCCTAGTCGGCCGTTCCCGGGGCTTCGACGCCTCGCTTCCGACGCCGGTCAGTGGCTGTGGATGTCGATCGCGGGCAGCTCTTGGGGCGACGCCTGAAAGATGTCCCGCTCATCATGGACTTGCACGAGCTCGCCCCAGTCGGTGGGCGGGCCTCGGGCGGTTGACACCAGAGGCGGTTGGAGTGGTTCGCCCAAGTGCGTGAGGATCTTGCGGATGGGCCCTGGTTCGGTGATGAACGCGATCAGTCGGATGTCGCCGCCACACGCCGGGCACTCGAGCGGAAACTCCTCCCCCACCCGTGCCATCAGTTTCGCCCAGGCAATCCGCGAGGTGTCGTGCGAGCGGGGCTTTGCATGAGTGTCGCAGCAGCCTTCCACGGCATGTCCGCCGACAGCCCCGCAGGCGGCCTGCCCGCCGGTGGCGGCGTCGCGCCGCTTGCCAATATTCCCGATCGCCAGCAACGTGACGGCTTTCCGCAGCCGGTGATTCGGCGCGAATACTCCGTGATAGCGATGCCGGTGCTTCCGCGGCGGCGGCACGAGATCGGCGAGCCGGTCGAGGAACTCAAACGGCGAGAGCTCGACGACGCCATTGGCCCCCGGTCGCGTGGACGTTCGCCCGCGGCCGGGGCCGACCCAGTTGGCGGCTTTATGCCGTGGAAGCGAGTAGCGCACGCGCGTGATTCGGCCGCTCGCGTCGCGGATCACGGAGAGTCGCTCCAGTGCGAAGGGCGGCCGGGCGCA
>JBIKKQ010000202.1:0-5813 GCA_044360305.1 Pirellulales bacterium
GGCGTCGCGGGTGATGCCGGCGGCCGCCAGGGTGCTCGGCGAAGCGGGCATCCCGGCCGCCACGGTGACCGGCACGGGCCCCGGAGGACGGATCACCAAGGCCGACGCCACGCAGGCGGCGCAGCGGCCGCCGCAGGCGGCCCCGCCGGCGGTCAAGCCGGCGCCAGCCCCCGTGGTCGCGGCCGGGCGGCCGGGGGGCCGCGAGGAGCGGCTCGTGCTCATCAGCCCGATTCGTCGCCGGATCGCCGAGCGGCTCGTCGAGGCGCAGCAGCAGGCGGCCCTGCTCACGACGTTCAACGAGTGCGACATGTCCGCGGTGATGGCCCTGCGCGGGAAGTTCAAGGACGTGTTCCAAGAGCGGTACGGCGTCAAGCTCGGGTTCATGTCGTTCTTCGTCCGGGCGGCGGTGGAGGCGCTGCGGGCGGTGCCGCAAGTCAACGCCGAGTACCGCGACCCGCACATCGTGTTCCGCGACTACTACGACATCGGGATCGCGGTCGGCGGCGGCAAGGGGCTGGTGGTGCCGGTGCTGCGGAACGCCGAGAACCTTTCCTTCGCCCAGGTGGAGCAGACGATCGGCGACTTCGCCCGCCGGGCTGGAGAGAACAAGCTCCGCCTCGACGAGCTCCAGGGGGGGACGTTCACGATCTCCAACGGCGGCGTCTACGGGTCGCTGCTCTCGACGCCGATCATCAATCCGCCGCAGAGCGGCATCCTCGGGCTGCACTCCATCCAGGACCGGCCGATGGCCGTCAACGGCCAGGTGGTGATCCGGCCGATGATGTACCTTGCCCTGACCTACGACCATCGCCTCGTCGATGGCCGCGAGGCGGTGACGTTCCTCAAGCGGATCAAGGACACGATCGAGGATCCCAGCCGGCTGATGCTGGAGGTGTAAGCGTCGCGTGCACAAGGCCTCCACGGCCTTGTGCACCCGGGTCGGCGGTCGGGACAGCCGGGGTTTCCCGGTGCCGACGGCGTCGCGTCGGGCGAGGCCGCGCGGTGTGGGCGTGTGATCTGCATGGTGTGTCCGATGGCAGCGGTTTGCGAGGTGCACGATGAACCATGACCTGATCGTGATCGGCGGGGGACCGGGGGGCTACGTGGCGGCGATCCGCGCCGCCCAGTGCGGCCTGAAGGCCGCCGTCGTCGAACGCGAGCCGCAGCTCGGCGGCACCTGCCTGCGGGTCGGCTGCATCCCCTCCAAGGCCCTGCTGGAATCGAGCCACAAGCTGGAGATTGCCCGGCACGAGCTGGCCGTCCACGGCATCCGCGTGGGGGGCGTGGAGCTCGATCTGGCGACGATGATGAAACGCAAGACCGACGTCGTCGGCACGCTCGCCAAGGGGATCGACGCCCTGCTGGCGAAGCACAAGGTCGTCCGCCACCGGGGCACCGGCCGGCTCGCCGGCCCGGGGCGGGTGGAGGTGACCGCGGCCGACGGCACGAAGCCCCTGCTCGAGGCCCCGAAGATCGTCCTGGCCGTCGGCAGCCGGAGCGTGGTGCTGCCCGGGGTGGAGGTGGACGGCGACCGCGTGGGCACGAGCACGGAGGCGCTGTCGTTCCCCGCGGTGCCGGGGCATCTCGTGGTGATCGGCGGCGGCTACATCGGCCTCGAACTGGGGAGCGTCTGGCGCCGGCTGGGCTCGCGGGTGACGGTGCTCGAATACGCCGACCGCATCCTGACGGGGATCGATGCCGACATCGCGGCCGAGGCGCTGACGCTGTTCCGCAAGCAGGGGCTCGACATCCGGCTGGGCACGAAGGTCCTCTCGGCCCGGGCGGCGGGCGACGGCTGCGTCGTGGAATGTGCGGGCATGGAGCCGATCCGGTGCGACCGCGTGCTCGCGGCCACGGGCCGCCGACCAGCCACCGACGACCTCGGCCTGGAGACCGTCGGCATCGCCGCCGATGGGCGGGGCTTCATTCCCGTGGACGACCATTTTCGCACCTCGACGGCCGGCGTCTGGGCGATCGGCGACTGCATCCCGGGGCCGATGCTCGCCCATCGGGCCGAGGAGGACGGCGTCGCCTGCATCGACGGCATCGCCGGCGGCTGGTGCCACGTCGACTACGACCTCGTGCCGGCGGTCGTGTTCACGCACCCCGAGATCGCGACCGTCGGCCGGACGGAGGAACAGCTCGTGGCGGCCGGGGTGGCCTTCAAGAAGGGCGTGTTCCCGTTCCGGGCCAACGGCCGGGCGCGGACGATCAACGACACGACCGGCAAGGTGAAGGTCCTCGCCGACGCCGCCAGCGACCGGATTCTGGGCGTGCACATCATCGGCCCGGCGGCGGGCGACCTGATCGGCGAGGCGGCGGCGGCGATGAGTTTCGGCGCCAGCGCCGAGGACGTCGCCCGCGTCTGCCACGCCCATCCGACGCTGCCCGAGGCCCTCAAGGAGGCGGCGTTGGCCGTGGCCGGCAGGGCGATCCACGCCTGAAGTCCGGCTGGCACGCTGGTGTCTGTTCGCCCACAGCGCCGGCGGCCCCCGGCGAACAGCCGCACCGCCTTCGTCTCGCGGTCGATGATGCAGGGTGTGGACGTGGTGGAGACCCCGATCAGCGTGACGTGGATCGTGGCCAGCAGCAGGTTGCCCGGCAGGCCCCCGGTCGCCGTCGCCGCGAGAGAACAAGATCCGTGCACAAGACGTGCAGGGGCTGAATTACTACCGGGAGCATCCAATAGTTGACACTTGCTTGGGCACGGTTCGGGGTTGCCCATGCCCTGCTCGTCGGTTGTTCACTTCGGCCCTCCAGGCCTTCGTTCACTCGATGCTGGCTGCGTTTTCGGCTTCCTGCCTTCACTTGCCAGCAACGCCGCCTCCCAGGGCATGGGCAACCCCTCACGGATTCAGCGACGAGGAGTGTCACCAAGAACCTGCTCCCGGTAGTACGTCGCGCGTGTATCGGATTCCACGGCTGGCAAAGTCGTGCGTGTCAATGATCTGGGCGCTGCTGACCGCCAGGCAGGTGTCATCAGCGACGAGATCGTCACGCTCCGGATCGCGACGAACAGGCTCGACTTTCCCGCCGAGCTCATCGCTGGAATCTACCGGCAGCGTTGGCTGATCGAGATGTTCTTCCGGCTGCGCGGTCGGGTCCGCTGTCGAACGCAACTCCGACTCCCGGGGGGCACCGAGGAGCCGGCCGGTGGCACGCGCAGGAGCCGGTGAACTTTGCCTGCACCGCAGGACGAACCAGCACGCTGGAGGTCGCAACGGCAAAGTCCGCCGGCGACGAGCATGTCACCGGCCGGCGGACCGTTGGCGTCAGCCTCGCGGCGTCCGGAACAACCGTGCCGAACACGATTGCCGCGGCCGGCACGGGCGGGTCACGGCCGTGTAGCACCCGCCGGGCCGGGCGGCCGAGCGGGCGACCGGTAATTCCGGCGGCCGGTGGATGTCCGGCAACCCGGGCGGCCCGGTGCCGCTCACCAGCGCCAGCCGAGGCCGGCGTCGGAGAAGAACGGGGCCGCGGCGCCCCCCAAGCCCCAGCCGACCCGGAGGCCGATTTCCATGTTGCGGCCGAGGAGGTAGTGGGTGCCGGGGCTGAAAAACGGCTGGCTCGTCGGGGAGGGAAGCCCCGCGGAGTACGAGCCGAACCACTCGGCGTGCACCTCCCAGCGTTCCGTCACCGGGACGCGGAGCACGGCCGAGGGGCTCCAGCGGCTGAACCAGTCGCCGAAGCCCTCGGCATAGGCGTACCGCAGGGCGGTGTCGAGCCGCCAGCCCCCGAGCAGTTCCCAGCCCGCCACGCCGGTCGCGACCGGGACGGTGCCGAACGAGTCGCCGTAGGCCGGCGTCGAGGCCTCCATGATGAACGCCGATTCCGGCAGCCAGCCCGCCTGCCGGGACAGCTGCAGCTTCAACCCGTAGAGGATGCTCGTCTCGTAAAGCGTGCTGCCGTCGAGCGTGCCCTCGCCGACCTCGACGCTGGTCACGATCGTGCCCTGGGAGCCGACGCCGTAGTTGACGCCCAGCCGCCATTCGAACCACTCCGTGCCGCCGATTCGCAGCAGCCATTCAGGGTAGTTGTTCGTCGGCAGTCCGGCCGGATTGTCGATGAACACGTACGACGCCTCGTGCAGCAGCGTCCCCGGTGGAATCACGTGCGCCGCGGGCGTGAACGCGTCGCGGTCGGTGCCGAGGTCGTCGGCCGATGCGGACGGCAGCACGATCGCGACCAGCACCAGCAGGCAGGCGAGGCCGGCAGGCGGTCGGCGGCCGATGTTTCGAGGCTGTTCCACGTCGTCGCTCCGCGACCGCGGCATCCCCCGGGGTTGTCGGACAAACGGGGCCTCTGGAAGCGTGTTTTCCGGGCCGGCGGCAGCGGCCTCCCAGCTTGCCGAGGCTCCCGGGAGCGGCGGGCTGTCGTGCCGCCGCCGGGCCTGCGTGGACGCTCACCCGGTCTGTGAGGGGCTCACTGGACCGGTGAATTCGAGGAAAAACCCGGGAAACAGCGGGCGTTTCTCGGGGGAATGCCGGCGGGAGCCCCGCCTGGACCCACCGCTTCTGTGATTTCGGGTTCACCCCGCGTGGCCGGGGACGAAGTCCGCCGGCAGTCGTTTCTCTGCTGATTTTCCGCGGCAAAAGCCCTGTTTTTGCCGCGTCGGCGGTTTTGGCACGGCAGATGCTTTTCCTCTCCCACGTGCCGCAGGTCACGCGGGGCTCACAAGCCCACGGGACCGACGGCGAGGCGGTCGCCTGGTGGCGGCCGCAAGTCGCTGGGTCGTCAATCACACATCCGCGGGCCGCCGCGGTAGCAGAGGTGAAACATGATGGTCGTTGCCGTGGGCATCACGTCGGAAGATGTGCGAGCGATGTCGAACCAGGCGTCGCCCCGCTCGGCACGGGCGCCCGGTGTGCTGAAGTGCCTGGTGGTGTCGGGCGATTCGGTCCTGCGGAAGCGGCTCGACGCCGTCTCCGAGCTCAGTGGCTGGAGCGGGTGCGAAGCGCCGGCCGATGCCGCCGAACTCGCCGCCGTCGTCGAGAGCGACTTCCAGCTCGTGGTCGTGGACATCGCCCGGCCGCTCGGTGATCGCGTCAGCGATTCGGTCGAGGTGGCCGAAGAGTTCGCCTGCCGTCCCGGCACGCTGCTCGTCGTCTGCGGGGCCGAGGAGAGCGTCGAGGAGGAGTTGTGGGCCCGGCAGCTCGGTGCCTGGGTCTATCTGCCCGGCATCTCGGGGGGCGACGCGCTGGTGTCGCTGCTCACGGAGGCCCGGCGGGTCGTGGAACGGCGCGGCGTCAGCCGCATGGGCATGGGGCAAACGGTCGGGGCCTGACGGCCCGGTGATTCGGGTGTGACTGGTTCCGGTCGTGTGACCGGCAGTCGTCGATGGTCGAGCGATGTACGTGGTCGGATTTTCAACGTCCTTCGGGACATTTTCACAAAGGAGCAGTCTCATGAACGCAGTGGTGAATACATACGGTGACGATATGGGCATGGAGGTCGAATACACGATCGACTACCGCAGGGCTCGGGCCTCGAGCCCGCAACGCAGCCGCCGTCCCGAACACCGCAGCAGGTCGGCCGCTCCGGCCTGCGTCAACGGCATCCACCGCCGCCGGGCCAAACGCTGGACCTGGGGCACGGGCCGTGGAGCCCGGATGATGAGCGTGAGGGCGGTCGCCTCGGGTCTGGCCGTGGCCCTCGCGAGCCTCGCCGGAGCTGCTCTCGCCGCCCCGCTGCCTGTCACCATCGACTATGCCACGGTCGGCAATCCGGGCAACGCCGCCACGACCGGCACGGCCGGCCCGTCCCGCGGCTCGGTGTCCGACGTCTTCAAGATCGCCAAGTACGAGACGACGAAC
>JBIKKQ010000052.1:0-19692 GCA_044360305.1 Pirellulales bacterium
GCGGCACCGGGGCGAACATCGCCTCGCTCACCGATGCCTACATGTGCCATGGAATCGACCCGTCGGCCGAAGGGATTGATCTCGCGCGGAAGCGGTTTCCCGCGGTGCACTTCACCTGCGGCCTCGCCCCCGACGCGTTTGGCTCGGAGGAGCGGGATGCCGACGTCTTGCTCGCGATGGACGTGATGGAGCACGTGCCGGACGATTTTGCGTTTGTGAGCGGGCTGCTTGGGGCGCTCAAGCCGGGCGGCCATCTGCTCGTGACGGTGCCAGCCGACGAGTCTCTCTGGAGCCCCCACGACGAAAACTTCGGCCACTACCGCCGCTACACCCGGGACCGGCTCGAGCGGGTGTGGCGTGATCTGGCGGTCAAGCCGGCGCTCGTCTCCCACTACATGGCGCGGCTCCTGCCGGCGGTGCGGGCCGTTCGCGGCCTGAACAGGCTGCGGGGCCGGGCGGCCGGCGCGGCCGGGACCGATTTCACGATGCCGCCGGCGTGGGTGAATACCGGTCTCGAGCGCACGTTCACGGGTGAATCAGCGCGGCTCTTGGCCGCGATGCACGACCCTGCTCGGGCCTATCGCAGCGGTGTGAGCCTGATCGCGATCCTGCGGCGGGAGCCCGGCATGATCGAGCCGCGATCACGGCCGGCCGATGTCGCCGCCGATCGGCACCGTCCCGGGTAGGCGGGTGCGTTTCAAGATGACGACCGCGTCGTTGGCATGCAGCGGCGTCCACGCATCGGCGCCGCCGGGAAGTTTTCGCGAGAAATCGAGCGGCACGATCATGACATCGACCCGATCAAGCGCGGGAGACGGGGCACCACGTTGATACCACCCGCGGACTTCTTCGATGAGCGCATCGTAGCTCGGTGTGAGGTAGGGATGGCCGTGCAGTGGCGTCATCGCCGTGTAGGTGGCGGAGAGATAGTTGTAATCCTCCCATGAATCGTCTTCCGGGCTGATCACGAGCAGGATGCCCGTCATGCTGGCGTTTTCCAGAAACCCGAAGGCATCGGCGAGCGCCGGTGACATGTGGCAGTCGCGAGGCCGATCGGCGGGCTGATTCCACATGCCGACGAGGAAGGTCGCGTTGTCGAGCACGGCGAATGCCGCCGCGGCCGCGATGAGCGCTATGCGGCCCGCGCGGAGGGGCGCGGACAAGGCCCAGCCCAGCCCCTGCTGCACAAGCGGCAGGCCGAGCAGGCACAGCGGCAGCCACGTGTAGCCCCGCGTGAAATGCAGCGGCTGCCGGGCCGGCACGAAAAGCTCGTGCTTGGCAAGCGTGAGCGAGACCGCCGCCGCGATCAGGAAGAACGTCATCTCCGGCCGCCAGTGGTGCCGATCCCGCCAGCAGCGGGCGGCGGCAAGAGCGAACACGGGAACACCCGCCGCGAGCAGGCTCACAAGGCCGAGATTCCATTCGAGCGACCAGCGGCCGTGGATGTCTTGGTGCTGGGGGAACCGCGGCAGGTAGCCGAAGTAGTAGCCGCAGAAGGCGAGGAAGACAGCGAGGTGTGCGACCGCGGGCCATTCGAGCCTGAGGCGGGTCAGCGCTCGCCAGGCGAACCAGGCTCCGAAGACGAGCAACTGCTGGATGCCCGAAAAGGGATGCGTGGCCGCGAGGGCCGCAACGCAGCCGACCGCGGTCCACGGCCGGTCGCGAACCGCTGCCAGCCATGCTCCGACGGCGAGCGCATGATAGACCGCCTCGGTTGGCAGGATGAGATTGCGGCCCCAGTTGAGGAACCACATCCCTTCGAACGGATCGTGCTGGAGAAGGAACGTGAGGGGCGGCCGCCCCAGGGTCAGGTTCGTCGCCACGGCCGACAGCACGAGCAGCCCGCCCCCCCACATCGTGAACAGGAAGCAGGGGACGAGAAACCGCGATGTCGGCAGGACGGCTTCGACAAGCCTAAAGGTCAGCCATGCACAGGCGAGGCCGCCGATCGCCCCGAGCAGGCAGAGCGTGAACCCGGGGTCGAGCCCGAGGATCCTCGTGCCCGCCCCGAGGAGCCAGGGCAGCCAGTGCCAGTAGATCACCGGGGCCGCCGGGTCGGGATCGTAGGGATTGCAGTAGGCGAGCCCGTTGCCCCGCTCGAAGATCTCCCGGCCGTTCGCGCAGTAATAGGCGCAGTCGAGGATGATGAATCCCGTCGGCCGGTTTGCCCCGAGCATCACATGCGCGAGATAGACCGACCAGAATGGCAACACGGCCACAAGCGCCCAGCGGGCGACGATCGACTGCGGCGTGGTCATCGCGGCCTCCGCAGGGCCGCCAGGCGGTCGTTTTCGCACACGATCTTCCAGCCCGTGAAGTCGATCGGGTAACCGCGAAGCTTCGAGAGGATCACGACGTCGATCGCTTCGAGCGACGGGTCTTCCGCACCGGTCTTGATCCAGCGCGAGGTGGTCTTGATCCGGGCTTCACGTTCGGGGCAGAGAAAGATATGGCCGACGTAGGGGTCGAGCCGCGTGTAGGTGCCGAGGAGATAGTTGTCGTCCATGGCCTCACCGCTCAAGACGAGGGCGACGCCCCGCTCGTCGCGGCGGTCCAGTTGCCGGAGTAGATCGAAGACGGCAGCCGTCGTCCGGAGTTCGTCGGCGTTGCGGAGGTTCATCCGCAGAAGCCAGGTGGCGTTGTCCACGCACCAGAGCCCGGCACAGGCGGTGATGAGAGCCACCGCCGCCGGACGCGGCAGGCCGTGCATCACGCGAGCAGCTAGCCGCTGAATGAGCGGCAAGCCGAGCAGCATGAGCGGCATCCAGACGTAGCCGCGGGTGAAGTGCAGCGGCTGCCGCGCCGGCAGAAAGAGCTCGTGCTTGATGAGAAAGAGCGACACCGCGGCCGCGATCAGAAAAAACGTCATCTCCGGCCGCCAGCGCCTTCGGTCGAGCCAGCACCGCGCCGCGGCGAACGAGGCGACGGGGAGATATGCCGTGACGAACGAGCCCCAGGGCACGATCCACTCGAGCGACCAGATCGAGTGGATTTTCTGGTGCGCCTCGAACTGCGGCAGGTAGGCGAAATAGTAGCCCAGGAAGGCCGCGGCCACGGCGGCCGTCGTGAGCCAGGGCCCGAGGAAACGGCGATCGGTCGCCAACCGCACCGTGAGCCAGAGACCGAGAATCGCCAGATGCTGGATGCCTGAAAAAGGGTGCGTCGCGGCGAGGGCGGCGATGCAGCCGACCGCCTGCCAGGGCCGGCTCCGTACCACGCCGACCCAGGCCCAGACGACGAGCGCGTGATAGGTCGCCTCGGTTGTGAAGAGGGAATTGCGGCCCCACGACAGAAACCACCAGCCCTCGAACGGGTCGTAGCGAAACAGCTGATAGGAGAGCGGATATTCGAGCAGCCAGTTGCAGACGAAGGCCATGAGCACGAACAGCCCCCCGCCCCACATCACCAGCAGATAGAGCCCCGGCAGGAATCGGGACGAGGGCAGGATCGCCTCCACCAGCCGAAACGTGCCGCAGGCGAATGCGACGCCTGCCACGGCACCCACTGCGAGGAACCAGCCGCCGGGATCGAATCCGAGCACCGAGACCCCGACGCCGAAAATCCAGGGCAGCCAGTGATAATAGATCACGGGAGCATCGGGGGATGTGTCGTAGGGATTGCAATAGCCGAGGCCATTGCCCCGCTCGAAAATCTCCCGGCCGTTGGCGACGTAGTAGGCTAGGTCGTAACAGATGAATCCGGTGCCGAGATGCTGGCCGCGGACGAACTGCGCGACGAACAGCGACCAAAACGGCACGAGGGCCAGGAGCGACCAGAGCAACACGCGAGGCCACGGGGTGAGCGACGGCGTCATGGGGCGACGTCCTCCGTCACGATCGCCGGCCCGCCCGGCCCCCTGGAAAGCGTCCAGTTGCCAAGATCGATCGCTTCGAGCGGAGCGGGCAGCAGTTTCTCGGCGATGCCCCACGTGCTGCCCTGGTTCGACACGGCCATCGCGCTGAACTTCGGCGGCAGATGCTGTGTGCTCTGTGTGGCGGGCACCGGCCTGCCGACGAGAGCGCGGACATAGAGACCGTCTTCCACCTGGTAGAGACGGCCCTCGGAAAATACGGTGACCAGCGGATTCCACGGAAACCAGATCTGCCCAGGGAACTGCCGGGAAACGTCGCGGGCGTCGTCGTAGGCCACGATCAGGGGCTGCCAGATCTTCACGGGCCGTGTGGCGATGCGGCCTGAAAGAACGGCGATCGTGACGACTGCCAACGCCGCCTGAAGGACACGGCCTACGGGCGGCCGGGAGAGCGTCGCGGTGACGACGACCACCGCGGGCGGGAGCCAGATCGGGAAGCCCTGGAGGTTATTGAGCGTGCCGCCGATCTTGAAGACCGAGGCCAGGCCAGGCAGCCACGCCACGAGCCAGACGAGCGTGGGCAGCAGGAGGTCATCCGTGGCCCGGCGTCGCCGCAGCCAGAGCCAGACGGCAATCGGGGCTGCAAGATGCGCGGCGAAGTGAGGAGCGAGGTCCATGAACCGTTCCAAGAGGTCTCTGGCCCAGGGCAGACCGGCCGGCGTGACGATCGCCGTAAACCAAGCCCGGCTGGGATCGGTGGTGGCGATGAGCACCGCAAGCCAGCCACAGCCGGCGATGGCGAGCCTCGCCATCTGCCGCGCCGCCGGAGCAACACCGGCCGTGGCCGCCAGCCACAAGATCTGCCCGAGCGGCACGCCGAGCGACGTCTGCTTGCACATGAGCCCCGCTGTGGCGAGGACCGCCGCCCCCCACGCGCCGGCCTCACCGCGGCTGCGGGCGAGCACGAGGTTTGCGAGCAGCCCGCAGGCCAGGGCGTAGTTGTCGGCCTGGAGGAACTGCCAGTTGGCCCAGGGCCAGAGCGCGATCACGGCGGCGGCCGCGAGCAGCCGACCCCAGACTGAGACCGGGCCGGAACGCGGCGTCGGCCAGCCCAGGCAGACGGCGAGGATCGCGGCCATCTGGAATCCCGCATTGATTCCACCCGCCACGAGGAGGGCCTCGCCCGGCCCCGGCATCCACGTGGCCGGCCAGTTGAGCCACACCGGCAGCGGGCCATACATCCAGGTGCTCGCCGCCCCGTCGGCGCCGGGATAGAGCGGGAGGCCAAGCGTGAGGGCGAACGAGGGCGCGAGGCGGATGTCGTTCCAGCTCCGCAGCGGAAAAATGCACCACGAGAGCCAGACCCAGGTGGCGGCCGCGACGACCGCGCCCGCCACCAGCCCGCGCTCCAACCACGCCGGCCAGCCACTGGCCACGGCGGGCGTTGAGGGCTCGCCCGCCCGAGTATCAAAAACGTGGGTCCGTTCAGCAGTCTCCATGGCGGCTATTGTGCCTCACCTGCCGCCGCCACCAAGCAGTTCGAGATTGGCGGCCGCCTGGGGGTGACCGGGACGCAGTTCGAGGCAGCGGCGATAGGCGGTCATCGCGTCAGCATGACGACCGAGTGTGAGGAATGCGTTGCCGAGGTTGTTGTGGGCGTCGGGATTTCCCGGATCGAGGGCGATCGCCCGGTTCAGGAGATCGATCGCCGCCGCGGGATCGAACCGGGCGACCACCGACCCCAGATTGAAGACCACATAGGAATCATTTGGCGCGGCGGCGTCGATCTGCGCCCAGAGCACGGCCGCGGCCTGTGGATCGGTTTGCACGAGGGCCCGGGCCAGATGCTCCTTGGCGGGCAGCGAATCGGGCATCCGCTCGACGGCCTCGCGGAGCAGAGGCTCGCCCCGCGGGTCTCCGAGCCGGCTCAAGGCGAGGCCGAGGTACATGCCCAGGCGATCGATGACGGGATCTCGAAAGCCCGCCTGGCGTTCTCCGCCGGCCTGCAGGCCGGCTCGGCAGGCGGCGGCGGCCCGGGCAGGATCGTCGGCATTCAGCAGGGCGGCGGCGAGTGCCGCGTAGGGGACGGGATTCACCGGGTTGCGTTCGACGGCCGCCGCGCAGGCAGCCACGGCCTCCTCGTGGCGATCGAGCTTCGAGAGCTCCGTGCCGTAGCGGGAAAGCGACCGGGAACTGCCACCGCTCTTCACGACGGCGTCGTGCCAGGCGGCGAGCGGTGAGCGGTAGACGGTGTTGCGGGCGGCGGTCATCGTTGCGAGGACGACGACCAGGATGGCCGCGACAGGCAGCAACACCTGCGTATGGCCGGCGACAGCGACGATCGCCGCGGTGATCGGGATCGCTGCGGCGAGATACATCCGATGCTCCACGCACACATCCTGCACCGGCAGGATGCTCGACGTGGGCGCGAGCAAGAACAGGAATGCGAGGATCGCAAATGCGACCGCCGTTCGCCTCGGCAGTGCGACGAGGGCCCAGCCCGCCAACGCGAGCGTGCCAATGGCCGGTAGGAGCAGCCAGACGTCGCGGCCAAGGAGATCCTTTCGCAGCACGGCGCCGTGGTCGATCGAGAGCCCTGCCGGAATCACGAGCCGAGAGAGATACCAGAGGATCACGACCGGCTGGTTGGCGGCGTAGACGAGCGACTGCCACGGGGAAAAGCCCACCTCGGGATAGCGGGCCCGCTGAAAAAAGACCACGGCCCAGACAATCGGCCAGGTGGCAAACAGGGCGAGGTGCCAGCGGCCGCGGCGGGCGAAGACCTCCCGCCACGACTCGGCCAGAAACGCCCGGTCGAGCAGCAGGATGAGCGGCGGTACGACCACCACCCATTCCTTGCAGGCCATCCCCAGGCCGCAGGCCAGCACTGCTGCCGCGACCCACGGGAGCGGACGGGGCGATGCGGCGGCTTTCACGAAGGCGGCACAGGTGGCGAGCGCCGCAGAGGCCGCGAGCAGTTCGATCCGCTGATAGACGTAGCTCACCGCCTGCGACTGGAGCGGGTGCACGAGCCAGATAGCGGCCGTGATCGCCGCGACTGCCGGGATCGACGCCAGGCCGACACCGTCAGGGCGGCGACGTGCCAGGAGCATGCTCACGACACTGTACAAGAGCCAGCCATTGAGCAGATGGATCGCGAGGTTCACCGCATGAAATGGGAGCGGATCGAGAGGCGACAAGTCGGACAGTGCCGCGAGCATCCGGCCAACCTGATAGTTGGCGGCAAACGAGAGATAGGGGATCGGCCGATGCGGCAGTTCGCCCCCCTCGAACATCGGCCGCCACGGTGGCAGGAGCGTGCGGATCGCGGGGTTGTCTACGATCTCGGAGAGGTCGTCGAAGAGGAACGGGCCGCGAAGGCTCGGGGCATAGGCGGCGACCACCGCCAGCGCCGCCGTGGCGAGGATCACAAGCGGCCGCCGGACGACCCATGACTGGATGTCGCTCGCGGTCATCGCTCCGCCTCTCCGGCCGCGAGCCGGGCACGGATAAGCTCGCAGCGTCGCTCGGCCCGCATGGCCCGGTCGTCGTCGCCGAGGGATTGACAGGCGACGGCGAGGCCGTCCCAGGCCCGCGGATCGCCTGGATACAGCCTGGTTGCCGACTCGAAGGTGACGACCGCCTGATTCGCCCGCTCTTCATCCAGATGCCGGCGGCCTTGCCGCACGAGTTCGTCGGCCGTGCCGTACCGCTCCCGCTCGAACCACGACTGGTCGTCGAGTTCGGCGGGCGGGCCGTGCAGGGCCCGCTCGATCTCGGTGGCATCGAGGCGGAACACGAGGATCGAGCCGCCGATGACGGTGTCGGGAGGGCGATGCCGCAGGAACGCCTTGAGCCGACCGGCCTGGAGGATGTTGAAGGCGGCGACGGCGAGGGCGCCGTCGGACGGGGGCGTGCCGAGCGAGAGGACGCCGAGTTCATCACGGTCGCGAGTGATCGCGGCCAGCAGCTGCCGTGCGGAGGCGTCGGCCTGCGGTGCGTCGGGAGCACTCTCGTGACGCATAAGCCAGGCCGCCGCGGCCTGATAGTCGCGCTCGAACGTCTGGCACCAGCGGCCCCGGGGGCGATCGGCCACGCCCTGCAGCGCGGTCGCGCTCACGCAGTACAGCCCGGGCGAGAACGACTGCCGGACGCCCCACTCCGGCGGCAGTCCGAGCAGTTCGAAGTCCGCAAGGGCGGTGTCGGGGCGGGCGCCGCCGAAATAGGTGACGTAGGCCGGCTCGTCGGGCCGGCGGTTCCGCTCCAGCCAGGCTGCCAGCCGGTCGAGATCCTGGCCCCAGTCGAGACTTGAATCGACGAGCCACTCGTGCGCTCGGCCGCGAGGCACGATCTGGTTGAAATAGGCGAGCGTCGCCGGCCAGTGGCTCGCGACATCCAGGGCGTGCAGGCCGAGAAGGAGCACGACGAGGCCCTTGAGCCAGCGCGACGTCGCCGCTCGCCACGTGCCGCCGGCCAGGATCATGAGCGGCGGATACGACGGGAGCAGATGTCGCTCGCCGATGTTCAGATGGCTCGAGAGAAAGAACGGCCAGAGCACCGCGAGCATGATGACAAGCGGCACCGAGCCCCAGAGTTCGCCCCGCAGCGGCAGCCGGGCCCGCAGAGCGGCGACGATCTCCGCCACCTGTCGCGCGACGCCCCAGCCGCAGAGGGCAAGCGCGGGCAGCGTGTTTTTGATCGCGAGGCAGAGAGGAAAAAACCACCACCAGCCGTGGATCGAGTGCTCACCGATCGCAAACGCATAGCGATGGCTGCTGCGGGCGGCGACGTAGCTCATGCCCCAGAGCCAGGCCTCGGGCAGCAGGCGGAAGCCCGCAAGCCACTCGCAGAGCGTGCCAATGGTTCCGGCGTGGCCGACGCATTCGGCGAGGGTCGCGAACCAGTAGTACCGAAGCCCGGAAACATGCTCCGCGGTTGGCAGATACCGAAATCCACATGAAGCCCAGATGCAGCCTGCCGCAGCGGCGAGCGGCACGGCCAGGCTCGTCAGGGCAAGCCCGGTGCGTGCCGGAAGGCTCGTGGCCGTCGTACGCCACCCGCCGAGGTGCACATCCAGCGGTTTTCCCGAGGCGAGGATCGCGACGAGAAACGCAACCGCCACCGGGGCCAGTAGCACGCTCGAGTGCTTGGCGATCGCGGCGAGGCCGACCGCGGCCGCCGCGGCAGCCAGCGTGCGGCCGGTCACTTGGTTGAGCACTTGCCAGAGCGACCAGGCTGCGAGCGTGAAGCAGACCGCCCCGCACACGTCGCTCGTGGCGAGTGGGCCGTGGGCGACGACCGCCGGCCAGAAGGCCGCAAGGGCGAGCGACACGACCCCGCCGCCGAAGCCAAAGAGCGATCGCGACCAGAGGAAGACGGTGAGGCACAAGGCGACCGACCACGCCATGGAGGCGCAGCGGGCGGAGGCCACGAGGCGTTTCGCGGAGTCCTCAGACCGGTAAAGCAGCCCACGGCCGATCCGCATCGCATCGGCGGCCCGCCAGTCTGCGGTGTCTTCCGGGATGTGCGGGTTGAAGAGCAATACCGGTAACGCACACCAGCGTTGCGGAAGGTTGCCATTTTCCGGCTGAAGGCGATAGTCGCCGGATCGCCAATAGGCCACACCCGACGCCAGGTGCAGGATCTCGTCGTACGTGGGCGTGGCATCGAGTGTGGCCGTGAAGGCAAGAACGAGGTGCGCGGCCAGGAGCGCCGTGACGACCAGAACTTCATGAAATCGGTGGCGACACCGGCCGGTCGCGATCATGGCCCGCGCTCCGACCCGGCGTTCTCGAGCAGAGGGTTGAGCGCAGCGGGCAGTTCACCGCCGAGGTCGCGAAACCGTTTCAAATCGGCGATCGCTTCCGCCGTCTTGCCGGCGCGCAACCTGACGACGCCACGATTGAAATACGCCTGTCGGAAGGCCGGGTTGACGACGATCGCGGCATCGAAGTCGTCCATGCCGGCCTCGATCCGGCCGCGCTGAATGTGGAACAGCCCCCGGTTGTAGAGGTGGTTTGCGGATTTCGGCTCCAGGCGGATCGCCCGCCGGAAAGACTTCAATGCCTCGGCGTCCTCGCCATTGCCCGCTTGAGCGAGCGCAAGAAGACCGTACACGTCGGCGCTCAGGTCGTAGATCTCGCAAGCCTTCATGAGCAGAGGGATCGCCTCGGCGTGTCGGCCGTTATCGTTGAGCGCATTCGCGCGACGAACGAACGTTGTGATCGCCGCTGTACGATCGCTGTCCCAGCCTTCCGGGCGAAGTTCGGCGGGCGGGCCATCGAGTGCGGCCCGAAGGTCGGCCTCAGACAGTGAAAAAATGAGGATCGAACCACCTACGGATCCGTCCGGCGGCCTGTGTCGCAGGTAAGCCCGCAGCCGCGCGGACTGGAGCACGTTGAAGGCATAGACCGCGAGGTCGTGGGGCGTGGCGTCGCCAAAGCCCGCAAGCGCCAAATCTACAGGCTGCATCGTGTCGGGCCCCAAGACTCCGGGGTCCCCTTCGGTGGCCGCGGCTGCAGGAGCGGACTGACCGCGTAAGGCCGCGGATTGCCGGACGTATTCACGCGCTCGCTGGTAGGTCTGTTCGTAGCGATTGCACCACCAGGCGGCGGGCCGCTCGTACACCGCTTGCAGGGAAGTCGCGCTCACGCAATAGAGACCAGCCTGAAGGTTCTGAGGAGTTCCAGTCGCTGGGGCGAGCGCCAAGACCTCCGCCTGCGGAAGCGTCTGTTCTGGAAGGCCGCTGCCAAAGAAATCGATGTAGACGTGTTGTCGCCCAGATGCATTCTTCTCGAGCCAGGTTCGCAATCGAAGCAGATCCTGGCCCCAGTCGAGGTTCGAGTCCACCAGCCACTGATACTCGCGGCCGCGCGGCACGACCTGATTGAAGTAGGCGAGCGACGAGGGCCAGCGGCTCGTGACGTCGGCCGCATGCAGGGCGAGGAGGACGACCACGGCTCGCCAGACCCACGCCGACGAAGCGGCGGCAGCGACTCCCCCCGCCAGCACCATGAGTGCGGGGTACGAGGGCAGCAGGTGGCGTTCGCCGATGTTCAGGTGGCTCGTGAGGAACGTGGGCCAGAGGACGACGAGCATCCCGAGCGGCGCGAGACTGGCGTAGGCCGCCGGACCGAGCGGCATCCGCTGCCGGAAGCTGCGGAATAGGTCGCCGCAGGCGATTCCGATACCCCACAGCGAAAAGATCAGCGAAGGCAAAGTGTTCTTGATCGCGAAGCAGAGCGGGAAATACCACCACCAGCCGTCGATCGTGTAGTGTCCGATGGCGAAGGCATTCCGCATTCGCACCGTGGCCCCGACGTAGCTCAGCCCGTAGATCCAGCCCTCCGGCAGCAGCCGCCAGACGGCGAGCGCTTCGCAGAGTCTGCCGATGCCGCCGGCATGCTCATTGCACGACTCGAGCGTCTTGTAGCGGCGGAACTCGAGCGGCCCGCAGCCCGGCCCCGCGGCGTCGTAGCGAAAGCCGCACGACGCCCAGATGAAGAACACCGCGCCGACGAGCGGAACCACGAGTGACACCAAGGCGAGGGCCGTTCGCGGCCAACGACCGCGGACGACCGTCTTCCAGGGGCCGAGATTCACGACGAGCGGCCGGCCGAGGGCGGCGATCACGACGAGATACAGAAGTGCCAGCGGGGCGAGCATGACGCTCGAATGCTTGGCGATCGGCGCGATGCCGATCGTGAAGAACGCGGCGGCGAGTGTCCCGGGCGTGATCCGATGAAACACCTCCCAGAGCGACCAGGCCCCGAGCGCGAAAAATAATGCCCCGCAGGCGTCACTCGTGGCGAGCGGCCCGTGGGCGACGAGCGCCGGCCAGAAGGCCGCGAGCACCAGCGACACGAGGCCGCCAGCCGTGCCGAAAATCGACCGCGACCAGAGGAACACGACGAGGCACAGGGCCGTGGACCAGACCGTGGCCATCGCCCGGGAGGCGGCGAGCATCGCCTGCGGGTCGTTGCCGCAGGTGTAGAGGTATTGCCGGCCGAGCAGAATCGCCTCGCTCTCCCGCCATACGTTTTGGTCGAGGGACGGGTACTGCAGGTTCATGAAGAGCAGCGGGATTGCGCACCACCGCTGCGGCAGATTGCCGTTTTCCGGCTGGAGTCGATAGTCGTCGAGCGTCCAGTAGGCGACGCCGGCCACCATGTGGAGCGGCTCGTCGAATGTCGTGCAGGCGCCAAGCGTGGCCGTGTACGCGAGGGCGTAGTGGGCCACAAGCAGGGCAATCACGGCGGCTGCGACCCAGATGCCGCGTGGCTCGCCGCTCGCCCGACTCATTCCGCTCGCGGTTCGCCCGTCCATACATCACCCGGCTGCCGTGGGAGCGCGTCGTGAGAGGGAGCCCAGGCACTCTGGCAAGACGTAATCCCGCCAGTCGCGGTGCGGCAAAAAGTTGGCGGCACTCCGGTTGCCAAGCACGAACACGGCCAAGAGCAGGCTGACGATCGCCAGCAGCAGGCCGCCGATCAGAAGCATGCCCGCGGTGAACGTCGCCCAGCCGGGAATCGCGGCCGTGGTGAAGAGGCGGATCGCGACAACGGCGGCGAGTGCCGTAACGACCACCGCCGTGAGTCCACCCACGATCACGAACAAACGTGACACGATGACGTCGCTCCACACCGACAGCGCGCAGATGCCGTGCATCACGAGCGACGGCAGATTCATCTTCGACTCGCCGGCCAGCCGGCGGCCGCGGGCGATCGGCACCTGCACGACCGGGATTCGGGCGTGAAACACGCCGGCGGCGTAGTGGTTCCAGATCTCGGAGACGCCGACGATCCGTTCGAGCACCGGCCGCGGCAGGACGCTGAAGTTGCCCACCTTCACGTCGCGGCCGACGAAGAGCTTGTGCAAAAGGCGAAACGTTCGGTACCCGACCATGAACCCCGCGCCGTCGTGCCGCTTGAGCCGTTCGGCGAACACGGCGGAGTGAGGGGAGGCTTCGGCCGCCGCGAGCAGCTCGAGCAGCGACGACGGGCAGTCTTCACCGTCGCCGTCCATCACGACGGCGTAGTCGGCATCGGTCTCGGCGGCGATGAACGACAGGCCGATCGCGATCGCCCGCTGGTGGCCGAGGTTGCGGCGGAGCCGGAGGACTTCGACGGCGGGAATGTGCGGCGTCGGACCGGGGAGGGCCGCGAATTCCTCGTGTCGGGAGCCGTCGTCCACGAACACGACGGCGAAGTCATGGGGGAGCGCGGCCGCGACGGAATCGAGCTGCTCGAGCAGGAGCGCGGCGCTCTTGGCGTCGTTGAAGACCGGGATGCAGACGACGATGGAGATGCGATCGGTCTTCATCTGGGATGAATCTACTGGCTCACGTGGCTCACGGCTTTTGAACGAGCCCAACCAGCGCAAGCACGGACGCCGGTGGCTGGCCGCCAAGCCGCACGAACGCCTCGATGTCGGCCCGCGCCTCAGCCGGGCGGCCGGCACGGATCAGGAGGACGGCTCGATTGTAATGGGCATCACGGAAGGTTGGATCGGCCGCGAGCGCCGCTGTGAAGTCGGCGATGGCTGCCGCGGGCTGGCCCATTTCGGCATGCAGCCTGCCCCGGTTGTAGACCGCCTCGGCGTCCTTCGCATCGCAGGCGACCGCCCGGTTGAATGCGTCGGCGGCGGCGGCCTTGTCGCCGCGGGCCTGCTGCGCGATGCCAAGATGATCCCAGCCTTTGGCGTATTTTGGATCGACTTCGACCGAGCGGATGAACGACTGCTCGGCCTCGTCGCGCCGGCCAAGATCAAGGAGCACGTTGCCCCGGTTGAGCCACGCGGGGGCGATCTCGTCGTCAAGGGCAATCACCTCGTCGAGAACGGCGAGTGCCTCGGGCAGCCGGCCGAGCCTCCAGAGGACGTAGCCGCGATCCGCAAGGGTCGTTGTGTCGTCGGGCGTGAGTTCGAGGACGGCGTCGATCGCCGCAAGGGCGTCGGCAAAGCGACCCTGTGATTTGGCGAGCAGGCCGAGATTCACGCCGTGCGCTCTCGGATAACGCCCCGTCCGAGTTGCGGTGACCAAGAGCCGCTCTGCCTCTGCCAACGACGCGGGATCCTTCTTCGCGATCAGTTGGGCCGCGAGATTGATCATCGCCCGCTCGTTCCGCGGCTCAGCCGCGAGGGCCTTCCGCCACAGAATCTCGGGCGTGACGAACTCACGATTGCGGGCCGCCGTCGAGAGGCCGAGGGCGAGGGCGACAGTGGTGGCGGCCAGGCCGCAGAACCGCGGCGAGAGCGCGAGCCGCTCACGGGCGACGACCCACGCCAGCGCGACAGCCGGCACGATCAAAGCAGCGCTCGCCAGATACGCCCGATGCTCGGCGATCGTCTGCGTTTTGACCGGGATCACCGAAGACGTCGGCCCCAGGAGCACGAAGAAGAGCATCGGGGCTAGCCATACCCCGGGATAGCGTGCGTAGCCGTAGACCACGCCGGCAAACGCGGCCGCCGAAAGCACGAGCCAGCCGCCCGATTCTCCCAGCCCCGACGACAGAAAATCGCCGTAGTCGAACACGAGCCCCTGCGGCCAGACGATCCGCGCGACATACAGCCAGATGGCCTTCGCCTGCGTGAGCAGGTAGAGCCAGGGGGAGGCCGAGTCGAGGCCCGCCGACGAGCCGCGGCCGCCGAGCACCGTCAGCATGACCGCGACGCTTGGCCACGCGGCCGCCGCCGCCAGATGCCACGGCCAGTGCCGCAGCGTGCTCCGCCACGATCCGGCGATGAGCGCTCGATCGATGAGCAGCGTGACCAGCGGGATCGCCACGCTCGTCTCCTTCGCGGTGCCCGCGAGGGCGGAGAGCAGGGCGACGATTGGCAGGGCCCACGTCCCGCGGCCGGCATCGGCTGCGAGAATCCCGCGCACCGTCACGAGCACTGTCGCGAGGATCATGAACGCCCCGAGCGACTCGGCCCGCTGGATGACGTAGGTCACCGCAGCGGTGCCGAGCGGATGCACTGCCCAGAGTACCACCGCGGCGAACGCGATCTCCCCGGCCCGGTCGCGGATGGCTGCCGGCACCGCCGGCCGCGCGAGCAGGTCGCGAGCGAGGGCCATCAGCAGGATCGCGTTGCTGCAGTGAATCAAAATGTTCACGACGCGGAACCCGATCGGCGAGGTTCCCGTGATCGCGCGGTTGACCGCGAGCGAGAGATTGAGCAGCGGCCGGCCGTCGTGCGTGCGGCCCTCGCCGTGCTCGTAGACGAGCACGGGCCAGAGCGGCCAGACCGCGCGGATCGACCGGTTGGCGGGGATGCTCGGGGCGTCGTCCATCACGAAGGGGGACGCCAGGCCGGGCAGGTAGGCGGCCCAGACGGCGAAGAAGAGCGCACCGGCCTGAAGCGGCCGGGTCGGCCACCAGCCCGGCCGATGGCGGTCAGAATTCATCGATGGTCGGCGGCTCGGGCGGCGGCACGGTCTTGGTGCCGGACTGCACCGGGGGCTTGGGTTTGACCGGGGGTTTTGCATCGTTGCCGGGCTGCGGCTGACCCCCAGGCTGTTGCTGGGCGGGCGGTGGCGGCTGGTCCGGCGGAGGGCCGACCGGTGGCTTCGGCGGTGTCACGGCCGGCGGCTTGCCGGGAACCTTGGTTCGGTCGGGACGTTCCCGGCTGCCGACGGCGACCGCCAGATCCCAGCGGCCCAGCGTGTACTTCTCCAGCAGGCCGACGCGCCGCCGGCCGTCGGCGTCGAGGTCGAGATAGTAGAGTTCCTTGGTGAACGTGCCGTTGCCGTCGCTGTCGAAGTACGGATCAGAGTCCTCCCGCTGGCCATTGCCGTCGACGTCGAACCAGGCCTCGTTGGCCAAATTGGCGGCGGTCTCGCTCTCCCGGCTTGTCGGCTCGCCGTACAGGACAATCGACCGCCCCTCGTGCCGCTCCCCCGCAAACGCCCCGCCGGCGCGGAGCGCGGTGCTGCCCACGTCGAGCATCATGTACCGGGACGGAAACTGCAGCAACCCGAAGGGCAGCATCGAGAGGCTGATCATGACCGCGCCGATCGCAAGCATGCCGCCGAACCAGCCGACGATCGCCCCTCCGGCACGGTCCAACTGCGTGCGGGTCTCGACGGCGGGCCCGCTCACCCGGTGATGGACGAATGTCCAGAGCAGGAACACAGTCCCCCAGAGCAATGTCGCGAACACGAGGAACAGCGTCCAGGCGTGGAGCGGTAGCCAGTCCGGGAGCATGAACGCGAGATTGTCGTCCACGAGCGGGGTGAGGAAGCTGGCGATGGGCTCGTGGAGCAGCACCGCCAGCGCGATGGCCACGAACATCTCCAGCGCCGCGACGGCGGCCGTGAAGGCACCGACCGTGTTGCCCAGCATCGCCAGGTAGAGCAGGCCCACGAGCACGACGAGGTCGTAGAGGATGGCGGGCACGCGGTCGTTCTCCTCGCGGTCAGGTGGTCACGCGGACGATCTCGTCGATGCTCGTCAGGCCCTTGAGCACCTTGAGAAACCCATCGGCCTGGAGCGACCGGGCCCCGGCCTTGCGGGCCGCCGCCCGGATCGCGTTGACGTTCGGCTCGGCCGTGATCTGGCCGCGGATGTCGTCGTTGAGGACCATCAATTCGTGGAGGCCGAAGCGACCCTTGAAGCCGGTTCCGTCGCAGGCCTCGCACCCCTTCGACCGGTAGATGTGCGGCACGGCCCCCGGCTTGACGCCGAGTTTCGCGAGCAGGTCGGCGGGGGGCGGATAGGGCTCCTTGCACTTGTCGCAGAGCCGCCGGGCGAGCCTTTGGGCGAGAACGGCGGTGACGGCCGTCTGGATGAGCATCGGATCGAGACCGAGGTCGAGCAGGCGGGTGATCGTGGCCACCGCGTCGTTGGCGTGGAGCGTCGAGAACACGAAGTGGCCGGTGAGCGCGGCCTGGCAGCCGATCTCGGCCGTCTCCTTGTCGCGGATCTCGCCCACGAGGAGAACGTCAGGGTCCTGGCGGAGCACGCTTCGCAGGATGCTGGCGAACGTCACGCCGGCGGCCGAGTTCACCGCGATCTGCGTGATGCCGTCGAGCCGGTACTCGACCGGGTCCTCGATGGTGGTGATGTTGTGCTGCTGGGCGTCGATTTCGGCGAGCGAGGCGTAGACCGTCGTCGTCTTGCCCGATCCCGTGGGACCGACCACGAGGAACATCCCGTAGGGCTTGTGGATCACCTGCTGCAACTGCTCGTGGATCTGCGGCCGCAGGCCGATGTTTCCCAGGCCCGACTTGAGCACGCCCCCCGAGGAGTTGAGGAGCCGGAACACCATCTTCTCGCCGTAGCTCGTCGGCGTGGAGGCCGCGCGAATGTCATACTTCGCCCCGTCGAACTCGGCGGAGAACGTGCCGTCCTGCGGGCGGCGGCGCTCGGAGATGTCCATGTCGGAGACGACCTTGAGCGCCGAGATCAGGCCCCGGCCGTCGAGCATCGGATAGGTGGCGAAGTTCTTGAGCACGCCGTCGACCCGGAAGCGGACGAAATACTCCTTCTCGTGGGGCTCGAGATGGACGTCGGTCGCCCCCGCCCGCATGGCCGCGATCATCACGGCCTGCGCGTGGCGGATGTTGTCGGACACCTGTCCGGTCTCGTCGTCGCTGTCACGGGCGAGCGCGGGCGATCCGTCCTTCTTGAGCAGCCGGATCGCGAGTTCGGGCTTCGGCGTTGCAGCGGCCTTCTTGGCCACGACCTTGCCGAGGCTGCTGCCGAGCCCCTTGAGCCGCTCCGCGAGTGATTGCCGCGGTTTCTTCGGAGCGGCGGCGGCCGCCTTCCGGCGGTTGTTCTGCGACTTCTTCAGGTCGCGAAGCAGGGTCTGCAGCCCGTTCTTCGTGAGCAGCCGCTCCTCGGGGGGAACCCGCTTGTCGCGTTCCCGGGTGAAGGCCCCGACGACCAGCGGGAGTCCGACGGCGACGACCGGGAGCATGATGGCCCCGAGGTTCATCGTGCCGATCAGCAGGGCCGCGAGCACGCCGGCGATCCCCAGCCGCCAGCCCTCCATGCGCGGGATATCCAGCCGGTCGTCTTCGCCGTCCATCCACTGGGCCGCTGCGATCGTCGCCGTCACGAGCGCGATGAAGACCGCGAACAGCACCAGACCCAGCCAGGGAAATCCCGGGTAGGAGGGAAGATCCACCTCGGCGACGATCACGAGCGAGGGAGCGGAGAGCATCATGGGTGGGGAGAGCCGGTCGCGGCCCCCGCTTGGCACCGCTCCCGATCGGGCCGCGGGAGCGGCGGCAGGCGACCAGCATTCGGAGTCTACCGACGGGAAATTCGTCGGGCAACACGGACCGGCGCGCGTCCGCCGAGCCGGCCTCACGAAACGCTCACGAAACGCTCATCAAACGCTCGCGCGGATTCCGGCGACCGGGCGCCGCGAGCCGGATCAGTCGTCCGCGGTCGCCGCCACCCCGATCCGCTGCGGCACCTGGCGCAGCCCGGTAGCGCCGCCGGCAACGTCCGCGCCGCGGTCGCCCGCCTCGTGGTATTCGGCGTCCTCGTTGACGGCCCAGACATCATGGACGATCCGGCCGGCGAGGATGTTCTGTGTCGTGAGCATCGCGGTCATCATCGCGTGATCCTGGTTGTTGTACTTGTGCATCCCGTTGCGGCCGACGAGGTGCAGGTTCGGGTAGCGGTCGGCGAGCTCCCGGCGGATCGTGGCCACGTGAGCGGCGTAGTCGTCGTCGTAGACCGGATAGGCCTTCGGCTGGCGGACGACGTGGCCGTCGAGCACGTCGCCGGCCCGCGCGAGACCGAGCCGGACCAGTTCGTCCGTCGCCAGGGCGACGAGCTCGGCGTCGGTCGAGTTCCACAGGCCGTCCCCCTCGAAGCAGAAGTACTCCAGGCCGTAGCAGGCCAGATCGGGGTCGGGCACGAGTTCCGGCGACCAGCTCCTGAAGTTCTGGATTCGCCCAACCTTGACGCCCGGCTCGTGGACGTAGATCCAGTTGTCGGCGAACGTCAGGGTTGGCCGGACGATCAGGGCCACGGTGAGGAAGTCCCGGTACCGGAGCCGTCGGGCGGCCTCGGTCGCGGCCACGGAGGGCGCAGGCTCGAGGCCGAGCACCAGTTCCCGGAGCGGTGCCGAGGAAATGACGTGGTCGGCCGCGACGACCTGCCGGTCGCCGCGGGCATCGACGAACCGGACGAGCCACCGGCTCCCGGCGCCGTCCGTCGGCTCCCGTTCGATCCCGGTCACGCGGCAGCCCATCCGGATCTCGCCCCCCTGCTCCCGGGTGCGCCGGGCGGCCGCCTCCCACATCATCCCGGGGCCCTTGCGCGGATAGCGGAACGAGCCGATCAGCGTCTTGATCTGCGCCGACCGGTTCCGCGGCTGCCGCCGGGGCACGATGGCGTGCCAGATGGCACTGGACAGCGACAGCCCCTTGATCCGCTGGGCCGCCCAGTCGGCGGAGATCTCCCGGCAGCTCATGCCCCAGACCTTCTCGGTGTAGGTCTTGAAGAAGATGCCGAACAGCCGGCGGCCGAACTTGTTCGACACCCAGTCCTCGAAGGATCGCGGCTCGCGGACCGGAAACAGCCGGGCCCGGGCATAGCTCGCCACGCAGCGGCAGGCTTCGACGAGGCCGAGGTTGCGCAGCGCCTCGCCGGCCTTGAGCGGGTAGGCGTAGAACTTGCCGCCGTACAGGATCCGCGAACTTCGCGGCCTGACGAGCAGGTCGTCGCCGAGCAGTTCCGTCCACAAGTCCTCGACCGCCCGGGACTTGGAGAAGAACCGGTGCCCGCCGATGTCGAACCGGAAGCCCTTGTATTCCACCGTCCGGGAAATGCCACCGACGAGTTCGGGGTCGGCCTCGAGCACGGTCACCCGGGCGCCGGCTCGCGTCAGCAGATAGGCCGCCGTCAGGCCGGCCGGTCCGGCTC
>JBIKKQ010000053.1:0-19687 GCA_044360305.1 Pirellulales bacterium
ATGCACGAAGTAGAACGAGTCGCCGTCCGTGCCCCAGCCCACGCCCGGGCCGCGCCACGCGACCGTGTTCCAGCCCATGTGCGGCACCTTGAGTGGCGGCGCGAGGTCGAACCGCCGAACCTCCCCCGGGAGCCCGCCGAGCCCGGCATGCCGGCCTCCCTCCCAGCCCGTCTCGAAGAGCAGTTGCAGGCCCATGCAGATGCCGAAGAATGGCCGGTCGGCCTGGATGTGGGCGACCAGCGGCGGCACGAGGCCCCGCGCGTGCAGCGCCGCGATCGCGTCGGCGAACGCGCCCACGCCGGGCAGGACGACCCGCTCAGCGGCCCCGACCACGTCGGGGTCGCTGGTGATCGTCGCCTCGGCGCCGAGCCGCTCGAAGGCCTTCTGCACGCTGCGCAGGTTGCCGCTGCCGTAATCGACGATGGCGATCCGAGTCATGGCGGCAGTCTACGGCTGCGGACCGGCAGGGGCGAGGGGTGGTGCGGGGGAACGCTTCAGCGCTGCGCCGCCGACCGCTCCGGGTAGACGACCAGTTCCATCCGTCGGTTGCGGGAGCGGCCCGCCGCCGTCGCATTGGAGACGAGCGGATGGTTGGCGCCGTGGGCGACGAGAAACAGTTGCCCCTCGTGCATCCGTGTCCGCGCGGTGAGGAACTCGAACACCGCGGCGGACCGGGCCGCCGTGAGCTGATGCGCCGACCCCCACGAGGCGTTCTGCAACGGCTCGGTGTCGAGGTGCCCCTCGATGCCGATGAAGTGGCCCGGGAACACACGCTCCAGCTCCCCCGCCACCTGCGTGAGGATGGCGGCGCCCCCCGGCATCAGGGCGGCGCTGCCGGGCTCGAAGAGTTTCTCCGCGGGTACGTCGATGCGGACCACGGCGCCATCCGCGCGGGCGTCGATCCCGGGGAGGGCGAGCTGGGCCAGCGCGGCCTGCATCGCGGCCGGGCTCGATGGCGGCTCGGCCGGGCCGGTGACAGCCGGACCGGTCACGGTCTGCCCGCCGGCCGCGGGGCCCGCACCCGACCGCATCCTGGCGAGCTGCGACGACGTGCTCGCCAACTGATCGCGCAGGGCCGTGACCTCGTCCTGCATGAGCTGGTTCTCCTGCCGGCTGCGGGAGAGCGCCACCTCCAGCTGCCGGCCATCGACGTCGGCGTACGACGGTCGGGCAGGAGCCGGCTGAGGGAGGGTGTGGGCCGGGGCCGCGACGGCGGCGGGGGGCTCGAGATTCGGCGGCGCCGGCGCGGCGGTACGGAACGGATTGTTCGCGCAGCCGCCGACGAGCGACAGGACTGCCGCACACCGGGTCGCGACTCCGACGACGCGCAGGTTCATGGACGTGCTCCGGCCTCCGGGAGGGGCGGATGGTAGGCGGACCACGGGGGCCGGGCAAGGTCGCTGGCACACGGGTGAAAAGGGCTCCTGCGCGACCGGCCCGGGCCGGACGCCCCGCGTCAACCGCCCCCGGCCCGCCGCTCGCGGACGATCCGCAGCGTCCAGAGCACGCCGGCCGATCCGAGGATCACGAAGCCGGCGAGGGCCGCGATCAACCACGGATCCTCGAACTGGCTGCCCGTGGCATCCCAGAGCGGCCGCCAGAACAGCACCACGACCGCCGTCGCCATGCACAGGCTCGGTCCGAAGGGGAACTCAGTTTCCCCCCGGCGGACCAGATGCACGAGGGCATGAACGAGCCCGATGAACACCGTGCAGTAGAGCACGAGCAGGCAGGGCTGCCAGCCGAGCCAGGTTCCGATCATCGCCATCAGCGTCACGTCCCCCATCCCCATCGCCTCGCGGCCCACGGCCCGCGAGGCGGCGAAGCGGATGCCCCAGATCATGCCCCCGCCGACTGCGAGGCCGACGAGCGCCGTCGCGATCGCCGTCCAACGGTCCCCACCGATCCACCAGGCGGCGATCAGCAGGGCGGCACCGGCCACGAGGAGCAGGTTGCGCGGTTCGCGGAGCAGCCGGCGGTCGCCGCCGAGGAACGGCGCGGTGCAGGCCAGCCACCAGCCGACCCAGATCTTGAAAAGGATCGCCAGCCCGGCGAGAGCCGGCCGCGGTCCCAGCCACGCCGGCACGCCGGCGGCATGCAGGCCGCCGGCCAGGCCGAGCACGTCGGCCACGTCCAGCGGCGCGGCGAACGTCCGCGGCACCGACACGCTGATCGGCGGCAGGGTGGCCGGCGCGCAGAACGCCCAGACGAGACCGAGGGCCACGCCGGGAACGGTCACCAGGTCGGGCACCACCCGGTGCCGAAGATCGACCAGTGCCGCCGCCGCGAGCAGTGCGAACAGGATCGCGTGGCCTGCCCAGCGCCACGCCAGCAGGCCACGGTCGGGCTCCAGCCCCGTCGGCACGGCGGCCGCCTGCACCACCTCCCACCACCACGTCGCGACCGCCGCGAGCAGCGCGGCGGCGTGGACGAACCGGCGCGTCGCCGGCCCGAGCGGCGGGAAACCGCTCTCCGCGTCGTCACCGAAGGGCCGGGCGAACACCCGATCGAGCCCCGCGGTCAACAGCCGGCCGAGGCCCGCGCCGATCAGTGCCACCACCACGAGGGCCAGCGGGCCGGACGGCGACGGCAGAAAACCGATCAGCGGCGTCATGACGGCAGGCTCCCCGGCCCCCGGGGCGGGCTGCCGCCGGCGAACTCCCCGAGCCAGCGCACGAGCCGGTCCGCAACCAGGGCGGGGGCCTCGTCCGTCACGTCCACCAGCACGTCGGCGCACTCGCGATACAACGGCTCGCGCTCGGCGAGCACCGCCTCGACGTCGGCCAGAGGATCCCGGCCCCCGAGCGCGGGCCGGCGGGTCGCCGTGGCCGGATCGGCCGCGATTCGCGCCCGGAGCACCGGGGCGGGTGCCGCCAGCCAGGCCACCGGCCGGCCATGCCGGCGCAGCAGTTCCCGGTTCCCGGGACGCAGCACCACGCCGCCGCCGGTCGCCAGCACGCCCGGGAAACCGCGCACGAGCCGTTCGAGGATCGCCGCCTCGGCGTCCCGAAACGCCGCCTCGCCGCGGTCGGCGACGAACTCGGCCAGCGACGTGCCGACCTGCGATTCAAACTCGGCGTCGGCGTCGAGCCAGTCGCAGGCCAGCCGACCGGCCAGGAGCGCGGCCACGGTCGACTTGCCGCAGCCGCGGTAGCCGATGAGCGTGATGCGGGGCATGGTTGGGCCTCAGTCCGGTGGCTTCGCCGACGCGGTGGCCCGCTTGAGGGCGTCGCGCATCACCTGCATGTCTGGATCGCGGCCATGCCAGATGCGGAACTGGATCGCCGCCTGGCGGACGAACATGTCCACGCCCGTCACCGTCCGGCAGCCGATCTGCCGCGCCTCCTTCACGAGGAGCGTGTTCTCCGGATTGTACACGGTGTCGAAGACGACCATGTAGGGCCGCAGGTGCTGCGACTCATACGGGGTTTCATCGACGTTGGGATGCATGCCCAGCGGCGTGGCGTTCACGAGGCAGTCGTATTCGAGCCGGTACCGCTGGGCCCAGTCGATCGCCCGGCAACCGACGTCGGCGGCGATCTTCCGGGCACGATCGAGCGTGCGGGCCGCGACCGTGACGTCCACGTTCCGCTGCCGCAGTCCGAAGGCCACGGCCCGGGCCGCCCCCCCGGCCCCGAGCACGAGCGCCGTCTTGACCCGCTCACCGGCCCCGTCGAGCCGCGTCTCCTGGTCGCGGAGCGCGGCTTCGAGGCTCTCCACGGCCGCGGTCGCGTCGGTGTTGTGGGCGGCGATGCCCTGCGCCGAGAAGGTCAGCGTGTTGGCCGCCCGGATCGACCGCACCAGATCGTCCTCGACGCGGCAGTGGCGCAGCACCGACTCCTTGTGGGGAATCGTCACGCTCAAGCCGGCCAGGGGCCAGCGGCCGGCACTGGAGAGGAACTCGTCGATCTGCTCGGCCGGCACGCGGAACGGCACGTAGACCGCGTCGATTCCCGCCGCCGCCAACGCGGCGTTGTGGACGACCGGACTGAGGCTGTGTCCGACCGGGTCGGCAACGACGCCGTAAACCCGGGTGGCGGACGTGATCGCGTCGAAGTGGTAGACGTCGCGCATCTGCCGCCAGCCGATCTGCCCCGGCGCCAGCAGGCGGTCTTCGTGGAACGTGGCGAACGTGAACGGCGATCCGGCCCGGCCGGCGAGGATCCGCGTCGGCATACCGATCTCGCCCATGCAGAGGCCGATCGTCGGGCAGCGGCTTGCGTGGACCATCTCCAGCATCCGCAGGTTGTCGAGCGGATGGTTGGCCATGCCCGCGATCTTGACGATGTCGGCGTCCAGCCCGGCGAGCCGCTTGTGCAGCAGCGTCAGGTCGGAGGGGGTCTTGGCGAAGTCGTGGTGGCTGATGATCCGCTTCGTGTTCCCGTAGCGGGGGATCGCGCCGGCGATGTCCTCCTCCAGATCGACGTAGTCGGCCCCCTCGACGATCGCGGTCCGCAGCACGAGCCGGCGGGCCTCCTCGCTCCCCTCCCAGCGTCCGCCGTCGCTCGCCCGCCGGCAGGTCACGATCACGGGGCAGGGGCGGTCCCGCAGCAGCCGCTTCATCTGCACGGGGCCCTGGATGTAGTCGACCCGCAGTTCCACCAGCGGAATGCCGGCGTCGGCGAGAAACTTGCGCTCTGCGATGACGTGCCGATGGCGGCCCCGGCCGATGCTGACGCAGATCATGCGATGTGGTTCCGTCGGCCCGCGGCCGGCTCAGGTTCTGCGGAACTGGCGGTCCAGTTCCTGCTTCGAAAACGTCAACGCGGTCGGGCGGCCGTGCGGGCAGTGGTGCGACTCCACCACCATCCGTCGGTCGCGGACGAGCGCGTCCACCTCGGCCTGGGAGAGCGGATCACCGGCCTTGATCGCCGCCTTGCAGGCCATTCCGTGGAGGACTTCGTCCACGAGCATTCCGTCGGCGGCCGTCGAGGTCGCGGCCGCCGCGAGCCTGTCGAGCACCTCGCGGATGATCGTCGCCGCCGCCGTCCGCCCGGCGAGCACCGGCTTGCTGGTGACGATGACCGTCGCGCCGCCGAAGGGCTCGACCCGCATCCCGGCCCGGGCCAGCGTCGCCGCGTGCTCGGTGAGCATCGCGACCTCGCCGGGCCCGAGATCGACCCGCTCCGGCACGAGCAGGGGCTGGATCTCCAGCCCGCCCGCGGCGACCGAGGCCTTGAGCCGCTCGTAGAGCAGCCGTTCGTGGAGGGCATGCTGGTCGATGACCTCGATGCCGTCCCGGCTCTCCACCACGATGTACCGGTCGTGCATCTGCACGGCGCGTTCCGCTGCCGCCGGGGCCGCCGGGGCAGGGGAGGCAGGGACGGACGCACCCGGGTCGGAGGCCGGCGCCCGTTCGGGCTGTTCGTCGTCCTCCCACAGAGGCCGCGCGGGCGGGCTGGGCACCGCATGGCTCGGGGCTGACTGGCGATTCGCGCCCGCGAAGCCGCCGGCCGGCCAGGCCGGAGCCGCCACGGACTCCCTGACCGGCGCGAAGGCCGCTGCCGGGAGCGGCGCCATGGACGCGGCGGCCGGCGGCGTCATCCGCGTCGTCATATCGCCAGCGAGAAACCGGGTGCGCAGGGCAGCGAGCACCAGCCGGTAGAGCCGCGAGGGCTCGCGAAACCGGACCTCCATCTTCGACGGGTGGACGTTGACGTCGACCATGTCGGCGGGCAGATCGAACCGCAGGAAGACGATCGGCTGCCGGCCGGAGAGGAGGAGCCCGCGGTATCCCTCCTGCACGGCGTGGAGGATCGACCGGTCGCGAAACGGCCGACCGGCGACGAACAGGTGCTGCAGCCGGGTGCTCGCCATGTCGTCCTCGGGCCGGCCGACGAACCCATGCACCGCGATCTCGCCGTCGTCGGCCTCGATCGGCAGCAGCCGCTCGGCCAGCGCGCCTCCGTACAGGCCGGCGATCCGCCCGAGCCACGCGTCGGAGGCGGGCAGGTCGTGGATCGAGCGGCCGTTGTGCGACAGCGTCATGGCGACGCCCGGATGGGCCAGCGCCGTGCGGACGAACGCCTCCGCCGCATGCGACCACTCCGTCGCCGCGGCCCGGAGAAACGCCCGCCGGGCGGGCACGTTGCCGAACAGCTGATGCACCTCGACCGTGGTGCCGACCGCGCAGCCATGGGGCACGACCTCGCCCACCCGGCCACCGTCCACCTCGATCATCGCCCCGTCGCCCCCGGGCGTCCGCGAGCGGATCACGAGCCGGGCGACGGCACCGATGCTGGCCAGCGCCTCGCCCCGAAAACCGAGGGTGTCGATCCGCTCCAGATCCTCGGCCGAGCGGAGCTTGCTCGTGGCATGGGCGGCGACCGCCAGCGGCAGGTCGCCGGGCTCGATGCCGCCACCGTCGTCCACCACCCGCACCAGGGCGACGCCCCCCTGTTCCAGCTCGACGCCGATCCGCGCGGGCGCCGCGTCGAGCGCGTTCTCCAGCAGCTCCTTGACGATGCTCGCCGGCCGCTCCACCACCTCGCCCGCGGCGATGCGGTTCACGACCGAGACCGGCAGTTTCTGGATGCGTCCCATGCGTCGTGCGCCGTCCCCGCCGTCAGGGCAGCTGGTATTCCTTGATCTTCCGGTACAGCGTCCGCTCGCCGATCCCGAGGAGCTGGGCAGCGTGCTCCCGGTTGCCCCCGGTGAGCTTCAGCGTCTCGACGATGAAGTGCCGCTCGATCTCCTCCAGCGGACGCCCCACGAGCGTCGCCAGCCCGGCGGTCGCGTCGGCCGCCTCCGCGGCCCCGCCGGCCACCGAATCGGGGCCGAGCTCGAGCGGGAGGTCGTCCACGTCGAGGGTCTCGTCCACGTCCACCACCACCATGCTCTCGATGACGTTCCGCAGCTGGCGGACGTTTCCCGGCCAGGGAAAGGAGCCGAGCCGCACCCGGGCCGCCAGCGACAGGCCCTTGATCGTCTTGCCGTGCCGCCGGGCGAACTGCCGCACGAAGTGCTCGATGAGTAGCGGGATGTCGCCCGTCCGCTCGCGGAGCGTCGGGATCGCGATCGTCACCACCTTGAGCCGGTGGTAGAGGTCGCTGCGAAACGCCCCGCTGGCGATCGCCTCCTCGAGGTTGCGGTTGGTCGCGGACAGGATCCGGACGTTGACCCGCAGCGGCGTGTTGGAGCCGACGCGGGTGATCTCCCCGGACTCCAGCACGCGGAGGAGCTTGATCTGCGTCGCCAACGGCATGTCGCCGACCTCGTCGAGGAACAGCGTGCCGCCGTTGGCGAACTCGAACTTCCCCACCCGGTCCGCGGAGGCGTCGGTGAACGCGCCGCGGACGTGGCCGAAGAGCTCGCTCTCGAGAATGTTCTCGCTGAGCGCGGCGCAGTTGAGGGCCACGAACGGCTTTGCCTTCCGCGGGCTATTCTGATGGATCGCCTGGGCGACGAGTTCCTTGCCGGTGCCGGTCTCCCCCTGGATCAGGACCGTGGCGTCGGTGGGGGCGATCCGCCTCAGCCGCTCGACGAGCGCGAGCATCTGCGGGCTGGAGCCGACCACCCCCTCGAAGCCGAACTTCTCGTCGAGCCGCCGGTGAAGCTCGAGGTTCTGCCGGCGCAGCCGCACCCCCTCGGAGGCCTTCTCGACCGCCGCCCGGAGGTGCCCGAGGTCGAGCGGTTTCTGCAGATAGGTGAACGCCCCCTGCTGCATGGCGAGCACGGCCGACGGGATCGTGCCGTGACCGGTGACCACGATCACCTCGGTGTCGGCCGAGACCCGCTTGGCCCGGGCGAGGATCTCCAGCCCCCCGAGGTCGTTCATCATCAGGTCGGTGACGACGACGTCGAAGCCCCCCTGTTCGATTCGCCGCGCCCCCTCCGCGCCGCTGCCCGCCACCGTGACCTCGGCGGCCAGCTTCCCCAGGGCCTCGGCCATGGTCCGGGCGTGGACGATGTCGTTGTCCACCACGAGGATGCGGATCGGCACCGCGGCTTCCGCGGACGCCGGTTCGGACGCTGGAGCATTCATGCTGGCGATGGTACGAGCGGATGCGGGAACGCGTCCAGTTGTCGGCCCGTGTCGGCCACGTCGGCCACCTCAGCCGCGGCCGGCCGTCGGCAGCCGCGGTGGCGCGGGGAGCCAGATCGCCACCTTCGTGCCGCGGCCGGGGGCGCTCTCGACGTCGATCGTCCCCCCGTGGGCCTCGATGATCTTGCGGGCCGTCGGCAGGCCGAGGCCCGAGCCCCCCTGTTTCGTGGTGTAGAAGGCCTGGAAGACCTTCGCCAGGGTCTCCGCGTCCATCCCCGGGCCGGTGTCGATCAGCTCGAGCACCACGCCGAGACCGGACGGCCGGGTCCGAACCACGAGCTGACCGCCGGCCTCCATCGCCTGCACCGCGTTGAGCAGCAGGTTCAGGACCGCCGACCGGAACGTCTCCCGGTCGAGCCGCACCGCGGCCAGTTCCGGATCGAGGTAGCGCACCACCTCCACGCCGGCGTCCCGCGCCTGCGGCGCGAAGAAGTCGAGCAGCTGATCGACCTCGGCGTTGAGGCTGCCCGGCTCGAGGGCCAGCGTCTCCTGCCGGGCGAAATCGAGGAAGTCACCGAGCAGTTTCTGGAGCCGGTCGCACTCCTGCCGCACGAGGTCGATCTTGGCCTTGGCCCGCCGGTCGCGCTGCTTCGTCGGCGACGCCGGATCGGCGTTCTCGAAGTCCTCGGCCAGCAGTTCCATGTTCAGCCGGATGGTGGACAGCGGATTGCGGATCTCGTGGGCGAGGCCGCCCACGAGAGCCGCAAATTCCGCGTACGTCTCGGCCCGTTGCCGGGCCGTGTCATCGGCGGACGACATGAACGACCTCGCCCCCCGATCCGGGCGTCATTCCGCGGGCTGCCCGCCGGCGGCGGCCTCGCGGAGCACCGCCTTGCGGCTCAGCTTGACGCGGTCCTGGTCATCGACGGCGATTACCTTGACCCGCATGACGTCGCCCACCCGGCAGACATCGGCCACGCTCTTGACGAACTCGTCCGACAACTCGCTGACGTGGCACAGCCCGTCCTTGCCCGGCACGAGTTCGACGAACGCACCGAAGTCCTTCACGCTCGTGACCCGGCCCTCGTAGATCCGGCCGACCTGGATCGAGGCGGTGAGGGCCTCGACCTGGGCCATGGCCGCCATCGCCCCTTCGGCGTCGTGGCTGGCCACGGTGACCGTGCCGTCGTCCTCGACCTCGATGCTGGCGCCGGTCATCTCCTGGATGCCACGGATCGTCTTGCCACCGGGGCCGATGAGCAGGCCGATCTTCTGCGGGTCGATGCGGGTCCGCAGAAGTCGCGGTGCCCACACGGAGATCTCCGGCCGCGGCCGGCGGATCGCCGAGAGCATGGTCCGCAGGATCTCCAGCCGGGCCTCCCGCGACTGCCGCAGCGTGGCCTCGATGATCGCCGGTGAGATGCCGTCGATCTTGAGGTCGAGCTGGATGCCGGTGATGCCGTTCTGCGAGCCGGCGATCTTGAAGTCCATGTCGCCGTAGTGGTCCTCGTCACCGATGATGTCGGTGAGGAGCACCCACTGCTGCTCGTTCTGCTTCACGAGGCCCACCGAGATGCCGGCGACCGGGTGGCTGATCGGCACGCCGGCGGCCATCAGGCCGAGCGTCGCGCCGCAGACCGACGCCATCGAGCTCGAGCCGTTCGACTCGAGGATGTCGGAGATCACCCGGATCGTGTAGGGGAAGACGTCCGGATCGGGCAGCACCGGCTTCACGCTGCGCTCCGCGAGCGCCCCGTGGCCGAGCTCGCGCCGGCCGGGACCGCGGATCGGCCGCACTTCGCCCACCGAGAACGAGGGGAAGTAGTAGTCGAGCATGAACTTCTTCGAGTACTCGTCGATCAGGCCGTCGACCCGCTGCTCGTCCTTGCCGGTGCCGAGCGTGATCGTGACCAGCGACTGCGTCTCGCCGCGCTGGAAGATCGACGAGCCGTGCACGCGGGGCAGCACGTCCACCTCGCAGTGGATCGGCCGCAGCGTCCGGTAGTCGCGGCCGTCGGGCCGCTTCCCCTCGAGAATCAGCTCGCGGACCGCCCGCTCCTCGAGCCCGTGCCAGACGTGGGCGAAGTCGGCGTCGCTGACGCCGCCAGCGGCCCCCGGCTGAAACCCGAAGGCCGGCTCGGTCGGCGCGACCGCAGCCTTGGCACGCTCGCGCAGCGCCTTGACCGCCTGCCCCCGCTCCTGCTTCCCGGCGATCGCCTTGGCGGCCTTGAGCTCGCCGAGGTAGCCCGAGGTGAGCCGGTCGCGGAGCGCCGAGTAGTCGGCCAGCACGTACTCCTTCTTCGGCTTGCCGGCCTTGCGGATCAGCTCCTCCTGCATCTCGCAGAGGACGCGGATGATGCGGTGGGCCTCGTCGAGGGCCTGCAGCATCCGATCCTCGGGCATCTCGCGGGCGAAGCCCTCGATCATCAGCACGGCGGTCGGGCTGCCCGAGACCACGAGGTCGAGGTCGCTCTCCTCCAGCTGGTCGAGCGTGGGGAAGGGGACGAACCGGCCGTCGATCTGCGCCAGCCGGACGCTTCCCAGCGGACCGCGGAAGGGGAGGGGGGAGATGCACAGGGCCGCCGACGCGCCGATCATCGCGAGCACGTCGGGGTCGTTCTGCCGGTCGCTGGAGAGGACGTTGGCCTGGACCTGGACCTCGTCGTAGAAGCCCTCGGGAAACAGCGGCCGGATCGGCCGGTCGATGAGGCGGCTGGTGAGCGTCTCCTTGAGCGTCGGCCGGCCCTCGCGCTTGAGGAAGCCGCCGGGGAACTTGCCGGCGGCGGCGACGCGCTCCCGGTAGTCGCAGGTCAGGGGGAAGAAGTCGATGCCCGGTCGGGGCGCGCCGGTCGCGGCGGCCACGAGGACGACGGTTTCGCCGTACGAGACGAGCACGCTGCCCGCCGCCTGCTTGGCGAGAAATCCGGTTTCGATGGCGAGAGTCTGGTCGCCGATTTGGCGTTCAACACGATGCTTCACTGCTGGTTTCCTTCCTTCCACTCGAGCCCGGGACGGCGCGCGGCTTGCAGCCGACGACGACACCGTCACACGACGGGCCTGCCGACACATGGACCGGGGCACCAACCCCGGACCGGCCTTCTCCGTGCGGCCCGCTCGGGTCGCACCAATCAACGCCGCGAATCGACTCCGCCTTGGCAACCGCCGGCCGTTGGGCCGGCCCGTTACTTGCGGATGTCGAGCCGCTTGATGATGTCGAGATACCGCTGCGGCGCGACGCGCTTCAGATAATCAAGAAGCCTCCGGCGGCGGCTCACCATCATGAGCAGGCCCCGCCGACTGGCGAAATCCTTCGAGTGCTTCTTGAAGTGCTCCGTCAGGTCGGAGATCCGGCCCGTCAACAGGGCGATCTGAATCTCCGCCGAACCGGTGTCGGCAGTCCCTCGCCGATGGGCACCGATCAATTCCTGCTTGCGTGCTTTTGTAAGCGTCATCAGCCGAACTCCACCCATCCACGGGCGGCTTTGATTGTTTGGAAAAAGGTTTCGGATGCGGAGTGTACCGAACCGCCCGGGAATTGCAAGCGGTGCTCAGTTGCCGCGGGCCGACAGGGCTTGGGCCTGTTTCCGGCCGCGTGCCGGGCCGGCGGTCGTGTGGACCACGTTCCAGGCGAGCCCGAGCCGTTCCAGGACCAGGATCGCCCAGTACGTGACGTCCACCTCCCACCATCGATGGCCGTGGCGGGCCATGCGTTGATAGGCGTGGTGGTTGTTGTGCCAGCCCTCGCCGAAGGCCAGCAGCCCGACCCACCACAGGTTCCGCGAGTCGTCGGTCGTCTCGTAGTTGCGGTAGCCCCACATGTGCGTTGCCGAGTTCACGAACCAGGTGACGTGGAACACGATCACCATCCGCACGGCCAGCCCCCAGAGGAGCCAGGAAATCCCCACGTCCCGGCCGTAGAGCAGCCAGCCGGCCGTGAGCAGTCCGGCGCCGATGAGGAAGTGCCAGAGCAGGAACGTCCGATGCAGGAAGCGGATGCCGGGGTCGCGTTCCAGGTCGGGCGCCCAACGCCGGACGTGGGCCGCGAGTTCCGTGGACGAATGCCGGGGAAAGAGCCAGAGGATGTGCGACCAGAGGCCGCCGTCGCGGGGCGAGTGGGGATCACCGTCCTGATCGCTGAAGGCGTGGTGCTTACGGTGGTTGGCGACCCAGTCGAGCGCCGAGCCCTCGCCGGAAACGCCACCGAGGAAGGCGAACAGGAACCGCACCGCCGGGTAGGTGAGGAAACTGCCGTGCGTCAGGAGCCGGTGGTAGCCGAGGCACACTCCCAGCCCTCCCGTGATCCAGTAGAGGACCATGCAGATCGCGAACCCCGACCAGGTGAAATAGAACGGGGCAGCGAGCGCCACGAGGTGGATGCCGCCGATCCAGATCACGACCGGCCAGTCCAGGTCGCTCCAGCGATCCCGCGCCCCCTCGCGGCGCGGTTCCTGCCCGCCCTCGGCCGCGCGGTCGGCGACGACCGCGTTCGGGTCGTGCACAGCGGACCGGCCGAATTCACCCGCCTCGGCCTCGACGACGGCGGCACCCCTCTGCCAGGACGCGTCGGCTGCGGCCTCGGGCGCGGGGGCGTCGAGCAGCGGATCGTGCGTTCGCGGAGTCATGGGAGGGGATTCCTCGCAGGGGGAAAGGGAAGGCGAATCGGCACACTCTGACGTATTTCGACTTTTTTGCCACCGACCCGTGGTCGGTTTTGGGTCGAAAGCAGGTCAAAATAGTGTCAAAAACCGCCCCGGGGCCCTGGCCGAACGGCCTCCGAACCCCTCGGCAGGAGGTCCTCGATCCGCCCCGGCCGGCCCGTCGGCGGGCCGGCAACGGCGGGACCGGCCAGCCAGTCGGCCAGTCGGCCGAGCGGCACGATCATGGTCGGTGGCTCGACGAGAGGCCGCCCGCCCACGACCGCCACCGCCCCCTGCAAGCGGGTCGGCGAGAGAATCTCCAGGCCCCGGCCGTCGATCCGCAGGAGCATGCCGGCCGCGTCGAACTGCGGGTCCGCGCCGGCGGGCAGCGCGAACAACCGCTCACCGGGCCGAAGCCCAAAAGCCCTGCAGACCGCATCGAGCAACCCGCGGCCCACCTGGCCGGGCCCGGCGAGCACCTCGGCCTCGGCGAACGAGAGTCTTCCGGCGTCCCAGTCCAGTCGGCGCACCACGATTTCAGCCTCGCCTGCGGCACGCCCGCCAACCAGCGCCGCGCAGCCGGTCAGGTCGGCCCGTTCCACGCGGGCCGCGAGCCGGCCGCTCGACCGACCGCCATCCGCGCGGGCCTCGAGGGTGCCGCTCACGGCCGCGGCGGAACCGATCGCGGGCACCGGCGCGCCCGGAAACAGCCGGGCCACGACTGCCAGCGGCAGGGGCGTGCCGCAATCGGCGTTGATCTCGTACCGCACATCGCCTCCCCGGTCGGCGGCGACGGGCAGACGCACGACCCGCATCTCGCAGGGGCGGCCGTTGCCGTCGGCGGCGGCCAGCGAGCAGCGGATCGCCCGCGTGCCTTCACGGGCGACACACTCGATCCGCAGCCGTCCCGCCGCCGAACCGCGGCCGATCCCCGACCACCCGGTGACGTCCCAGTGCAGTTCGCCGACGTCGATCACGCAGTCACGAGGAAACCGCGACTCCCGGTCGAGCCACTCGGCCGCGAGGCCGGCCAGCAGCCCGGCCGCGTCGGCGCCGAGATCGAGACGCGCCACCCGGAGCCGCAACTCGCCGGCGGCATCCTCGACCTCCAGAACGGGCAGGGGGAGGGGGGAGCCGCCGTTCTCGGCCCTGAGCACGCCGCCGTGGACGCGGACGACACCGGGCCGCAGGTGCTCGACCGCCGCGACCTCGAGCGGCAGGCCGACCGCCTGCTGCCAGCGGGCCCGCAGCGACTCGCGATGACCGGCGGACCGCAGGTGGACCGCCCACGCCGCCAGGCAGACGCAGGGCAGGACCCCGGCCAGCACGAACACCAGCCTGGCAAACCGCACGCGGCGGACCGACCGGGCTATGAACATCCGTGGATCGTCCTTGTCGCTCCGGGATGCGGCCGCTCCGCGGCCGCCCGCGGCGTGTCAGCGACGCCGCGCCATCTCGTGAAACAGCCCCCAGCGGGCCAGCATCTCCTCGAGGCTGTCGCCCCCGAACTTGTCCACGACCGCCGCCGCGACCTCGAAGGCCACGACGCTCTCGACGATGACGCTGGCGGCGCTGACGGCACAGACGTCGCTGCGCTCGTAGGCGGCCTCCTCGGCCTCCTTCGTCCGCAGGTTCACCGAGGCGAGCGGCTTGCGCAGCGTGCTGATCGGCTTCATCGCCGCGCGGATCACCAGCGGCTGCCCGTTGGTGATCCCGGCCTCGAGACCGCCGGCGTTGTTCGTCGGCCGTGCGAAGCCGAGCTGCGGGCCGTCGCGCAGCGTTGGATCGAAGACGATCGGATCGTGGACCTCGGATCCGCGGCGCCGGGCGGCCTCGAACCCGAGCCCGATCTCGACTCCCTTGATGGCCTGCACCGCCATCACGGCCTGCGCCAGCCGGCCGTCGAGCTTGCGATCCCACTGGGCATGCGTGCCGAGCCCGATCGGCAGGCCGTCCACACGGACCTCGACGACGCCGCCGAGGGTGTCCCCCTCCTTGCCGACGCGGTCGATGAGCGTGGTCACCTCCGGATCGCGGTCGGGGTGAAGCGAGTAGACGCTGCTCGTGTCGCGGACCGCGCGGAGCTCCGCGGCCGAGCCCGCACGGCTGCCGAGCGCGATGCCGCCGAGTTCGGCAACCCAACCGACCACCTCGATGCCGAACGCCGCGAGCAGTTGCCGGGCGAGGCCGCCGGCGGCGACGCGGGCGGCCGTCTCCCGGGCGCTGGCCCGTTCGAGCACCGCCCGCACGCCCCCCATGTGCTTGATCGAACCGGCCAGATCCGCGTGCCCGGGCCGGGGCCGATCGACGTCGTCGAGCCGCTCCAGTTTGGCGTCGCGATTGACCACTTCCAGTGCGAGGGGACTGCCGAGGGTCACGCCCTTCCAGAGCCCGGACAGGAACGTCACCGAGTCGGTCTCGATCCGCTGCCGTCCGCCGCGGCCATACCCGCCCTGCCGGCGGCGCAACTCGGCGTCGATGGCGGCCGTATCGACGGTCAGTCCGGCGGGGAAGCCGTCCACCAGGGCGACGAGCGCCGGGCCGTGCGATTCGCCTGCGGTCCAGTAGCGGAGCATCAGTGAAGACCAGGGGAGGGGAGTTCGGGTCCAACGCGGCCGATCGGCCGCGACCGGGAGCCGCCAGCCGGACCACGAGGCCCGCCTGCAGCCATACCGCGCGGGCCGAACGACGGGCCCTCGACAAGGAACGATTCTAATTCGCCGCCCGGCGGCTCCCTAGACCGCTTTTGCGGCGTCCACGCCGTCCGGCAGGCGGCCGGTGAGCAGGCGGCAGGCCTCGAGATACTTGTCGCGGGTCTTCGACACGACGTCGGCGGGCAGCGGCGGCGGGGGCGTCGCCTTGTCCCAGCCGCTCGCTTCCAGCCAATCGCGGATGAACTGTTTGTCGAACGAATCGGGAACCCGCCCGTGTCCCGCCGCGGCCGCCGGCCAGAACCGGGAACTGTCCGGAGTGAGCACCTCGTCCACGAGCAGCAGGCCGCCGTCCGCGGCCCGGCCCCACTCGAACTTCGTGTCGGCGACGACGATGCCGCGGGCGGCGGCGTGGGCCGCGCCGCGGGCATAGACGTCGAGGCTGCGACTCCGCAGTTCCGTCGCCAGATCGAGGCCGATGCCCGCGGCCATCGTCTCGAAGGAAACGTTCTCGTCGTGCCCGCTGGCGGCCTTGGTGGCGGGCGTGAAGATCGGCTCCGGCAGCCGGTCGCCGGCGCCGAGGCCGGCCGGCAGCGGCACGCCGCACACGGTGCCGCCGGCCCGATACTCGGCGAGGCCCGACCCGGCGAGCCAGCCGCGGACGACGCACTCGAAGGGAATCACCTCCGCCCTGCGGACGAGCATCGTCCGGCCGCGGAGCGGCCCGCGATCGATCTCCGCAGGCAGTCCCATCTCGTCCACGTCGGCCGTGAGCAGGTGGTGGGCGACCGGCCGCGGCCCCCGCGCCAGCAGATCGAACCAGGCGACCGAAATCGCGGTCAGCACCCGGCCCTTGTCGGGGATCGGCGTCGGCAGGATCCAGTCGAAGGCGCTGACCCGATCGGTGCTCACGATCAACAGCGCGTCGCCGAAGCGATCGCCGGCAAACCGGTAGCAGTCGCGCACCTTGCCACGGATGGCGGGACCGAGGGGCAGATCGGTCGATGTCAACGGAGGCGTCGGGGACCGGGGCATGCCGCGACCTGCACGGGGTGGGGTGCGTGTGTCGCCGGGCGGCGCCACGCGGCCGGATCATAGCGTGTCGCCGGGCGGAGTTCACCGCCCCCGCCCGGCCGTCAGTGGAAGTCGCGGCTCATGCGCGGCAGTGCGGCGTGCTCCGGCGCCGCACGCAGGCAGGGCTCGAGCCGGGTCGCTATGACGTGGATCACGGCGCCGCGTCGCTGGATCCTGCCATGCACGATGAGCACCGCCGCCCGCCGGGCCTCGGGGCCGGTCCGCTCCCAGACGTCCGGCCGGACGAGGACGTTGGCCGCCCCCGTCTCGTCCTCGATCGTCATGAACATCAGCCCCTTGGCCGTCGCGGGCCGCTGCCGCGTGAGCACGATCCCGGCCACCTCCACCCGCCTGCCCTCCGGCGCCGCGGCCGCGGCGGCCGTCGTGATCGCCCCCCGCGCGGCGAGCCAGTCGCGTTCGAACTGGAGCGGATGGGCCGCCAGCGACAGGCCGCCCGTGCGGTAGTCGTCGATCACCTCCTCGCGGTCGGTCGTGCCGGGGAGAAAATCGTCCGCGTCCTCGGCGGACAGATCGTCGTCGGCGAGTCCGCCGAAGAGCGGCTGGCGTTCCGGCCGATCGAGGCACTGCAGCGATTCCCACACCGCCCGCCGCCGGCTCAGCCCGAGCGAGCCGAGCGCCCCGGCGCGGGCGAGGTGCAGCAGCGACTCGCGGTCGAGCCCGGCCCGGAGGGCGAGGTCCCGCGGCAGGCGAAACGGCCCCTGCCGCCGGGCCTCCTCGATTCGCATGCCGACGCCGACGCCCAGCCCGTGCACCTGCTCCAGCCCGAGGCGGATCGCCGGCTCGCGCCGCTCCGCGGTCGGGTCCGCGCCGCAGACCTCGAGCGTCGCATGCCAGCAACTGGCGTTGACGTCCACCGGCAACACCTTCACGCCGTGGGCCCGGGCGTCGCGCACGAGCTGCGCCGGCGCGTAAAACCCCATCGGCTGACTGCCCAGCAGCGCCGCCGTGAACGCCGCCGGATGGTGGCACTTGAGCCATGCCGAAACATAGACCAGCAGGGCGAAGCTCGCGGCGTGCGACTCGGGAAAGCCGTATTCGCCGAAACCGCGGATCTGGTTGAAGACCTGCTCGGCGAATTCGCGGGACAGCCCCCGGGCGAGCATGCCGTCCACCAGCCGACGGTGAAACTCGTCGATGACGCCGGGCCGGCGCCAGGCCCCCATCGCCCGCCGCAACTGGTCGGCCTCGCCGGGCGTGAAGCCCGCCGCCACCACCGCCAGCCGCATCGCCTGCTCCTGGAACAGCGGCACCCCGAGCGTCTTCTCCAGCACCGCACGGATCGCGTCGTTGGGGTAGGTCGGCTGCTCGTCGCCGCACCGTCGCCGCAGGTAGGGATGCACCATGTCTCCCTGGATCGGCCCCGGGCGGACGATCGCCACCTCGATGACGAGATCGTAGAAGCACTGCGGCCGGAGCCGGGGCAGCATGCTCATCTGGGCCCGGCTCTCGATCTGGAACACGCCCACGGTGTCGGCCCGGGAGATCATGTCGTAGACGGCCGGATCCTCGGCGGGCACCGTGTGGAGCATGAGCCGTGGTCCCCCCGCCTCCGCCACCAGATCGAAGGCCCGGTGGATCGCCGACAGCATGCCGAGCGCCAGGCAATCGACCTTGAGGATGCCGAGTTCGTCGAGGTCGTCCTTGTCCCATTGCACGATCGTCCGGCCATCCATCGCCGCCGGCTGGATCGGCACCAGATCGCAGAGGTCGCCCCGCGTCATGATCATCCCGCCGACGTGCTGGCCGAGATGCCGGGGAAAACCGACGAGCTGGCCGACGAGCGTCGTCAGCCGGGTGCAGGTCGCCTCGGCGGGATCGAGCCCCGCCTCGGCGAGCCGCTGCGGCAGGTCCTCGACGCCGTCGCCGGCGTCGAGGACCTGGGCGATGGCATCGACGCGGTCGAGCGCCAGGCCGACCGCCTTGCCGACGTCGCGGACGGCCGAGCGCAGCCGGTAGCGGATCACCTCGGCCGTCATCGCCGCCCGATTGCGGCCGTAGGTCGCGTAGATGTACTGCAGCACCTCCTCGCGGCGCCGATGCTCGAAATCGATGTCGATGTCGGGGGCCTCGCGCCGCTCCCGGCTCACGAACCGCTCGAAGAGCACGCTCATCCGGGCGGGATCGACCGACGTGATCCCGAGACAGTAGCAGACGGCCGAGTTGGCGGCCGAGCCGCGCCCCTGGCAGAGGATGCCGCGGCTGCGGGCGAATCGCACGATGTCGTAGACCGTGAGGAAATAGGCCTCGTAGCCGAGCTCCGCGATCAGCGACAACTCGTGGGTAACGAGCTCGCGAACCCTGTCCGGAATGCTCCCCGCATACCGCAAGCAGGCGCCGTTCCAGGCCAGTTCGGCGAGATGCTCGGTCGCCGTGCGGCCCGGCGGCACGATCGCCGCGGGATATTCGTAGTGCAGCTCGTCGAGCGAGAACGTGCAGCGGCCGGCGATCTCGACCGCGGCCTCGAGGCTGCCGGGCAGCGCGGCGAACCGGGCGGCGATCCGGCCGCGCTCGTGCAGGTGCCGCTCGCCGTTGGCGAGCAGCCGGCCGCGGATCGCATCGACCGTGCCGCCGTGCCGCACGGCCGCAAGCACGTCGTGGAGCGGGAGCCGCGACCGCTCGTGGTAGCGCACGTCGCCCGCCGCGGTGATCGGCACGCCCGCCAGCCGGGCCACGCGGCCGAACGCACGCAGGCGGTCGGCATCGTCCCCCTCGAGGGCCACCTCGGCCAGCGCCCAGATCCGGCCGTCGAACACGCTACGCCAGTGCTGCACCCCCTCGACCACATCGGCCTGCAGCCGTTCGTCACGGCCGGCGCTGCCCGGGATGGCCGCCAGCGGCACGCCCGCCAGCAGGCCGGCCGAATGCCGGGCGACGTCGTCGTAGGTGAGCGCGCAGCTCCCCCCGTCCGCGTCCCGGCCATAGCCGCGGGTGAGCAGCCGGCAGATGTTCGCGTAGCCCGTGCGGTCGGCCGCCCAGACGACCAGCGGCGCAGCATCGCAGGGCTCGAGGTGCGCGCCGACGATCAATTTGATCCCAGCCTCCCGGGCCGCCACGTGCGCGCGCACGATGCCGGCGAGCGTGGCCCGGTCAGTGATCGCCAGCGCCTCGTAGCCGAGCTCCGCCGCCCGCTGCACGAGCTCCTCGGGGTGCGATGCCCCCTGAAGAAAGGAAAAGTTGCTCGTGCAGTGCAGTTCCGCATACCGCGGCCCGGCCGATCGTGTCGTGTTCATGCCCACCTCGCTTGGTCGCTCACGCGAACATCCCATGCAGAAACCAGCCGCCATCCCGGAGCCGGCGAAAGAGCCAGAACCTCCCCCCCG
>JBIKKQ010000014.1:0-38146 GCA_044360305.1 Pirellulales bacterium
CGGCCGTTGGCCGACGATCCTGGCGGCCATCGGTCTGGGCCTGCTGGTGGCGTGGCTGCTGCCGCGCCGGTCGCGGGAGGTCGTCCTCGTCGACGGCTCGGGCCGCTGGCCGGCGGCTGCGAGTCCCTTGCAACGGACGATCGCCTGGCGGCCGGCGGAGCCGCTGCCGGCCGGCCCCGAGGACCTGGCGGCCGCCGACAGCCTCGTCCGTCCGCAGTTCGCCGAGGGGGGCCGGGCGATCTACTTCACCCGCCAGCGTCCCGGCCACGATGCCGACATCTATCGCGCCGAGTTCGACGGTGACCGCTGGCTGCCGGCCGAGCCGGTCGAGGCGATCAACAGCGGCCGCGGCGACTACGGCCCGTTCATCTCCCCCGACGGCCGGACCCTGCTGCTCTACTCCGAACGCGACGGCGGGTTCGGCGGCTACGACATCTACGTCTCGCGGCGCGAGGACCGCGACTGGGGCACGCCCGAGAACCTCGGGCCGCTCGTCAACTCGCCGGCTCACGAGTACGACCCGTGCCTGTCGCCCGACGGGCGTCGGCTGTTCTTCGCGAGCAACCGCAGTCCGCGGATGGAGCAGCGGCTCGCCGAGGCCGCGGCGGCGGGGGGCGTCGCCGCGCCCTGGCAGGCGACGCTGCGGGCGGACGTGGCGCTGGAGCGGTTCGACATCCACGTCGCCGAGCGGTCGGGACCGGATGCCGCATGGTCGGCCGCCGCGAACCTGCGGGCCGTGAATCTCCCCGGCAGCAACGAAGGGGAGCCGACCCTGTCCACCGACGGCGCCTTCCTGTACTTCGTCTCGGACCGGCCCAACCCGAGCGGCGCCGCCGGCAATTACGACATCTACCGGGTGCGGTTCACCGCCGGCGGTGCGTCCGCGGTCCAGAACCTCGGTGCGGGGATCAACACCGCCGCCAACGAGCACGACCCCGCCCTGTCGTCCGATGGGTTCCGCATCGTCTTCAGCAGCGACCGTTCCGGGACCGCGGCCGAGCGGTACGCGCTCTACTCCAGCCTCGCGGCCGAGACCTGCGAGGAGACCGTCTGGAGCACGAGCCACCTCCAGGCCATCGGCCGCCACTGGTGGTGGCTGACGCTGCTGGCCCTGCTCGGCGGCCTGATCGCGGCCGTCGTCTGGTACCTCCGGGATGTGTCCCGACGCCGCGCCCCCGTGCCGGTGTTTTTTCTCGCCTCGCTGATCGTGCACCTGCTGCTGATCTCGGGGGCGTTCCTCGTCCCGATCCAGGGCGTGACGGTCGCCGAGCGGATCCGGGAGAAACTCGAGCAGTTCGTGGCCACCGACGTGGTGCTCGAATCGAATCCCGTCGAGGACTCGGTCGCGCCCCAGCCATTCCAGACGGTCGCCGGTCCGCAGCAGCCCGTCGAGTCGGAGTCCGTGGCGCCCGTGACGCGGCAGGCGGCGCCGGATCCGACGACACCCTCGCCGCTGGTGCCGCCGACCGAGGTCCGGCTGTCGACGGCCTTCAACAGCGAGCCGATTCCGGATCGGGTCACGAACGCCGATCCCGTCGTCGTGCAGCAGATCGAGCAACCGGCGCTCGGCCGTCGGGAGTCGATCGCCGACCAAATGCTGGCCGAATCCGTCGTCGCCATCGATCCGCTGCCGGCGGCGCGGCAGGCTCCCGCAGAGCCGGCCGCGGTCCGGGAGAGCGTGGCGCCGGCCCGGCTGACGTCCGAGCCGCGGGTTGCGGTCACCCCCGCGGCTGTGGCGTCGCAGCCGTCGGCAGCGCCGGAGAGGATCGTCGCCGACCCGGTCGGCCGGCTCTCCGACGGCAGTCCGGCGCCGGCGACGCCCGCCCCGAAGGCCAGGCCGGCCTCGCTGCCGCGGCAGGACCGCGTCGCGGACGTGTCGGTGGCCGAAACCGAGGTCATCCCCACCGCCGCCGTCGCCGCGGCCCCGGCCGCCCGGTCCGGGCCGGAAGTGGCCGGCATCGAGGTCAAGGTTGCGCGATCCGCCCCCGCGGCCCCGCTCGCCGGCGGCCCGCCGGCCCCGGCCCGCGAGGAACGCGTGGGCATGCGACTGGCGAGCCTCGACGGAAAGGCCATCGGCGGGCGGCCCGAGAGCGGATCCGCCATGCCGTCCGCCCGGGTGACGGTGGCGCTCGGCCGGCGCCGGCCCGCTGCCGACACGCTGCTCGCCGAAGGGGGGCAGATCGGATTGCAGCAGATGCTGCGACAGCGGGTCGTCGATGAAACGTCGAAGCGGGAGTTGGTCGAGGCCTTCGGCGGCCGGGCCGAGACGCTGGAGTCGATACGCCGGGGACTCCGCTGGCTGGCGGTCGTGCAGCACGCCGATGGCCGCTGGAAACTCGACGCTTTCCCCGACGGCCCCAACGGCGAAAAGTACGACGGTCGCGGGGCCGTCGCGTCCGATGTCGGCGCGACCGGGCTGGCTCTGCTGCCGTTTCTCGGCGATGGCAACGTCCCCATCGCCGGGCCCTACCAGGAGACCGTCACCCGCGGGCTGCGCTGGCTCGTCAGCATCCAGAAGCCGGACGGCTGCCTGGACGTCGGCCAGCCCGGCAACGGTCTGATGTACGCCCACGCCATGGCCACGATCGCGGTCTGCGAGGCCTTCGGCATGAGCCACGAGGGCTGGCTGCAGGAACCGGCCCAACGGGCGCTCGATTTCATCGTCGCCGCCCAGCACGACCAGGGTGGCTGGCGGTACCGGCCGAAGCAGGCCGGCGACCTGTCGGTCGTGGGCTGGCAGGTGATGGCCCTGAAGAGCGGCCAGATGGCGGGGCTGACGGTGCCCGGCGCGACTCTGGAGAAAGCGCAGGCGTTCCTCGAGACGTGTCGCGCCGGCCCGAACCGCAACCAGTTCGCCTACGAGGCGGGGCGAGGACCCGGCCGGCCGGGCATCACCGCCGAAGGGCTGCTGTGCATGCAATACCTCGGCTGGAAAAGGGACACGGCCGAGGTCGCCGCCGTGGTCGATTTCATGATGGGGCATCTGCCGGAGCCGCGAAAGCACGACAGTTATTACGTGTATTACGGCACCCAGGCACTGTTCCACGTGCAGGGGGAGCCGTGGCAACGTTGGAACCGGGCAATGAGCGACACGCTGCTCTCGACCCAGATCAAGGACGGACCGCACGTCGGCACCTGGGATCCGCACGACGAGTACGAACGTCAGGGTGGGCGGATCTACGCGACGTCGCTGCGGCTATTGATGCTGGAGGTCTACTTCCGGCACCTGCCGCTCTACAAACTGGTCGAGGAGCCCGGGCCAGAGGAGTCGCGGCCGGCGGCGAAATGAACCGGCACTCGGGTGAGGCCCGACGCCCTGCAAGCCGGCCGCCGGCTCCGCCCGGGGATCAGCGCCGCAGTTTGTACAGATGGGTCTTCGTCCGCAGGTAGATCGCCCCGTCGAACACCGCCGGCGAGGCCATGCAGCCCTCGTCGAGGGTGTTGGTGGCGACCACGTCGTGGGGGGCGGCGGCCGAGATCACGAACGTGTCGCCCGTCTGGTTGCTGACGTAGATCCGGCTGTCGGCGAGGATCGGCGACGCGGAGAACTCGCCGCCGAGCCGCTTCTGCCAGACGGGCCTGCCGGTGGCGACGTCGAGCAGCGACGCGGCACCGCCGTTGGAGACAAGGAAAATCCGGTCGCCGACGACGAGCTGCGAGGTCCGCGTGCCCGCCCCCTGCGTCGCCTTCCAGGCGATCTTCGAGCCGGTCACGTTCCCCTCCCCGTCGGGCCGGACGGCCACCAGCCCCATGCCGCCGCTGGAGGTGTTGACGTAGACGAGGCCGTGGGCGAACAGCGGCCGGGCCGAGGCGTTCATGCCGCCGTGATCGATCCGCCACAGTTCCCGCCCCGTCGCCGGGGCGTAGGCGATCGTCGAACCGGCGCTCGGCACGACCAGCTGCCGCCGGCCTCCCGCCTCGAGCACGGTCGCCGTGGCGTAGGCCTTCTTCATGTCGCCGTCGGGCGTGCCGTACTCGATGTTGCGGTCGGTCTTCCACACCGTGCGGCCGGTCCGCTTGTCGAGCGCGACGACGTACTGCTGATCGAATCCGTCGAAGGCGACCACGAGCAGGTCGCCGACGAGGATCGGCGAGGACCCCGGGCCGCGAAAGTGATCGCAGGGGAGGTCCTGCCGCGCCCAGACGATCGCGCCGCTCCGCGTGTCGATGCAGGCGGTGCCGGCGCTGCCGAAGTGGGCGTAGAACCTGCCCTCCTCGATCACCGGGGTCGACGATGCATGGCTGTTGAACTCGTGGCAGAACTGCGGCTTGTCGATCTCGAAGAGGGCGAGGTCGCGGATCACGCGGCCGGTGTCCGCTTCGACCGCCACGGCCGAGAGCCGCCTGCCGTCGGGCGTGGCGTTGGTCAGCCAGACGCTGCCGTCCCAGATCACCGGCGACGACCAGGCCTTGCCGGGGATCGCAGTCTTCCAGGCGACGGCTCGCGATTCGCTCCACTCGACCGGCAGGTTTCGTTCCTGCGACACGCCGTCGCCGGTCGGCCCGCGGAACTCGGGCCACGGGGGGGCGGCCGCGGACGGCGGCAGGGCGCACGCCGCGGCGAGGGCTGCCGCGATCGCGGTTCGGAGCGACCGGGAGCGAAACCGTGAGTTCATCAGGCACTCCGTCCGGGCGTCAGCGGCCGGCCGTCAGCCGCGGTGGCGGCCGGTAGCGGCGGCAGCGGGAGAAGAGCTCGAGCGGGTTGCCGAGCACGATCCGCTCGATGAGCGACTCGGCATGGCCGCGGGCCCGCATCGCCACGATGAAGTCCGGGACGGCCACCGGTCGCGACGGTCCCCAGTCGCCGGCGGAGTTCACCAGCAGCCGGTCGGCGCCGTACCGCTCGACGAGGTCGCAGGCCCGCTCGGGCGAGCACTTGGTGACGGGATACAGGGTCATCCCGGCCCAGTAGCCGGCGTCGAGCGCGTGGCGGATCGTGTGCTCCTCGACGTGGTCGATGACCACCCGGCCGCGATCGAGACCGGGGAAATCGGCGAGCATGTCGAGGATCATCCGCGTGCCGCGGAGCTTGTCGGCCAGGTGCGGCGTGTGGATGAGGATCGTCTCGTCGTGCTCGACGGCGAGTTGCACCTGCTCGAGAAACACCGTGGCCTCGTTGCGGGTGTTCTTGTTGAGGCCGATTTCGCCGATCCCGAGCACGTTGGGGGCCGCGAGAAACTCGGGGATCGCCGCGATCACCTCGCGGGCGAGCCGCACGTCCTCCGCCTCCTTGGCGTTGATGCACAGCCAGGAGTAGTGCGCGATCCCGTAGTTCGCCGCCCGCTTCGGCTCCACCTCCGTGATCTGCCGGAAGTAGTCGCGGAAGCCGTCGGCACCGCGCCGGTCGAAGCCGGCCCAGAAGGCGGGCTCGCTCACGGCCACGCAGCCCATCCGCGCGAGGGTCTCGTAGTCGTCGGTGACCCGGGAGACCATGTGGATGTGGGGATCGACGTAGTTCATCGCGCTGACATCACCGGTCGCAGCAGTTCGGGGAGCCGGCCAGCCGCGGGCCGCCGTCGGCCCGCCAGCCCGGGTCATAGGTGTCGGAGAACAGGCCCTGGATGTCGTCCACCCGGTGACCACCCCGGGTGAGCCGCTCGACGGCCGCGGCGAGCAGGTGCCAGCGGGCATCGCCGGCGGGCCCATCGGCGCCGGCATGCCGCTCGACCCGGTCGAGTGCGGCGGCGAGCTCGACGATCAGGCTGCGAATGGCGAGGAATCGCTGGTCGGAAAGGCTGTCGGGCATGGCGGTACACGCGGTTTTCCGGCCGTGACGGCGGCCACGAGCGGCCATGGAACCCTCGTCACGTCGCCCCAGTGTAGCCAGCGCCGGCGGTGGCCGGATGCCGGCCGATCGTCACGGTTTCCGGCCGGGGGCGGAATCGGCCGGCCCCGCGGTCGTGGGGCCGTAGAGTTCCGGCATCCACCAGTAGCGGGACTCGCAGGGGTCGATCCCGTGCAGGATGCCCGTGGCATCGAAATCCTCGGCCGAGAGCAGCGGTTCACTGCCGGCGGCGGTCGTCCGACCGGACGCCGGGATGGGCATCGGGGAGAACGGTCGGGGCGGCTGAAGCGGGTTTTGCCGAAGCATCGACGGTTTGAGCCGTAAAATGGCGATGAACACCCGGGACTGTCGTGGCGTTCCGAAGTGTCCTTCGGACGCCATGCCGCCAGAAGCCCACTTTTCGGTGCTCGCGACGGCTGCATCACGATTGTGCCTTGGGGAAGATGGGCAAGCAAGGAAGTCTGTAAGGGCTTTTTCCGGGAAAAAGCGGGTGGAAACAGGTCTGGTTTCTACAATCGAGGGGTCGGCGGCCTGCTGGCCGGCCGGTGAGGCAGTGAGGATGACGGTGATTCGACCCGTGTCAGCGCTGAGCGGTCGATCAGCCAAACGGCGGGCGGGGCCGCCGGCCGCCCTGGCTTGGCTGGTGCTCGCGTTGCCGGGACTGCTCGTGGGGCCGGGAACCGCCGCCGCTCAGCAGGGCTTCAAGCCGCTGGCCCCAGGCGTGCTGAAGGTCATCCGGCCCGATGCGTCGGCCGACGATCTCGTCCTTCGCGGCGACCTGCTCGAGGTCACGGTCGGCCAGAAGGACAAGGCCTGGACGCCGAAACGGGCGGCGGCCAACACCACGTTCGTGGAGCGTTCGAAAGATCGCGTCATCCAGCCCGATGTCTGGTGTCTCGAGTTCGCCTTCAAGTCGCCCCGCCTGCTCGAGGTGGACGTGCCGGTGGCCGACCTCAAGATGCGTCGCAAGCCGATCTGGTATCTCCTCTACAGGGTGCGGAACAGCGGCGGCCGCCGGGCCGTGGTCGGCGAAGATGGAAAGCCAAAGCAGCCGTTCGAGACGTTCGAGACGCCGGTCCGCTTCGTGCCCCACTTCGTGCTCGAGAGCCTCGAGCCGGTGGTCGATGCCGACGGCATCATCCGCTACCGGGCGTATCTCGACCGGCTCGTCCCCACGGCGCTGGCGGCGATTCGCCGCGAGGAGAAGTTTCCCGCAAATGAGCAGCTGTTCGACAGCGCCAGCATGGTGACCTCCGACATCGGGCCGGGCGAGTCGCGTTGGGGTGTCGCGATCTGGGAGGACGTCGATCCGCGGATCGACTTTTTCTCGATCTATGTCCGCGGCCTCACCAATGCGATGCAGTGGCGGCGCCGGCCCGGCGACGCCGAGATCCGGGCCACCGATCCGCCGGCCGCCCACATGGACCAGGCGCTGGAGAGCCTGCGGCTCGACTTCTGGCGACCGCGGGTCGGCGGCCGGGGCGAGGGGACCGAGATGAGCGTGGGCTACGCCGGCATGTTCGAGCGGATCGCGATCGGCAGCCGGCTGATCGAGGCCGCCGGGCGGACGGCGGGGGCGAACGCCCAGCCGCTGGCGGCGATCGAGGGCCTCGGGCTGACCTGGTCCGACCTGCTCGATCCCGCCGGCGCGGACGCCGTAGGCAGCTTGCTCCCGCTGGAGACCGTGCTCACGAAACTGGCGATGCTGCCCAAGGGGGCGGACCGCTCGAGGTTGTTCCGCGATCTGTGTGGCGACCTCGGCCTGAAGGGGTTCACCGACCTCGTCGCCGGCGCCTCGGGCGACGTGCCCGCAGACCGCGAAGCCCAGCGACGCGAGGCGCTGGCAGCGATGAAACTCACACCCGAAGACGTCCGGCAACGGCCGCTCGCCTCTTTGGCGACGATCGTGCGGTCTCTCGAATCCGCCCCCACCTATCAGGCCCGTCTCGCCCGCGAATGGGCGATCTTCGGCGCCGATGGCCGCTGGATCGAACGGTTCGTGCAGGACATCGCCGCCGCCCGGGCCCTGGCGGCGATGCGGGAGTGCGGCCTCGACCCGGGCCTGGTCGCCGCTGCCGACGCCCGCGCGGCATTCGAGATGGCCCAGGTGGCCCTCGATGCCGAGAAGGACGCGGAAAAGCGCCGGCAACTGCAGGAGGCCCTGCTCGGGCCGCGGGGACCGCTCGTCTACGCCGCTGCCGGGGCGGTGCACGAGGGCATTGACCACACCTGGGTTTTTCGCTACGAATCCAACCCCGGAGGCCTGTAACGGTGGGCCGCCCCGGCGTCAGGCCGGGCTGTCGGGACGGACGCCATCCGGATGTTTTGGTCGGCCCCCGTCCGGGAGTGCCGGCGGCTGGTATGATGGTCGTCAGTCCCGGAAGTCGGGGCGTCGTTTCGGAGCGTGAGGAAGCGGTCATGGCACATAAGAAGGGTCAGGGGTCGAGCCGCAACGGTCGCGACTCAAATGCACAGCGCCGCGGCGTGAAGCGGTTCGGCGGCGAACAGGTTCGGGCCGGTAACATCCTGGTCCGCCAGGTGGGCACGAAGTTTCATCCCGGCTCCAACGTCGGCATGGGCACCGATTACACCCTCTTCGCCCTCGCCGACGGCGTCGTGATGTTCGACCGCGAAGGCCGACGGGTGAACGTCGTTTCCGGCACTCCGGCCTGACGCCGCGCGGTGCTTCCCGCGAGGTGGCGGCGTGTTCGTCGATCGGGTCAGGATTGACGTCGTCGCGGGCAAAGGCGGCCGGGGCATGTGCAGCTTCCGCCGGGAGAAGTACGTCCCGTTCGGCGGGCCCGACGGCGGCGACGGCGGCAACGGCGGCAGCGTGATCCTCCGGGCGGAACCGGGCGTCGATTCGCTCGCGGCCCTCGCCCATCGGCGGCAGTGGCGGGGCGAATCCGGGGCGAGCGGCGGGCCGGCCAACTGCCGCGGCCGCGACGCGGAGGACCTCGTGCTCCTCGTGCCTCCGGGAACCGTCGTGATCGACGAAGCCTCGGGCCTCGTGCTCCGCGACCTCGCGGCGGCCGGCGAGTCGATCGTGGCCGCCCGCGGCGGCGCCGGCGGCTGGGGCAACATGCACTTCAAGTCGTCCACGAACCGGGCGCCGCGACAGACGACTCCCGGCGAGCAGGGGGAGATCCGCCGGCTGCTCCTCGAACTCAAGGTGATCGCCGACGTCGGCCTCGTCGGCAAGCCGAACGCCGGGAAGAGCACGCTGCTGTCGCGGCTCTCCCGGGCCCGACCCGAGATCGCCGACTACGCGTTCACGACCAAGGCGCCGATCCTGGGAATCGTGGCCGTGTCCCGCGACCGGAGCTTCGTGCTCGCCGACCTGCCCGGACTCATCGAGGGGGCCCACGCCGGCGTCGGCCTCGGGCATGAGTTCCTCCGGCACGTCGAGCGGGCGGGGATCCTCGTCCACGTCGTCGAGCCGTTTCCCGTCGACGGCACCGAACCACTGGCCAACTATCGCGCCATCCGCGACGAACTCGTCCGCTACGACGCGACGCTCGGCGACCGGCCCGAGATCGTGGTCCTGAGCAAGGCCGAACTTCCCGGGGCCGCGGAGGTGCGGGAGGCCCTGGCCGCCGCCATCGGCCGCGAGGTGCTCGCCGTCAGTGCGGTTACCGGTGCGGGGCTCGACACGCTGGTCCGCGCGGCCGTCGGGGAACTGGACCGCGAGCCGCGCGGCCCGGCCGCCGGAAACCCGCCGTCCGCCGCCCGCCCCGCGTCAGGGAACAGCCCGCGGTGACCACGCCCATGCATGCGCCGACCGAAACGCTGCTCCTCGCCGACGTGGGCAACACGCGGATCAAGCTCGCCGTCGTCGCGGACCGCGGCCGGGCCGGGCTCGCGGGAGCGAGGCTACCCCGCGTGGACCGTCGGCAGGATCTCCTGAGCCGCGACTTCCGCCCCACGAACCTCGAACGCTGGCTGGCCGCCGTGGCCCCGGGCCCGGCCCTGCTGCTCGTGGCCAGCGTGAACGACACCGCCGCCGCCCGCCTCGGGGCCGCGGTCGCGGAGGTCTCGGCCACGGGGCATCGCCCGCTGCGGCAACGGCGGATCGGCCATGCCGACCTGCCGCTCGTCGTGCAACTCGACGAACCGCATCGGGTGGGCATCGACCGGCTCGCCTCGGCGGCGGCCGCCGGCATCGTCAAGGCACCGGGCAGGGCCGCGATCGTCGTCGATTGTGGCACCGCCACCACGGTCGATGTCGTCGCGCCGGACGGTGCGTTTCTCGGCGGGGCCATCCTGCCCGGGCCGGCGCTCATGGCCCGGGCGCTCGCGGAGGGGACGAGCCGGCTCCCCGAGGTGGCCGCCCTCGACCATGGCCCGCCGCCGGCGATGCCGGGCCGCTCGACGCAGGCGGCGATCGCCGCCGGCATCGGCTGGGGCATCCGGGGTGCCGTCGCGCGGCTCGTCGCCGAGGCCCGGAAGGCGGTGGGGGAGGACGCGGCCCTGATCCTCACCGGCGGCTCCGCCGGCCTCGTCCGCGACGCCCTGCCCGGGGCGGTCGAACTCCCCGATCTCGTGCTCGCCGGCATCGCTCTCGCCGCCGCCGAGCGGGGCTGAGCGGGCCGTGTGGCACGGGCGAGGGGCGCGAGAGGTGCCACGCCCGCCGGGTGACGGAGTCAGCGGGCGGGGAGGTCGAAATCGCCGCTCCGGTCACGCCACACGCAGTGGATGTGGTTGGCCGGATTCCCTTCCGCGTCGGGCTGGACGTTGACGAACTCGATCGAGAACGTCGGTCCCTCGACCCGGTAGCCATGCCCGACGCCCGGCTTCATCGCCCCCGACCAGGCGAACGCGATCGCGTCCCAGCCTCCGGCGGCCGCGTCGATCAGCCGGAGCCGCTCGGCCGCCACCTCGTCGGCCATCGTGCTGCAGTAGGCCTCGACGATCCGGCGCAGGATCGCCTGCTGCTCGGGCCGCAGGTCGGCACGCCGGATGCCGACCGGGGGATCCGCCGGCGGCTGTGGTGCACCGGCCGCGCGTATCTCCGCCGGCGGCTCGGCCGCGATCAGGGCCTGCTTCCGCTGGGCCTCGTCGAGCGACTGCACGAGGTCGAAGGCGAGCGTCTCCTCGTCGCGCAGGATCCGCGTGCCCGCCGCCGGCAGGCCGGGAAGGCCGGTCTTCACGGTCGCCGGATTGGCGCCGAGAAACTGCGGTGTGCTGTCGACGAGGCGGCCCTCGCGGAGCGTGAAGTTGAACGACAGGTGATGCCCCTCGACGGACAGCCCCCACGGCTCGCGGTCGGACGGGGTGCCGAAGATCGTGAAGAAGTACCGCTCCGGATCGCGGACGTTCTTCGCCTTCTTTCCCTCCTGGACGCGCAGAAGTTCCTCCAGGTGCATGATCACCTGCGCCTTGGTGTAGCCCGCCTCGGAGAGGACGCCGCGCAGCAGCCCGAGTGCCCGGTCCTGCTGGGCCGGCGTCATGTCACGCAGCGGCAGCCCCTTGCGGTCGAACTTGGGGACGAAATGCCAGTCGGTCCGCTGCGGGTCGGCGAACGGCCGCCGGGCCTTGGCCGCCTGCGGCGGGGCGAGCGACTCGAGCCAGCCGTTGGCAGCAGCCGCCAGGGCCGCCGCCCCGATGGCCCGTTCCGGGGCGTTTGACAGGCTCCGGGAACCGGTGAGGAGGCCGGCCCCGAGCAGGCCGGCGACCAGCCAGACGCTGCGCGGGTTCAACAGGCACGACGCGATCGGCGAACGGGAATGGCTCATCGCGGGTGGTCTCCGTGCGGATCGCGGTCGTGATGGCTCTGATCGACGTGGACGTGCACGTCCGGACGCGTGTCAAAATACGCCTCCCACGCCCGGTCCGACACCCCGGCGCCGTCGAGGTACAGGTTTCGCAGCCCCGCGAGGCCGGCGAGCGCGGCCAGGCCGTCGTCCCCGATCGGAACGTCGATCAGGTGAAGCGACCGCAGGGCAGGGAAGGTGGCGAGCGCCTTCGCCACCTCCGGCCCCCGCAAACCTGGCCCGCCGAGCCGCAGGCTCCGCAGACCGGGCAGGGCCGACATCGCCCGCACGCCCGCGACTGTGCAGGCGGCGGTCGGCACGTTGAGATCCCGCAGCGACCGGCAGCCGGTCAGCCCGCGAAAACCCGCGTCGCCAAGGGGCGATTTCCTCAGGACCAGACGCTCCAGGCCGGTCAGCGAGCCGAGCACGTCGGCGACCGAGTCGTCGGCCACCCCCCCTTGGAGGATGAGTTCGCGCAGGCCCGTCAGCCCGCGCAGCCGGTCCCACTCCCGCGCGGCCAGCGGCCGGTCGGCGACCATGATCGAGTCGCTCGTTCCCTGGCGCACGGCCTCGACCTGGTCGCTGAACGTGGGCCCGGCTGCGGCCCGGACCGGGGTGTCGGACTGCGGCTGGCGGCCGCAGCCGGCAACGACGAGGAGGACGAGCATCACCGACAACAGGTCGTGGGCTCGCATGGCGGGGACTCGGGACATGTGCTCAGAGGATGGGCCAGACTCTACCATCCTCGCGTGGTGGAGGCGAAATCTCCAAGGCTCGTCGCGCAGCCGCCGGCCCGGCTCCGGAACTCCGGCCCGTTGGGGTGGCCGTCCGTTTCGACTAGACTACGAGTGTCTCAGGCCCCGATTTGCGGCCCTGACCGGTGTATTTTTTGTCCCTTTCCCCGATCCAGAGCCCCTCGTGACGCCAGCCCGCACGCAATCGCCGGCGACCGGCAAGGATTCGCCCACAGCCGGCACCGAGGCCTCGCCCGATCGGGCGCGGCAGTTGGCATTGGCTGCCGCGCGCATCGCGGAGGAGACTCGTGGCACCGACATCCGCATCCTCGACCTCCGCGGCCTGACGGATGTCTTCGACTACTTCGTCGTGGCCACAGGCTCCAGCCGGCGGCAACTCCACGCCATGGCCGACGAGATCGAGAAGGGCGTGAAACAGGACCTGCACGACCGGAAACGCGGCGGCGAGGGCTACGAGGAAGGTCGCTGGATCATCCTCGACTACGGCGACGTCATGGTCCACCTGTTCGATGCCGAGGCCCGCGAGTATTGGGACCTCGAGCACCTGTGGGGAGATGCCACGCCGGTCCCCGTCGAGCCTGCGGGGGCGGCCGGCCGATGAGCGACGACGGCACGGCGGCGGGCCGCGTAAATTTTCGCGCGGCCCTGCGGCGGATGTTTCAGGGCGCGATCGAGGGGCTGGCGGCCGACGGCACGCTCACCGTCGCGGCGGACGACATTCCCGCGCTGCTCGAGCAGGTCCGCGAGACCGCGGATGCGAAGTTTGGCGACTATTCCGGCACGATGGCCATGGCCCTGGCGAAGCGGGCCGGCCGGAAACCGCGGGATCTGGCCGTGGCGATCGCCGCCCGACTGGCCGACCAGCCCGGCTACGCGGCCCTGTTCGAGCCGCCTGGCGATCCCGTCGGGCCGGGGTTCATCAACGTCCGCGTCCGCGATGCGGCCCTCTCCGCCGCGGTCACGGCCGCCGTCCGTGACGACCGGCTCGGCGTCCCCCCGGTGGCCGCGCCGGAGACGATCGTCATCGACTTCTCGTCGCCGAACGTCGCCAAGCCGATGCACGTCGGCCACATCCGCTCGACCGTGATCGGCGATGCCCTGGCGCGGATCCTCCGGTTCCGCGGGCACGCCGTCATCACCGACAACCACCTCGGTGACTGGGGCACGCAGTTCGGCATGATCCTCTGGGGCTGGAAGCGGTTCCGCGACGAGGAGGCCTTCGCCGCCGACCCGACCGGCGAACTCGGCCGGCTCTACCGGCTCGTCCGCAAGGTGGCCGACGCGAAGCCGGAGGAACTGGACGCCGATCCCGAGGCCGCGGCCCTGGCGGCGAAATACCCCGACGCCGGCCGCGAGGTGCTCGCCGAGACGGCGAAACTCCACGCCGGCGACGCGGAGAACAGGGCCCTCTGGGAGCGGTTCATGCCGATCTGCCGGGCCGAAATCGACCGCATTTACGCCCGGCTGCACGTGACCTTCGACCACTGGCTGGGCGAGAGCTTTTACCAGCCGCTGCTGGCGGGCGTGGTGGACGACCTCGTGGCCGCGGGACTCGCCCGGGAGAGCCGCGGGGCGATCGGCGTCTTCCTCCGCGGCGACGACGCGCCGCCGCTGCTCGTCCGCAAGGCCGACGGGGCGTTTCTCTACGCCACGACCGACCTGGCCACGATCCGCTGGCGGCTGGCCCCGCAGCCGGCCGGGAGCGGCTGGAAGCCCGACCGGATCCTGTACGTCGTGGATCACCGCCAGAGCGAGCACTTCGAGCAGGTGTTCGATACCGCCCGCCGCCGGGGGCTGCCCGGCATCGCGGACGTCGACCTCGTCCACGTCGGCTTCGGCACGGTGCTCGGCGAGGACGGCCGGCCGTTCAAGACGCGGGCCGGCGACACCGTCGGGCTCGAGGCGCTCCTGGACGAGGGGGTGGAGCGGGCGGCGAAGGTCGTCGGCTCCGGCGACGACGCCCGCGCAGGCCTGAACGACGCCGATCGGCGGCACGTCGCCGAGACCGTCGGCATCGGCGCGATCAAGTACGCCGACCTGTCCCAGAACCGGACCACCGACTACGTCTTCAGCTTCGACAAGATGCTGCAGCTCACCGGCAACACCGCGGCCTACATGCAGTATGCCGTGGCCCGCGTGGAGGGGATCTTTGCCAGGGGGGGCATCGACCGGGAGTCGCTGCGGAGCGACTGCCAGACTGTCCTCGTCGCCGATCCGCGGGAGCGGGCCCTGGCCCTGGAACTGGTCCGCCTCGCCGAGGTGCTCGAGGACGTCGAGGCCGACTACCGGCCGAACCTGCTCACCGGCTGGCTGTTCGAGCTCGCCGGCTGTTACTCGACGTTCTACGACGCCCTGCCGGTGCTCAAGGCCGCCGGGCCCGAGCGGGACAGCCGCCTCGCCCTCTGCGACCTCACCGGGCGGGTCCTGCGCACGGGGCTCGAGCTGCTCGGGATCGGCACGGTGGAGAGGATGTAGCCGCCATGCCCCGCACCCTCGACACGATCCGCAACATCGGCATCGTGGCCCACATCGACGCCGGCAAGACGACGCTCACCGAGCGGATGCTGTTCTTCACGCAGACCAGCCACCGGCTCGGTGAGGTGGACCGCGGCACCACCATCACCGACTTCGACCCGGAAGAACAGGAACGGGGGATCACGATCTACTCGGCGGCGGTGTCGTTCCGCTGGCGGGACGTGACGGTCAACCTCATCGACACGCCGGGACACGTCGACTTCACCGCCGAGGTCGAGCGGAGCCTGCGGGTGCTCGACGGGGCGGTGGTCGTGTTTTCCGCCCGCGAGGGGGTCGAGGCCCAGAGCGAGACGGTCTGGCGGCAGGCCGACCGGTACGGCGTGCCGCGGATCGCCCTGATCAACAAGCTCGACCGCGAGGGGGCCGACTTCCTCGGCACGGTGGCGCAGATCGAGAAGCGGCTGGCAGCCCGGCCGCTCGTCCTCCACCTGCCCCTCGGCCTCGGGCCGCCGCACGTCAAGGATCCGTTTCGCGGGATCATCGACCTCGTCGAGATGGAGCTGCTCACCTTTCCCCCCAAGGACGAGGCCCTCGCCGGGGGCGCCGCGCTCACGGCCGTCAGCCGGGGGCCGATCCCGGAGGCCGTCGCCGCCGTCGCCGCCGACTATCGCGAGCGGCTGGTCTCGTCCCTGTTCGACGTCTCCGACGAGATCGCCGAACTGGCGCTGCAGGAGGCCCCGATTCCCGCCGACGTGATGCGCCGCGCGATCCGCCAGGCCACGATCGCCCGCCACGTCGTGCCCGTGCTCGCCGGCTCGGCCCTCGACTGCATCGGCATCCAGCCGGTGCTCGACGCGGTCGCCTGGTACCTGCCGAGCCCCGGCGACGTGCCTCCCGTGGAGGGGATCGATCCGACGAAGAAGCAGCCGACGACGATCGTGCGGAAGGCCGACCCGCAGGCGCCGTTCTGCGGCCTGGTCTTCAAGATCGTCGCCGAGAAGCATGGCGACCTGTTTTTCGTCCGCGTCTACTCGGGGACGCTCAAGGCGGGCAGCCGGGCCTGGAACCCGCTCCGGCAGAAGAAGGAGAACATCGCCCAGATCTGGCACGTCCAGGCCGACCGGCGCGAGCAGGTCGAGAAGGCCGAGGCGGGGGACATCGTGGGCGTGATCGGGCCGCGCGGAAGCGTCACCGGCGACACGCTCTGCGACGCCAACGAGCCGATCCTGCTGGAGACGATCCAGTTTCCCGAGACGGTGATCTCGATGGCGATCGAGCCGGAGACGAGCCTCGACCGCAAGAAGCTGGCCGAGACGCTGGAGATGATGAAGCGGCAGGATCCGACCTTCCGCGCCCTGGAGAGCGCGGAGACCGGGCAGACGCTGATTTCGGGGATGGGGGAGCTGCACCTGGAGGTGATCCGCCACCGGCTGGAGCGGGATTTCAATCTCAAATGCAGGGTCCACAAGCCGCGGGTCAGCTACAAGGAGACGCTCTCGCGGGCCGTCGAGGTCGCCGGGTCGATCAACCGCCAGGTGGGGGGACAGACCCTCGCCGCCACCGTGACGTTGCGGGCCGAGCCGGTCGAGGAGCAGGCGCCGGTGACGGTGGAGCAGGGCTGGTTTCCCGAGAGCGACGCGCTCGCGACCCTCGCCGCGCTCATGACCCAGTCGGTCCGCGAGGCCGCCGAGCGCGGCGGGCTGAAGAGCTGCCCGTTGTGGGGCGTGCGGGTCGTGGTGCTGGAAAGCCCGGTGCCGGAGCCGTTTCCATCCGAGGTCGCCGTGCGCATGGCGGCGGCAGAGGCGGTCGAGCGGCTGCTGGACGCGGCCGGTACGACCCTCCTCGAGCCGGTGATGCGGGTCGAGGTGAGCGTGCCCGAGGAGCACCTCGGCGACGTGATCAACGACCTCCAGCAGCGCCGGGCGATCATCACCGCCACCGAGATCCGCGGCGGGGTGACCGTGCTCACGGCCGAGGCCCCGCTGGCGAGCATGTTCGGCTACTCGGCCGCGGTTCGCAGCGTCAGCCAGGGGCGGGCGAGCTTCACGATGGCCCCGCTGAAGTACGGGCCCGCGCCCGCGGAGACGGCCGCCTCGTTCGTGTAGCGGAGCCCCCCGGCCGCGCAGCGCACCCGCCGAAAACGGCTGATTCACGACGATTTTTCCAGTCTGTTGACAGGCCGAGGATGGGACCGTAGATTTCGCGACTCGACCGCGGCACGCCCCGAACCCCCTTCGGGTGGGGTGCTGCGGAAGGGGTTGGCGCCGGGTGATACCGGCCGCCCGCCCCTGCGGCACCGAGGCTCACGCCCACCGGACGCCGCTCGGTGGCGGATCGGTTCCGCCGCCGACTTCGATTCCGGTTGGTCGTCGCGCGTTGGTTTGATTGGAGTTGCCCGGTGGCCGGTCCGACACAAGAGATCATTCGGATTCGCATGGAGGCGTACGACCATGTGGTGCTCGACCAGAGCGCCGCGGAGATCGTCGATACGGCGAAGCGGACAAATTCCGAGGTTCACGGTCCGATTCCGCTCCCCACGCGGATCGAGCGGTACACCGTGCTTTCCAGCCCGCACATCGACAAGAAGGCCCGGCAGCAGTACGAGATTCGGACCCACAAGCGGGTGATCGACATCGTCCAGGCGACCGCCAAGACGATCGAGGCGCTGAACAAACTCAGTCTGCCCGCGGGTGTGGATATCAAGATCAAGGCGTCGTCACGGTAGTTTCGTCCCCATTTCTCTGCACAGGAGCGCACGGCACGGCATGCTTGGAAGGCGTTGTGGGTAAGGCTGGAACGAGAGTTCCGGCGCTCCTGCAGCCGACGGCTTCGAGCGTGATCGCGGGGCTGACGGGCGGTTCGGGTGGCTTGCGGGCCGCCCGGTCGCGTGTCGCGTCCCGCCGGCGGTGAACAATGGCTGGGAATACGCAAAACACTGCGGGCCGCAAGGGCCTATTGGGCCGCAAAGTCGGCATGACCCAGATTTTCGCCGCGGACGGTGGCGTCGTTCCCGTCACCGTGATCGAAGCCGGTCCCTGTCCCGTGACCATGGTTCGCACGCCCGATCGCGACGGCTATGCCGCGATTCAGATCGGGTTTCTCGACAAGCCGCGTCGCCTTGTCAGTCGCTCGGTTCGCGGGCAGGTTGCCAAGCTCGACGGCAAGCGGTCGAAGGCCCGGGTCGGCGAGGCCGTTCCCAAGGCGGACTGCGAGCCGAAGCGGTTCGTGCAGGAGCTGCGGGGCGTCTACGAATCCGCCCAGGTGGGGCAGGTGCTGACGGTCGAGTTGTTCGACGGCGTCGATTCGGTGGACGTCACCGGCACGACGAAGGGCCGGGGTACGGCCGGCGTCATGAAGCGGCATGGCTTCAAGGGGCAGCGTGCCAGCCACGGCGTCAAGAAAGTGCATCGCCATCAGGGCGGCACGAGCATGAACACCTCCCCTGCTCGTGTCTTTAAGGGGAAGCGGATGGCCGGCCGCTACGGCAACGAGCAGTCCACGATGCGAAACCTCAAGCTCGTCGGCATCGACCGGGAGCTGAACCTGCTGCTGGTGCGCGGGGCGGTGCCGGGTGCGAACGGGATGTTCGTGACCGTGATGCAGACGAACAAGATCAAGCGGGTCGGGGCTGCCGCCCCGGCCGGCAAGAAGAAGGCTGGTGGCAAGTGAACCTCGCCGTCTACGACATGTCCGGCAAACAGGTCGGATCCTACGAGATCGACCCCGCAGAGCTGGCTCCCTCCGTCAGCAAGCAGTTGCTTCACGATGCCGTGGTCATGTACCAGGCCAATCAGCGGCAGGGCACGCAGAAGACCAAGACCCGCGGCGAGGTGGCCGGCTCGACCCGCAAGTTGTATCGCCAGAAGGGCACTGGCAACGCCCGGGCGGGTGCGCGGCGCAGCGGCACACGTCGTGGTGGCGGTCATATCTTCGCCAAGCGGCCCCGGGATTTCGGCTGGCGGATGCCACGAAAGTCGCTTCAGACGGCCACGCGGATGGCGCTGGCGTCGCGGCTCGCGGACGACGAGGTGAAACTGCTGGACAGGCTGTCGGTCGAGTCTCCGAAGACGGCCGTCGTCGCCCGGATGCTGGCGGCGCTCGGGCTCGGGGAGCAGACGGTGCTGCTCGCGGCCGACAAGCACGACGCCAACGTCTGGAAGAGTGCCCGCAACATCGCGGGTGTCTCGGTGTCGCCGGTCGCGGATCTCAATGCCTGGTCGATTCTCCGGCCGAAGTCGATCGTGATGACGACGGCGGCCATTGACGCCCTCCGTGCCGAAGCCAAGGCCAAGGCGGGCGCCAAGTCAGCGTCCAAGCCAAGGTCCGCTGCGAAGTCGGCGGCGTCCGCGGCGCGAAAGTCTGCCGGGAAGGTGGCCGGGCGCCGCGGCGGAAAGAAGGAGGCGTAGTCGCTGATGGCTGTACCAGTCCCCCCGTCGCCCGCCCTCAATCCGCGGCTCGCTCCGCATCAGGTAATCGTACGTCCCCTGGTGACCGAGAAGGGCATGCATCGGGCCACCCGGCATAACGCCTATTCGTTCGAGGTCGTTTCCGACGCCACCAAGGCGGACATCCGCCGGGCGGTCGAGGAGATGTTCAGTGTTCGCGTGGACAAGGTCGCCGTCCAAAATCGGGTCGGCAAATCGCGTCGCAGCCGGATGCGGCGCACCACGGCCAAGGCGTGGAAGAAGGCGATCGTCACGCTGAAGCCGGAGTTCAAGATCAACCTGTTCTAGGCCGCCGCGGGCGGGGATCACGATCATGGGAATTCGCACCTACAATCCGACGAGCCCCGGTCGCCGTGGCGCCAGCGTCTCCGATTTCGCTGAACTCACCCCGGGGGCCGAGGCTCCGAAGGGGCTGAGGCTCCGGAAGCGGAAGACCGGAGGCCGCAATAACCAGGGAAAGATCACCGCCCGGCACCGTGGCGGTGGTCACATGCAGCACTACCGGCTGATCGACTTCCGGCGGAACAAGGACGGCGTTCCAGGGAAGGTGCAATCGGTCCAGTACGATCCGAACCGCACCTGTCGCGTGGCTCTCGTCTGCTATGCGGACGGCGAGAAGCGGTTCATCCTGGCGCCCGAAGGGCTGAAGGTCGGAGCCACCGTGTCGAGCGGTGAATCGGCTCCGCCTGAGGTGGGCAACTGCCTGCCGATGTCGGCGATCCCCCTTGGCATGCAGGTCCATAACATCGAGCTCCAGGCAGGCAGGGGCGGCAGGCTGTGTCGGTCGGCGGGGTCGTCGGCCGTGCTCGTCGCCCGCGAGGCCCAGTGGGCCCAGCTCACGCTGCCGTCCGGTGAGATTCGTCGCGTACCCGCCGCTTGCCGGGCGACGATCGGGGCGATCGGGAACGGCGAACACATGAACGTGCGGCTCGGCAAGGCCGGTCGCTCTCGCTGGATGGGCATTCGGCCCCACGTCCGCGGCACCGCGATGAACCCCATCGACCATCCGCACGGCGGTGGCGAAGGGCGGACGAAGGGGGGAAGGCATCCGGTCAGCCCCACTGGCAAGAGTGCCAAGGGGGGCGGCACCCGCAAGCCCCGCAAGCCGTCGAGCGCCGCGATCCTGCGGCGCCGCAAGAGTCGCCGCTACGGACAGCTGAAGCTGAGGTAACAGGACATGGGACGCAGTTCCAAAAAGGGCCCCTACATCGACCCCCGGGTCTTCGAGAAGGTCGAGGCGCAGCTCTCATCCGGCAAGCGCGACCCGATCAAAACCTGGTCCCGCTCCTGCACCATCGTGCCGGAGTTCATTGGGCTGACGTTCATGGTCCATAACGGCAAGCAGCATGTGAAGGTCTTTGTGACCGAGGACATGGTCGGGCACAAGCTCGGAGAGTTTGCGCCGACGCGGACGTTCCGCGGTCACGGTGGGAAGGTCAAGGAGGCCGCCACGCCGGCCGCCGGGGGCAAGGGCTGACAGGCGGCGCGCCCCGCCGGGGCGGCCTGAGTGACGATCGAGGTTGAACCATGGCATACAAGGCAAGTCACAAATACGCCCGAATCAGCGCCCGCAAGGTGCGGGCCCTCGCGGACCTCGTCCGCGGGAAGTTTGCCGATGAGGCCCTCGACATCCTCCGCTTCCAGCCGCATCGCGGGGCTCGGATGCTGGAGAAGGTGATTCGCAGCGCGCTCGGCAATGCGGAGCAGAAGCAGGCGTCGGGCCTGGACGACCTGGTCGTTGTGGATGCCCGGGTGGACGAGGGTCCGATGTTCAAGCGAATCCGGCCCCGGGCTCGCGGCATGGCCTTCGGCATCAAACGCCGGATGTCGCACATCAAGGTGGCGCTCGACAACGCGGCCGTGGCCGAAGCGGAGTGAGGTAAAGATCATGGGTCAAAAAGTCCACCCCGTCGGGTTTCGCACAGGCATCACCGAGCCGTGGAAGAGCCGGTGGTATGCCTCGAAGAAGGACTTCCGCGAGCTGCTCATGGAGGACATCCGCGTGCGGAAGTTCCTCAAGACGAAGTATCGCGCGGCCGCCATCCCCAAGGTGGAGATCGAGCGGACCCGGGACGAGGTCAAGGTGATCCTTCACTCGGCCCGTCCGGGCGCGATCATCGGTCGCAAGGGGCAGGAAGTGGACAGACTGCAGGGGGAACTGCAGGAACTGCTCGGCCGGCGGGTCAACCTCAAGGTCGAGGAGGTCGGTCGTCCCGAGATCCAGGCGCAGTTGATCGCCGAGGACATCGCCGACCAACTCACCAAGCGGGCGGCGTTTCGCCGCACGCTGAAGCGGGCTTTGGACACGACAATGGACGCCGGCGCCCGCGGGGTGAAGATCCAGTTGGCGGGACGGCTCGGCGGTGCCGAGATGTCGCGCTGCGAAAAGGCGATCGCCGGTTCCATGCCGCTGTCCACGCTGCGGGCACGGATTGACTACGGCTTCTGCGAGGCACCGACTGCGCAGGGCAACATCGGGGTTCAGGTGTGGGTAAACCAAGGCATGTACGAGGAGACTGGCGATGGCGCTGATGCCCAAGAGGGTCAAGCACCGAAAAAGCCAAAGAGGTCGTATAAGAGGTGATGCCTCGCGCGGCAACCGGGTCGTGTTCGGCGACTTCGGCCTCCAGGCCGAGCAGCCGGGCTGGCTTCCTGCCGCGACGATCGAAGCTGGCCGTATCGCGGCCCAGCAGTACCTCCGGACGGAGGGACGGCTGTTCGTGCGCGTATTCCCTCACAAGTCGATCACGTCGATTCCGCTCGAAACTCGAATGGGCAAGGGCAAGGGTGAGCCGGAGTATTGGGCTGCCGTCATCAAGCCGGGCATGATCCTCTACGAAATTGGTGGCGTGACCGAGGAGGCGGCCCGGGTGTGCATGGCGCGGCTGGCGCACAAGATGCCGTTGCGGGTGAGGTTCGTGAAGCGGCGGGCAATGTGAGCGGGATGCCGACGGCGGACAGGCGACACGACTGAGGAAGACGAAACGTGACCAAGGTGCGAGAACTCAGGGAGATGGCGGACGAGCAGATCCGGCTCGTCTGGAAGGACGCGGCCGAAAAACTGTTTCGGTTGCGGATCCAGGCGCAGACGGAGAAGATCGCCGCGCCCTCGGACCTGCGCAAGAACAGGCGGACCATTGCCCGCTGCCAGACGATCCTCGCCGAGCGTGGCGTGCTCGTGGCCGACGCGGCTACGGTTGCTGCGGACGGGACGCAGCACGAGAGTCAGGCCCCTGGTCGGCGGGCCGGAGGGCGGCCGGATCGTAAGCGGAGCAAGAGCGGGAACAAAGGCGGAAACCAGAGCGAGAAGTGACCAGGCCGGGGCTGCACAGGCCCTGAAGCGGAGAGCGACGAATGCCCAGGCGAGTTGAGACCGGAACAGTGACCAGTGCGGCGGCGGCCAAGACGCGGCGGGTGGAGATCCCGCGGGTTGTCCGACACCAGAAATATGGTCGCATCCAGCATCGGCGGACGATCTGCCACGTCCACGACGAGAAGGAGGAGTCCGGGCCGGGCGACCTGGTGGAGATCATCGAGTGCCGGCCGCGGAGCCGGCTGAAGCGTTGGGAACTGGTGCGGGTCGTGACCAAGAGCACGGCCGTCGATCTGGCGTCGCTGCGCAGCGGGGCCCGGGCGACGGCGCTCAAGGAGACCTCCGCCCAGGCCGAAGAGGCCGCAGCGACTGGCACGGCTGAAGGACGGGCAACATGATCCAGATGCAGACGCGGCTCGTGGTCGCGGACAACACCGGTGCGAAGGAAGTGATGTGCTTCAAGGTGCTGGGTGGCAGCCGGAAGCGCACTGCGGGGCTGGGCGACATCATCGTCTGCAGCGTGAAGAGCGTCATTCCCGGGAGCGACGTCAAGAAGAAGGCGGTTGTGAAGGCGGTGGTAGTCCGCTGCAAGAAGCCGTCGCGGCGGAGTGACGGCAGTTACGTGCGGTTCGACACCAACGCCTGCGTGATCATCGACAACGAGAAGAACCCCAAGGGCACCCGCATCTTCGGGGCGGTTGCCCGGGAACTTCGGGATCGCAATTTCATGAAGATCGTCAGTCTGGCGAGCGAGGTGGTGTGATGCTGATCAAGTCCGGCGATCTCGTCGAGGTCCGGTCTGGGGACTCCCGCGGAGTCCGCGGCAAGGTCGTCGCCGTTCGCCCCGGAAAGGCTGGCTGCGGACCGCGGCTCGTGGTCGAGGGTGTCAACCGCGTGTACCGACACATCAAGCGCAGCCAGAAGAACCCGCAGGGTGGGCGGCTGAGCAAGGAACTTCCGATTGACGCGTCCAATGTCCTGGCGGTCTGCACCGCCTGCGGCAAGGCGACGCGGCTTGGTGCCCGGGTGGCGACGGACGGGGGGAAGGTGCGGTTTTGTCGCAAGTGCAACGCCGACCTGGGCGTCCTGCGTCGGCCGCGCAGCCGGTCGGCAGCGGGCGGTGCATGAAACGGTAAGGTCGTCGGGGGTGCCCGGCGGCGAGTACGAACAACGGCAAGGGGTTGAGGCGATGGCGAAAAAGGTGAAGCAGGAGGCGGAGGCGGTGGCGGTGGCGCCGGCGGCAGTGCCGCGGCTCTGGGAGCACTACGTCAACACGGTCCGGCCGCAACTGGTCAAGTCGCTCGGTCGCGACAATCCGCACGCGATCCCGCGGCTGCTGAAGATCGTGGTCAACATGGGCGTCGGCGTCGCGGTGACCGAGAAGAAGTTTCTCGAGGAGGCGATGAACGCCCTCGCCCAGGTCACGGGCCAGAAGCCGATCGCCACCCTTTCCAAGGCGGCCGTGTCGGGGTTCAAGCTCCGTGAGAACCTGCCGATCGGCTGCAAGGTCACGCTTCGTGGGCGGCGGATGTACGAGTTTCTCGATCGGCTGGTGTCGCTGGCCCTGCCGCGGGTCCGGGACTTCCGCGGGCTGTCGAGCACGGCGTTCGACGGCCATGGCAACTACAGTCTCGGCCTGTCCGAGCAGATGGTGTTTCCGGAGATCAACCCCGACAAGTTCTCGCGGCCCCAGGGAATGAACATCACCCTCGTCACATCGGCGGTGTCCGACGACGATGCCCGGGAGTTTCTCCGGGCGATGGGGCTGCCGATGAAGAAGGATGGAGACGGCGAGGCCGCGGCGTAGCGGCGCGGTGCGGAGGATGGCCGGCGACGGTACGCCGGAACGGGTTCCACGGACTGACTGGATCGACTTATGGCAAGCAAATCAAAGATCGCGGCCGCCAAGCGGCCGCCGAAGTTCTCCACCCGCGTCGTGCGGCGCTGCATGCTTTGCGGCCGTCCGCGGGCGGTGTATCGCAAGTTCGGAATGTGCCGTATCTGCTTCCGCAAGCTGGCCGACCAGGGCTGTATTCCCGGAGTGAAGAAGGCCAGCTGGTAGGCCGGGCCTAGCGAGTACGACGGAGTCCACGTGAGGGTTCTGCTGACATGATGACCGATCCCATCGCCGACATGCTCACCCGCATCCGCAACGCGGTTCGCGTGGAACGGCCGACCGTCGAGGTGCCGAGTTCCAAGGTGAAGCGTGGCGTGGCGGAAGTGCTCAAGCGCGAAGGGTTTATCTGGGACTGGCGGGAGGTCGAGGCGGCCCCTGTGCCGCAGATCCAGATGGACTTGAAGTATGGCCCGAACGGTGAGCGTCTGATCCGGCATATTCGCCGGGTGAGCTCGCCGGGACGGCGGGTCTACAGCCGGTCGGTCCGGCTGCGGCCGGTGCTCGGCGGGCTCGGCATCTCGATCCTCTCCACGTCGAGCGGCGTGGTGAGCGACCGGGAGGCGCGGCAGCGGAAGCTGGGCGGCGAGGTTCTCTGCGAACTGTGGTGATCGTGGCGGCGGCTGCGGGAAAGGTCGGAAGCGATGTCCAGAATCGGTAAAACACCAATTGCGATCCCCAAGGGCGTGAAGGCGGCCATCGAGGCCGGCACGCTCAAGGTCGAGGGTCCGCTCGGCAAACTCGAGCACCGGATGCATCCGGCCGTGACGGTCGCGATCGATCCGGCTGCAGGCTTGATCACGGTCGCCCGTTCCTCGGACGGCCGCCTCGCCCGGTCGGTGCACGGCCTGACCCGTGCCTTGGCCGCCAACATGGTCGAGGGGGTGTCGAAGGGGTACGAGAAGAAGCTGGAGATCGTCGGCGTCGGTTATCTGGCGGCACTGCAGAAGGACGTTCTCCAGTTGCGTGTCGGCTTCGCGAACGAACTCCAGGTCAAGATTCCCTCCGGCCTGACCGTCACCTGCCCCGACCAGACGCACGTGCACATCAAGGGCATCGACAAGCAGCTCGTCGGCCAATTCGCCGCCGAGGTCCGGGCCCTGCGGAAGCCCGAGCCCTACAAGGGAAAGGGCATCCGCTACGAGAACGAACAGGTCCGTCGCAAGGCGGGCAAGGCGGTCACCAAGTGACGGTCCGGAACCGGGCCGCACGCACGAGGATCACGACATGGACCACGCACGAACCATCCTGAGGCAACGAATCCGGCGCCGCCATCGGGTGCGCCGCGATATCCGGGGCACGGCGGAACGGCCGCGGCTTTCGGTGTTTCGCACTCACAAGCACATCTACGCCCAAGTCATCGACGACGCGACCGGCCGCACGCTGGCCTCGGCGAGTTCGATGGACAAGCAGATCCGCGGCGAGGTCGGCTTCGGCGGCAACAAGCAGGCGGCCGAGGCGATCGGCAGGGCCGTCGCCGAGCGGGCCCGGGCGGCGGGCGTGAAGCAGGTCTGCTTCGACCGCGGTGCGTTTCGGTATCACGGCCGCGTCGCGGCCCTGGCTGACGCAGCCCGGGCCGCGGGGCTCGAGTTTTAGGCGCTTCGGCAACAGTCACACCGTCATCGGAGGCAGGCAGCAGTGTCCACTGGCAAGGAAACCCGCTCGGGCGAGTTTGCGGAAAAGGTCGTCAAAGTGCGGCGCTGCGCCACCGTGGTCAAGGGTGGCCGCCGGTTCAGCTTCGCCGGTCTGGTGGTGGTCGGCAACGGCCGGGGCAAGGTCGGCTGCGGCTACGCCAAGGCCAACGAGGTGCCCCCCGCTGTCGAGAAGGCGATCAAGGATGGCATGAAGAACCTGATCGAGGTTCCGGTCGAAGCCGGCACCATCCCCCACCGGGTCGAGGGGCGGTACGAGACGGCGAAGGTCGTGCTCCTGCCAGCGGGTCCGGGCACGGGCATCATCGCCGGGGCCGCCGTCCGGGCGGTCTGTGAGTCGGCGGGCATCCGCGACGTGCTGTCGAAGGCCCATGGATCGACCAATCCGGTCAATCTTGTCAAGGCGGCGCTCGCCGCCCTCAAACAGTTGCGGACTCGGGCGGAGGTCGAACGGCTGCGCGGGGTCTCCCTCTGACGCCTGCGAGAAAGCCCGCGAGAAAAAGGACGGCACCATGAAAATTCACGACGTCAACCAGGGAATCCACGGCAACACGAAGCGGCTGCGGGTCGGCCGTGGCCCCGGCTCAGGCCGGGGACGGACTGCCGGTCGCGGCAACAAGGGGCAGGGCCAGTTGGCCGGCTGGTCGGCGGCCGGGATCTTCGAGGGGGGCGGGATGCCGCTCATCCGTCGAATCCCCAAGCGCGGGTTTCACAACGCGCACGCTCCGATGGTCAAGGGCGTCAACGTCGGCGCCTTGGAGGAGGCTTTTGCGGCCGGCGCCGAGGTGACGCCGCAGGCGTTGCGCGAAGCCGGTATCGCCAAGGGCATCTGGGACCAGATCAAGATCCTCGGAACGGGTGATCTGCGGCACGCCCTGCGGGTCTCGGCCCATCGGTTCAGCGCCCAGGCGCGTACGAAGATCGAGGCGGCCGGTGGCACCTGCACCGTGATCCCGGGGCCGGCTCCGCTCGTTCGTCGCGTGAAAAAAGTGTCGCGGAAAAAGCCGGCTGGCGGGTAAGGTGGGCCCGGCGGCCGTTCCAAGGCCCCGCGGCCCCGCAACCGAGAGGAGCGTCAGTCCGTGCTCGAGAAACTCCGCATCATCTTCACGATTCCGGAACTGCGGCAAAAGATCCTGCTCACGCTCGGGCTTCTGGCCGTGTATCGGGTCGGCTGGCAGGTGCCGCTGCCGATCGTCGATCCCCAGGCGATGACAGCGTTCTCCCAGCAGACCGGCGGGATCGGCGACCTGCTGCGGACCGTGGCCGTGTTCTCCGCGAGCCAGTTGTCGCAGGCGACGATCTTCGGCCTCGGGATCATGCCCTACATCTCCGCGTCGATCATCTTCCAGTTGCTTGGCACCGTCTGGCCTCCGCTGGAGAGACTGACGAAGGAGGGGGAGGCGGGCCGCAAGAAGATCAACGAGTACACCCGCTACGCCACTGTGCTGATCTGCATCGTTCAGAGTTGGGGCTACGTCGCCTTCCTGTCGGCCCAGCGGGTGGGTGAACAGTCGTTGATCCAGCCCTCATTTCTCGTCGATGGTCGGCTCCCACTCGTCTGGCAGTTCGTCGCCGTGATGACGATGACCGCCGGCACGATCTTCCTGATGTGGCTTGGCGAACAGATCGACGAATTCGGCATCGGCAACGGCATCAGCCTGCTGATCATGGCGGGCATCCTCGCCGGCGTGCCGAGCGCCCTGCTGCAGCTGGGCAGCGAGACGAGTTGGGAGCTCGGCGGCGGCGGCGGCAAGATGGGGGTGGAGACGTTGATCGTGCTGGCGGCCCTGTTCGTCGGCATCGTGGCCGGCGTCGTGTTCATGACCCAGGGCCAGCGTCGGATTCCCACTCAGAGCGCCAAGCACGTCCGCGGGCGGCGGGTATACGGCGGCACGAAGCAGTACCTGCCGCTGCGGCTCAACCAGGCCGGTGTGATGCCAATCATCTTCGCCAGTTCGCTGCTGCTCTTTCCCCAGATCCTGTTCCAGTGGCTCTCCCAGCTGTTTCCGGGCAATTCGCTGCTGAACGCGATCCACGAGTCGTTCCAGCGCGGCCAGTCGTATCTCTACAACCTCTGCTACATCGCGCTGATCTACTTCTTCTGCTACTTCTGGACCGCGATCACCTTCAACCCGAAGGAGATGGCCGACAACCTCAAGAACTTCGGCGCGTTCATTCCGGGCTATCGGCCGGGCAAGCGGACGGCCGACTACCTGGAGAAGGTGATGGAACGGATCACGTACGTGGGGGCGGGATTCCTCTCGCTCGTCGCCGTGATTCCGACGATCGTCGGGGCGTCGCTCAATACGAACGCGCAGATCGCCGGGTTTTACGGTGGTACTGGCCTGCTGATCGCGGTGAGTGTCGCCTTCGACCTCGTGCAGAAGATCGACAGCCACCTCGTGATGCGGAATTACGGCGGGCTGCTGGAAAAGTCCTGAGCTCCGCGGGCCGGGGCCGCGGCCGCCGCCGGTACGTTCGTCCTTCGCGTCTGTCCTCGTACGGTTCGGCCATGCGGATCATCCTCATCGGACCGCCGGGCGCCGGCAAGGGGACGCAGTGCCAGCGACTGGTGGAGTTTCTGGGGATTCCGCATCTCTCCACCGGTGAGATGCTCCGCACCGCCGTTCGCGCCGGCACGCCCGAGGGGCTGCAGGCGGCCGGCTTCATGGCCAACGGGCAGCTCGTCCCCGACGACATCATCGTCGGCATGGTCACCCGAAGACTGGAGGCCGCCGACTGCCGCGACGGCTGCCTGCTCGACGGCTTTCCGCGGACGCTGCACCAGGCGGAGACGCTCGACGACCTGCTGGAACGGCGGGCGATGAGCGTGGATGGCGTCATCGAACTCGCGGTGCCGCGTGACGAACTCGTACGCCGGATGCTGGCCCGGGGCCGCGAGGACGACGATCCGGAAGTGTTCGCCCGGCGAATCGAGAGCTTCGAAATCCAGACCGCGCCGTTGCTCGATTACTACGCCCGTCAGGGAAAGCTGGCGAGCATCGACGGCCTCGGCACCGCCGAGGAAACCTTCGGACGGGTGCGCCGGGCCGTGGCCGGCTTCGGCCGGGTGGGGCGCATTCGCTGACGGGCCGGCCGTGCAGCGGCTTCTGCGGACGGCTATGATGCCGGAGATGGGGTCCGGCGACCATCGCCTCCGCGTTGCGGGGCGGGCTCGGGCCGTCAGCATGGAGGAAACGAGTTCGTGATCAATCTGCGTTCCGCACGGGAAATCGGTCTCATGCGCCGGGCCGGTCTGGTCGTCTGGCAGGCGCACCAGGTCGCCGGCTCGATGGTTCGACCGGGAGTGACGACCGGCGAGATCGACGCCGCTGTGGATCGCTTTTTCGAGACCCAGGGCGCGGTGCCGCTGTTCCGCGGCGTGCCGGGGAAGACGCCGTTCCCGGCGGTGTGCTGCATCTCGGTCAACGATGAAGTGGTGCACGGGATTCCCGGGAACCGTATGCTCCGCGAAGGCGACGTGGTGAGCATCGACACGGGCTGCAGCCTCGCCGGCTGGTGCGGCGATTCGGCCGTTACCCATCCCGTGGGCGAGGTCGCCCCAGAAGCGAAGAAATTGCTCACCTGCACCGCCGGAGTCCTCCAGCTCGCCATTCAACTCCTGGGGCAGCGGAATCGCTGGAGCGACGTTGCCGTCGAGATGGCCAAGTTCGTGCGCGACCACGGATTCTCGGTGGTGGAGAATTTCGTCGGCCACGGCATCGGCCGCAGCATGCACGAGGATCCACAGGTGCCGAACTTCTGCACGCCTGCGTTTCGCAAGAACCATGACTTCGAGATCGAGCCCGGGCTGGTCATCGCCGTGGAGCCGATGGTGAATATGGGCTCGAAGAAGGTGCGGCTGCTGGCCGATCACTGGACGCAGGCCACGGTCGACGGGATGCAGAGCGCCCATTTCGAGCACACCATCGCGATCACGGAAGGTGGGCCGACGGTGCTGACCGCGGCGCCGCAGGCTGGGGAGCACGTCGGCGGCGAGAATCCGGCCGCCTGACGCGGGGGGGGCGCCCGCCCCACCGACAACCCCGGAGGGACGCATTTTCCGCTCCGGCAGACCTGAATTGCCGTTTTGCGAGCACCCCCTTGTGAACCGGGAATTCTGATCGTATATTCCCGATCTTGCCGATGATCCCCCCAAGTCCGCTGTAAAGGCGTGGTCCGCCGGGGCCACGAACTTGTCCATGAAGGTTCGCGCCAGCGTTCGTCGTATGTGCGAGAAGTGCAAGATTGTCCGCCGTCGCGGCGTCGTGTTCGTCGTCTGCGCGGATCCGCGGCACAAGCAACGCCAGGGGTGACGGTTAGCGGCAGCGGCTGCGTCGGGTCCGTCGCTGCCAGCCTGGGCCGTGGTCGCGGAACCGTTGCGAGCCGGATTCAAGAGCCTGATTCACAATAAGCCTGACTCGATTTCGGAAGTGAAGGACACATGCCTCGATTGATGGGCGTCGACATTCCGTCGGAAAAGAAGACGATCTATTCGCTGCAGTATCTGTACGGGGTCGGTCAGCGGGTGGCTCGTGAACTCTGCCACAAGGCCGGCGTCGATCCGCTGGGTCGGGCCCGGGATCTGCACGAGGACGAACTGGCGCGGCTCGCCGCCCTCCTCGACAAGGACTATGTCGTCGAGGGGCAGTTGCGTCGTCAGCTCGCGCAAAACATCTCCCGGCTCAAGGACATCGGGAGTTATCGAGGTCTGCGGCACCGCCGCGGCCTCCCGGTTCGCGGTCAGCGAACGCGAACCAACGCGCGGACCCGGAAGGGGCCGAAGAAAACGGTGGCGGGCAAGAAGGGCGTCAAGGATCTCAAGTAGTCGGTTGACTCCGGCGGAGGTCGTCGGCACATGGCCGGCGCTGCCTCCATGCGGGTGGCCAGGGAGCAGTCATGTCGAAAGTTGCCAAGGCGAAGAAGCGGACGGTCACGTCGGGCATCGCCTTTATCAATGCCAGTTTCAACAACACGACCGTCACGATCACCGACGGTCGTGGGGACACGCTCTGCTGGGCGAGCGGTGGAACATGCGGCTTCAAGGGGAGTCGCAAGGGGACACCGTTCGCCGGTCAGTGCGCGGCCCAACAGGCGGCCGAAAAGGCTGCCAAGTTCGGGGTCAAGGATCTCGAGGTCCGGGTTCAGGGGCCGGGCAGTGGTCGCGAAAGCGCGATCACGGCCCTGCAGGCAGCCGGCATGAACGTCAAAAGCATCGAAGACATTACCCCGCTGCCGCACAACGGCTGCCGCCCGCCGAAGAAGCGGCGGGTGTGAGGCTGGCGGCCGCGGTGCCGCTGCCGGGTTGATCAAGGGAATTTTCACGACACCAAGTCAACGAGAAGACGACCATGGGACGCATCACTGGGCCGGTATGCAGGCTCTGCCGTCGCGACGGCCTGAAACTGTTTTTGAAGGGGAGTCGCTGCGACACGCCCAAGTGTGCCTTCGAGCGGCGTCCGGCCCCGCCGGGCATGGTGCAGAAGCGGCGCAGCAAGCCGACCGATTACGGCCTGCATCTGCGGGAAAAGCAGAAGGTCAAGCATTATTACGGCGTGCTGGAGCGGCAGTTTCGCACCTACTTCGCCCGAGCCGAGCGTGGCCGGGGAAACACGGGCGAGGTGCTGATGACGCTGCTGGAGCGCCGGCTTGACAACATCGTTCATCGGCTCGGGTTTGCGGCCTCGCGGGCGGCTGCTCGGCAGATGGTCATGCATGGCCACATCACGATCAACGGGCGTCGGCTCGACGTGCCCAGCTATTTGGTGAAGGCAGGCGACCTTGTTCGGGTCAAGAACCGGGCGAAGAGTCTTCAGTTGGTGCATGCCGCGCTCGCGGAGCACCGGCGCGACGTGCCTGATTTCCTCTCGCGGGTCGAGGCGGGCGTGCCGGAGGGGCGGGTCGATCGGCTGCCGGCGTCGGACGACGTGTCGATTCCGGTTCAGGCGAATCTGATCATCGAATTGTGCTCCAAGTAGCGGTGCCGGCAGGCGGCACCGACCGGTTCCAACAACACGATTTCACTGCCGCCGCCAGGCGGCCGTCTCTCGAGGAGTGAGCGAATGCATATCCGCTGGCGCGGTCTGGAATTGCCCGGCTCGGTCGTTGCCGACGAGAAGACCCTGACCTCAACCTATGGGCGGTTCGTTGCCGAGCCGTTCGAGCGTGGGTTTGGCACGACGGTCGGCAACAGCCTGCGCCGAGTGCTGCTCTCGAGTCTCGAGGGCAGCGCCGTGACGCAGATCAAACTGGCCGGCGCGCTCCATGAATTCACCACCATCAAGGGGGTGCTTGAGGACGCCACCGACATCGTGCTCGCGGTCAAGAGCCTGATCGTCAAGAACCACAGCGACTCGACCCGCGTGCTGCGGGTGGAGAAGTCCACGCGGGGGCCGATCACCGCCGGCGATATCCAGGGGGACGACGCCGTCGAGGTGATCAACAAGGATCTCGTGCTTGCGACGCTCACCGACGACGTGCCGTTCGAGTTGGAGATGGTGGTCGAGAACGGCCGTGGCTACGTCCCCGCCAGCGAGCACAGCCAGGAGTCCCAGGAGATCGGGATCATCCCGGTGGACGCGGTGTTCAGCCCGGTGACGCGGGTCAAGTACGACGTCGAGGAGACGCGGGTCGGCCAGAAGACCAACTACGATCGCCTGGCCCTCGAAATCTGGACCAATGGCACCGTGACACCGGAGATGGCGCTGGTGGAGGCGGCCAAAATCCTCCGCAAGCACCTCAACCCGTTCGTGGGCTACACCAAGCCGGGGCCGTCCGTGAGCCTGCCCGCAGCGGTGAACCTGTTCGCCGTCGAGGCGCCGCTGGAGAGCCGGCTGGGCATGCTGGTGTCGGACCTGCGGCTCTCGCTGCGGGCCGCCAACTGTCTGCATGAGGCGGGGATCGAGAGCCTTCGCGATCTCGTCTCGCGGACCCGCGAGGAGTTGAGCGAGGTGAGGAACATGGGGGACGTGACCGTCCAAGAGATCGAGGAAAAGCTCCGCGAGGTCGGCCTGCGGCTGGGCATGGAGCTCCCGGCTGGGGCCGGAGCGTGATGGATGCCGGTGCCGCGAGGTCGGCCCGGCCGAGAATTGGAGGACTGATTCATGCGTCATCGTCGTAAGGGCCGCGTCCTGGGGCGCAGCCCGTCCCATCAACGGGCTCTGCTTCGCAACCTCGCGTCGGCACTGCTCCTCACGGAGCGCGAGACCGAGGCGGGCGAGATCGGTGCGGCCAAGGTGGCCGGCCGGATCGTCACGACCCTGGCCAAGGCCAAGGAGGTGCGGCCGCTCGTGGAGCGGTGCGTCACGATCGCGAAGCACGGTCTGGCGGCCGGCGATGCAGCTCGACAGTTCGCCACCAGTGCGGCCCGCGAGTCGGCCGAATGGAAGCGTTGGCGGGAGAGCGCCGAGTGGTCCAAGTGGGCCCAGGCTGTCGCGCCGGCAGTCAAGGCCCGCCGCCGGGTGATCCGGCTGCTGGGGGACAAGCAGGCGGCTCGGATCCTGTTCGAACGGGTGGCGCCGCGGTTCGTGGACCGGCCCGGTGGCTACACGCGGATCCTCAAGCTCGCCACGCCCCGTTTGGGCGATGCCGGTCCGCGGGCGATCATCGAGTTCGTCGGTGCGGAGGCGTCCTCTGCGGCGCCGGCGCCCCGGGTCGAACGGGCCTCCGCCACCTGATTCTCGCCTCCTCGCGGCATCGTAGCCGACCGGTAAATGGGCTGGTCGGGGCGGCCGGCCAGGTGGTCGGGAAATAATCGCCCGGGCCGCCGACGACATATACTTTGGCAGTGGCCCGGCGGCAGGGCTCGGTGGACGTGCGAGCGAGGGTCCAATGCTCCGCGACCGGTTGACGTGTCGAGGTTCGCGGCCGGTGCTGTCGGCACTGGTCGTCGTTTGTTTGCTGACCGTGACCGGCATGATGCCGGCCGCCGGGGAAGACCCGGTCTCCGCATCGCTGCCCCAGGTGCAGTTCGTCGACGAACAACTGGCGGCGGCGTGGCAGGATGCGGGGCTCGAGCCGGCCGCCACGGCCACCGACGGCGAATGGTGCCGGCGGGTGCACCTCGACCTCGTCGGCCGGATCCCGACGGTCGAGGAACTGCAGCGGTTTCTCGCCGACACCTCGCCGTCGAAGCGGGTGGCGCTCGTCGATCGACTGCTCGGCGATGACTACGTCGACGAATACGCCCGTCACTGGACGGACGTGTGGACGACGGTGCTGATCGGCCGGGACGTGCAGAACCAGAAGGTCAATCGTCCGGGCATGCGGCAGTATCTGCGCCGGGCGTTCTCCAAGAACATGCCCTACGACCGGTTCATGGAGGAACTGGTCACGGCGACCGGGGCCAATGCGAACCGCAAGAACGTCGAGGGATTCAACGGGGCGACGAACTTCCTCAGTGGCAAGCTCGAGGAGATGGGGGTCGAGAATGCCGTGCAGGCCACGGCCAAGACCGCCCAGGTGTTCCTCGGGCTCCAGGTGCAGTGCACCCAGTGCCACAACCATCCGTTCAACAAGGGAAAGCAGAACCAGTTCTGGGAACTGAATGCGTTTTTCCGCCAGACCCGGGCCCTGCGGAGGTTCGACGGGTCGCGGGACGTGCAGTGGATCGAACTCGTCGATCAGGATTGGGCGGGCGAGGGGGGCAACCCGGAGGAGGCCGAACTCTACTACGAGCTGCGCAACGGCCAGATGAAGGTCGCCTACCCGGTGTTCGTGGACGGCCGGGAGATCTCCAAGAGCGGCCACCTTCCGGGTACGTTGGACAACGGCACGCCGTACGGCGTGCACCGCCGCCAGGAGTTGGCGAAGTTCATCAAGACGAGCCCGTTTTTCGCCCGGGCGATCGTCAACCGCACCTGGGGCCAGTTTCTCGGGTATGGGTTCACGCGGCCGGTGGACGATCTCGGCGAGCACAATCCGCCGTCGCATCCGGAGCTGCTCGACGGTCTGGCCGCCCGGTTCGAGGAGGGCGGGTTCGACCTCAAGGCGCTCGTCCGCTGGATCGTGCTCTCCCGGGCCTACGGCCTCTCCAGCCGCGTCGGCAGCGGCAACGCCGCCGACGACCCGTCCCTCGGCGAGAAGCCGCGGTTCTCCCGGTTCTACCTCCGGCAGATGCAGGCCGAGCAGCTCTACGAGTCGCTGCTCACGGCGACGCAGGCGGATCGGGCGAGCGGCGCCGCCGAGGAGGCGGCCAAGAAGAAGGATCAGTGGATGTCGCAGTTCGTGATCGCCTTCGGCACCGACGAGGGGGACGAGGCGACGACCTTCAACGGCTCGATTCCCCAGGTGCTGATGATGTTCAACGGCGACCTCATCAAGCAGGCCACGACGACGGGGAAGGGCGGGTTTCTCGACACGGTGGCGGCGGGGCCGAAGCCGCCCAAGTCGAAGATCGAGGCCCTGTACCTTGCCGCCCTCGCCCGCAAGCCTGTCAAGAAGGAGCTCGCGGCCGCCGACGCCCTCCTCAAGGCCCGCGAAGGCAACGTCACCGCCGCCCTCCAGGACGTCTGGTGGGCGATCCTCAATTCGAACGAGTTCATCATCAACCACTGAGCCGGCCGGCCGGCGACCCCACGGAGACGACGATCATGGTTCCGCAGTTTGCAGTGCCGGCCGGCATGTCACGCCGGCATTTCGTCTCCCATCTCGCCGGCGCCGCCGCCCTCGCCGCCCCGGCCGCGACGTTCACGCAGTCGCTGGCGGCCAACGCCACCGACCTGCGCAAGCGGCACAAGGCGGCGATCCTCCTCTGGATGGGAGGCGGGCCGAGCACCATCGACATCTGGGATCTCAAGCCCGGGGCCGCCACCGGCGGGCCGTTTCGGCCGATCGGGACGTCGGCTGACGGGGTGCAGATCTGCGAGCACATGCCGCTGATGGCCAAGCAGATGCACCACATGGCCATCGTCCGCTCGCTGAGCACCCGCGAGGCCGACCACATGCGCGGCCGCTACTACATGCACACCGGCTACGTCCCCAACCCCAACGTCGAGCACCCCGGCTATGGCTCGGTGATCGCCCACGAACTCGCCAAGCAGGTTGCCGACCTGGAGATTCCGCCGTTCGTGTCGGTCGGCGGGGGGAGCGTCGGGCCGGGATTCCTCGGGATGAGCTGGGCGCCGTTCGCCGTCGATTCCAACGGCAACGTCCGCAACCTCGACATGGGCATCGACCCGGTCCGGCTCCAGCAGCGGCTGGCGATGCTGGGCACGATCGAAAAGGGCTTCATCGGCGACAAGCGTGGCGGCTCGGCGGACGAGCACCAGAAGGTGGTCGAGAAGACCGTCAGGCTGCTGACCACCAAACAGATGGAGGCCTTCAAGGTGGCCAAGGAGCCGAAGGAGGTCCTCGATGCCTACGGCAACTCCGGCTTCGGCCGGGGCTGCCTCATGGCCCGCCGGCTCGTGGAGATGGGTGTGCCGTTCGTGGAGGTGGACCTCGGCGGCTGGGACAACCACGCCGACATCTTCACCACGCTCCGCGACCGCAAGCTGCCCGAACTCGACAAGGCGATGGCGGCCCTGGTGGCCGACCTCGCCGACCGGGGCATGCTCGACGACACGGCGATCGTCTGGATGGGCGAGTTCGGCCGCACGCCGACGATCAACGGCGGCGCGGGCCGCGACCACTGGGCCCGGAGCTGGAGCGTCGCGGTGGGCGGGGCCGGCTTCAGGCGCGGCGTGGTCGTCGGCGAAACGAGCGCCGACGGCCGCGAGGTGGTGAGCGAGCCCTACTCCTCGCAGGACGTGATGGCCAGCGTGCTCAAGGCGCTGGGCGTGTCGCTGGAGACGACGTTCACCGCCAAGAACGGCCGGCCGATGAAGATCGCCAATTCCGGCAAGGTGATCAAGGAGCTGTTCGCCTGAGCCGCGACGTCCGGCCCGACACGCCCTCCGCGGCGGGCGGGGGCGTGACCCGGCACGCGGGCACGATCCGGCCGCTGCTCGTGCAGCTGCTCCCCGTGCTCGGGGAGCAGTTCCTCGCGCTCGCGGTCGGGTTCACCGACAAGTGGCTGGCCGGCAACCTGTTCGCCGACGAGGCGCCGCTGGCTGCCGTCGGGCTCGTGGCCTACTGCCTCGCCTTCCTGCCGGCGGTGTTCGCCGTGCCCGCGGTGGCGGCCACGGCGCTCGTGGCCCGGAGCATCGGCGCCGGGGATCCGGCAGCCGCCCGCCGGTTCGCGGCCCAGGCCGTCCTGCTCGGTGCCGTCCTGACGGCGGCCGGGCTCGTGGCCGCCGCCGCGTTCGGCCCCGGCTTCGTCCGTGGACTCGGGCTACCGGCGGCGAGCGCCGACCTCGCCGTGCGCTACCTGGCGATCGTGATCCCGGCCCTGCCGCTGATGATGCTGATCCACGTCGGGGTGGCGGTGCTCCGCGGGGCCGGGGACATGACGGCGGGGCTGGTGGCGATGACGACGGTGAACCTGGTGAACGCGGCCGCGAGTTTCGCCCTCGCCGCCGGTGTCGGCGGCCTCCCCCGGCTGGGCTGGGACGGGCTGGCGTGGGGCACGTTCGCCGGATACTGCTGCGGGGCGGTCTGCGTCGGCCTGCTCCTCGCCCGGCCGGCCGCCGGTCTGCGGCCGGACCGGACCGACTGGCGACCGCACCGCGACACCCTGCGCAGGCTGCTGCGGACGGGGCTGCCGGCGGGCGTCGACGCGGCGGCCAACTCGGCCTGCCACCTCACCTTCCTCTCGATCGTCAACCGGGTCGGCAACGTCGATGCGGCGGCCCACGCGGTGGCGATCGCCATCGAGTCGCTGGCCTTTCTCCCGGGGAGCGCGTTCCAGATCGCGGCGGCGACCCTCGCCGGCCAGTTTCTCGGGGCCCGCGACGAGCGCCGGGCCCGGGGGAGCGTGTGGGCGGCGGCCGTGGCCTGCACCGCGCTGATGTCGGTGGCCGCCCTGCTGTTCTTCGGCTTTTCCCGGCCGCTGGCCGCGTGGTTCACCGGCGGCGCCGGCCGGCAGCCGGAGGTGGCGGCCCTGACGGCCGAACTGGTGCGGATCGTGGCCTGCGCCCAGCCGCCGCTGGCCCTGCTGATGGTGTTCTCCGGGGGCCTGCGCGGCGCGGGGGCCA
>JBIKKQ010000043.1:0-21761 GCA_044360305.1 Pirellulales bacterium
CGACTGCCGATGATCGTCAATTTCCTCGGCCTGATCCTCGTCCGCCTGCCGCTGGCGGCGATCCTCGCCTGGCCGGCCGTGACGCTGCCGTGGGCCGGCTTCACGGTTCCTGGGCTGGGGCTCGGCGCGGTGGGCGCCTGGTATGCCATGGCGGCGGACCTCACCGTCCGCGGCCTGGCGATGCTCCTCATCTTCGGCGGCACGAACTGGACCCGGGTCCGCGTCTAGCCGGCCGGCATGGCCTCGCCGGCCGCCGACGCTACACTCAAGAGACGTCCGGCAGCGCGTCGCGCGGCGCCCGTCACGAGGAGCTTGGATGGCAGCGGTCGATCTCGACGTCGAACACTGGAGCACCGCCGATGCCGCGGAGCTCTACGAGGTGTCCCGCTGGGGCAACGGCTACTTTTCGGTCAGCCCCGCCGGCCACCTGCTCGTGCATCCGGACAAGGATCCGACCCGGAGCATCGACCTCAAGGCGCTCGTTGACCGGCTGCAGGTCCGGGGCATCGACCTGCCGATCCTGCTTCGCTTCGCCGACATCCTCCAGCACCGGCTGGGCGAGATCCACGGCGCCTTCGCGACGGCGATGAAGGAGAACGGCTACCGCGGCGACTACTGCTGCGTCTATCCGGTGAAGGTCAACCAGCAGCGGCAGGTGGTCGAGGAGGTGCTGCGGTTTGGCCGCCCCTACCGGTTCGGCCTCGAGGCGGGCAGCAAGCCGGAACTGCTCGCCGTGATCGCGCTGGCCGACAACGAGACGCCGATCATCTGCAACGGTTTCAAGGACGCCGAGTTCATCGAGACGGCGATGCTCGCCCAGAAGATCGGCCGCCACATCATCCCGGTCGTGGAGCGGTTCTCCGAGCTGCAGCTGATCCTCGAGTACGCGGAGAAGCTCGGCGTCCGGCCGCGGATCGGCATGCGGGTCAAGCTCGCGACCCGCGGCAGTGGCCGCTGGCAGTCGTCGGGGGGCTTCCGCAGCAAGTTCGGCCTCACCGCCAGCGAACTGATCAAGGGTCTCGACCTGCTCGCCGCCCGCGGCATGGAGGACTGCCTGCAGCTGCTCCACTTCCACCAGGGGAGCCAGATCACCAACATCCGCCACATCAAGGGGGCGCTTAACGAGGCGTCGCGGATCTACACCGAGTTGGTGAAGCGCGGGGCCGGGCTCCGCTACCTAGACGTCGGCGGCGGGCTGGGCGTCGATTACGACGGCTCGCAGACCAACTTCGAGTCGAGCGTCAACTACAGCCTGCAGGAATACGCCAACGACGTCGTGTACCATGTGCAGAACGCCTGCGACGAGGCGGGCGTGCCGCACCCCACGATCGTCTCCGAGAGCGGCCGGGCGGTCGTCGCCTACCACAGCATGCTCATCTTCGGGGTCCTCGGCGTCTCCGAGCAGGGAGGCGGCGGCGAGGTGACCGCGCCGCCGGCCGACGCCGAGCAGCCGCTCCACGACCTGATGGAGACCTTCCAGGGGATCAATATTCGCAACCTGCTGGAGAGCTACCACGACGCCCAGCAGGCCCTCGACACGGCCATGAACCTGTTCGCCAGCGGCTATCTGCCGCTCGACCAGCGGTCGGCGGTCGAGAACCTCTACTGGGCGATCTGTCGGCGGATCGCCAAGCTGAAGAACGGCCTGGAGTACGTCCCCGAGGAGCTGGAGGGGCTGGAGGCCACGCTCTCCGACACCTACTTCTGCAACTTCTCCCTGTTCCAGTCGATCCCCGACAGCTGGGCGATCAAGCAGCTGTTTCCGGTGATGCCGATCCACCGGCTCGACGAGCGGCCGACCCATGCGGCGGTGCTGGGCGACGTGACCTGCGATTCCGACGGCAAGATCGACCAGTTCATCGACCGGCGCGACGTCAAGCGGACGCTGCCGCTCCATGCCTGGCGGAACGAGCCCTACTACCTCGGCGCCTTCCTGATCGGCGCCTACCAGGAGATCCTCGGCGACCTCCACAACCTGTTCGGCGACACCAACGCCGTGCACGTCAGCATCGACGACCGCGGCGAGGCGGTGGTGGATGCCGTGATCAAGGGGGATACCGTCCGCGAAGTGCTCGACTACGTCGAGTTCGACGCCGGCCATCTCGTGCAGCGGCTGCGGGATTCGATCGAGCAGGCGGTGCGCGAGGGGCGGATCTGCGATGGCCAGGCCGGCCGGTTCCTCAGGTTCTACGAGGAGGGCCTGGGGGGCTACACCTATCTCGAGGAGCCGGGTTGACCGCCTCCGGCGCCGCGCCACCATGCACCTGATTCGCGTCGGCGGCGCCGCCCTCAACCAGACGCCGCTCGATTGGGACGGCAACCGGGACCGGATCGTGGCGGCGATCGGCGCCGCCCGCGACCGGGGCGTCTCCATCCTCTGCCTGCCGGAGCTGTGCATCACAGGCTACGGCTGCGAGGATGCCTTCCTCTCCCCCGGCGTGCAGCGCACGGCCTGGCAGGTGCTGGAGGAGATCGTGCCCGAGACCGCCGGGCTGATCGTGGCCCTCGGACTCCCGGTGCGGTTCGAAAGCGGCGTCTACGACATCGCCGCGCTCGCCGTGGACGGCCGGCTCGCCGGCCTGGTCGGCAAGCGGCATCTGGCCGGCGAGGGAATCCACTACGAGCCGCGCTGGTTCCGCCCCTGGCCGCGCGGCCGGCGGGCGAAGCTGGTCGCCGGTGGCGTGCCGGTGCCGATCGGCGACCTGCGGTTCGACTGCGGCGGCGTCCGGATCGGCTTCGAGATCTGCGAGGACGCCTGGGTGGCGGACCGGCCCGGGGCCGACCTCGCGGCCCGAGGCATCGACGTGATCCTCAATCCGTCGGCCAGCCACTTCGCCTTCGGCAAGGACGAGATCCGGCGCCGCTTCGTCCAGGAGGGCTCGCGGGCCTGCGCGGCGACCTACGTCTACGCCAACCTCGTGGGCAACGAGGCCGGGCGGGCGATCTACGACGGCGGCGTGATCATCGCCTCCGGCGGACGGATCGTGGCCGCGGGCCGCCGGTTCTCCTTCGCCGACCGGGCCGCGATCGACGCGGTGGTGGACGTGGACGCGACGCGGCTGGCGCAGTCGCGGCTCGTGTTCGAGCCGGCCGACGCCCCGCCGGCCGACGACGCCGTCGTCGTTCCGTTCGCGCCGCCGGCGCTGCCGCCGGAGGTGGAGCGGTCCGACGTCGATCGGCGCGACCGCTGGGAGCACGGCAGCCACGTCAAGGAGGAGGAGTTCGCCCGCGCGGTGACCCTCGGCCTGTTCGATTCGATGCGCAAGAGCCGCGCCCGGGGCTTCGTGGTCTCGGCGAGCGGCGGCGCCGACTCGTCGGCCGTCGCCTGCCTGGTGGCCCTGGCGATCCGGCTGGCGGTGCGGGAACTGGGCGCGGTCGCGGTCGGCGGCCGGCTCGGTTTGCCGGCGGGCGCTGCCGGTGCCGATGCCGCCGGACCGGAGCCCGTCCGTCGGCTCGTGGCCGCGGTCCTGACCTGCGTCTACCAGTCCACCGCGAACTCCGGTCCGGTGACCCGGGCGGCGGCCCGGGATCTGGCCGCCGAACTCGGGGCCCGGTTCCACGAATTCGACGTCGAGCCGCTGGTCCGCGGCTACGAGGCCCTGGTCGCGGCCGCGCTCGCCAGACCGCTCTCCTGGGACCGGGACGACGTCGCCCTGCAGAACATCCAGGCCCGGGTCCGCTCGCCGGGCGTGTGGATGCTGGCCAACGTCAGCGGCTGCCTGCTCCTCTCCACCAGCAATCGTTCCGAGGCCGCCGTCGGCTACGCCACGATGGACGGCGACACCTCGGGGGGCATCGCCCCGATCGCCGGCATCGACAAGGCCTACCTGCGGCGCTGGCTGCGCTGGGCGGAGGTGTCCGGCCCGGAGGGGGCCGGCCCGGTGCCCGCGCTGGCCGCGGTCAACGCCCAGCAGCCGACGGCCGAGCTGCGGCCGCCGGCCGCCGGCCAGACCGACGAGGCCGACCTCATGCCCTACGACGTGCTCGACTGCATCGAGCGGTTCGCGATCCGCGACAAGCAGACCCCGCTCGAGTCCTGGCAGCGGCTGCGCGGGGAGTTTCCCCGGCACGATGCCCGCCAGCTGGCGGCCTGGACGGAGCGGTTCTACACGCTCTGGAGCCGCAACCAGTGGAAGCGGGAGCGGTACGCGCCGTCGTATCACCTCGACGACGAGAACCTCGACCCCAAGACCTGGTGCCGGTTTCCGATCCTCTCCGGGGGCTACGCCCGGGAACTGGCGGAACTGCGGGCGGCGGCGCAGGGAACCTGAGCGAGCGTCCTCAGGCCGTGACGCGGGCCTCGAGGGGCTCGCCGCGCTGGAAGTGCACCAGGTTGCGGACCGTCTGGGCGGCGATCGCCTCCAGGGCGTTGCGGGTGAAGAACGCCTGGTGGGCGGTGACGACGACGTTCGGAAACGTCAGCAGCCGCATGAACACGTCGTCGCGGATGATCGCGTCGCTGCGGTCCTCGAAGAACAACTCGGCCTCCTCCTCGTAGACGTCGAGGCCGAGGTGGCCGATCCGTCCCGACTTGAGCCCGGCGATCACCGCCCGGGTGTCGATCAGCCCGCCGCGGCCGGTGTTGATCAGCATCACGCCCGGCTTCATCCGGGCGATCGCCCGCTCGTCGATCAGGTGCCGGCTGGTCGGCGTGAGCGGGCAGTGGAGCGTGACGACGTCGGCGGTCGCGAGCAGCTCTTCGAGGGGCACGAACCGCACGCCCCGGGCGACCAGCGCCGGATCGGGCCGGGGATCGTGGGCCAGCACCTGGCAGCCGAAGCCGAGGAGGATCTCCACCACGCGGCTGCCGATGCGGCCGGTGCCGACGACGCCGGCCGTCCGGCCGTGGAGGTCGAAGCCGAGCAGGCCGTGGAGCGAAAAATCCCCCTCGCGGACCCGGTTGTAGGCCTTGTGGAGCTTGCGGTCGAGCATCAGCATCAGGCCGACCGTGTGCTCGGCCACGGCGTGCGGCGAATACTCGGGCACGCGGGTGACGGGCAGCCCGAGCCGGGCTGCCGCGGCCAGATCGACCTGGTTGAAGCCGGCGCAGCGGAGCGTCACGAGCCTGACGCCGAGGTCGGCGAGTTTTTCCAGGGTCGGTGCATCGAGCGTGTCGTTGACGAAACAGTTGACCGCGGCCGCGCCGGCGGCGAGCCGGGCCGTGTCGCGGTCGAGCCGCGGCTCGAACCCCGACCAGTCCACCGGCAGGCCGGCCGAGGCGGCGGCGAGAAACTCACGGTCGTAGGGTTTGATCGAAAAGGCGGCGACTTGCATGCGGCGGCGGGCTCCCGGCGGTTCAGCGAGGGACACGAATCGGTCTACTGTACGGAAAAACGCCCGCCCGGGCCCGGGCGGGCCCGCTGCCGCCGGGGGAAACGACCTCGCCCACCGTCGCCGGTCCTGCTACCCTCCCCGCCGCCAGCCCGCCCGTGGAGCCAGCCCCCAATGCCCCTCCTGCGATCACCGTCCGCGTCCCGGTGCCGGTTTCGCGCTTCCACCGCGGGGACGGTCTGCGCCCTCGTCGCGGTCTGCTGCGGCCTCGCTGCCGGCGACGCCCGGTGCCAACAGCCCGGTCAGTTCCGGCCCGCTCAGCAGCCGTCCGGGCCGCCGGTCCGGCCGCAGCAGCCGGTGCAACCGCCGCAGTCGCCCCAGCAGCCGGCGCAACCACTGCAGCAGCCGGCGCAACAGCCGCAACAGCCCCCCGGCCTGACACCGCAGGAACAGGCCGCGCTCGACCAGCTGCTCACCGCCTGGGAGGCCCGCAACACTTCCATTAAGACCTGGTCCTGCCGATTCACCAAGTGGGAGTACAACGCCTGGAGTCCCGTCGATCCCCAGGGCTTTCGCAAACAGTTCACGGAGAGCGCGGGGGACCTGAAGTACGCGGCCCCCGACAAGGGCTCGTTTCGGATCCGGGAAACCAAGCAGTGGAACCAGCAGGCGGGCCGGTACGAGCTTCGGGCGGGGGAGGCGGGCGAGCACTGGGTCTGCAACGGTGCCAGCATTTACGAGTTTCGCCATGCCGAGAAACAACTCCGCGAGACGCGGCTCCCTCCCGAGATGCAGGGGAAGGCGATCAGCGACGGGCCGCTGCCGTTCGTGTTCGGCGCCAAGGCCGAGACGCTCAAGAAGCGGTACTGGATGCGGATCATCACGCCGGCGGCCGTCAAGGATCAGATCTGGCTGGAGGCCCGGCCGCGGTTCCAGGCCGACGCGGCCAACTTCTCCAAGGTCGAGTTGATCCTCCAGGCCCGCGACCTGATGCCGTTCGGCATCCAGATCCACAAGCCTGGCGGGCAGGACCGCGACGTCTATCAGTTCGACGCCGCCACGAGTCTCATCGACCGGGGCCTCGACCTGTTGCGGGATTTCTCCAAGCCCGCCACGCCGCTCGGCTACCGCTACATCCTCGAGGATCAGCAGGGCCAGCCGCCCCCAGGTCCCCCGGGCCCACCCGGACCGCGGCCGCCGGTTCCCGCGAACCTGCCCCGCTGACGTCGTCCTTTCCGCCCGCGCCGCGTGGGCCGTTCGTGGCGGCCATGGGCGGGGCTATACTCCGGGACTCCCGCACGCCGAGGCCCTCGATGCCGCTCGTCGATCCGTCCCATCCGCTGTTCCAACTTCTCCAGCGGGATCGGCGGTACACGCTCGACGCCTACCTGTTCGTGCTCGAGTCGCTGTCGTTTGCCCAGGAGTCGCTGGGACTGGGGGCCGAGCCGGCGGCCGACCAGCTGGAGCCGGTCGCCGAGCCCGTCGAGCCGCGGCCGACGAAGTCGCGGGGCAAGGGGGGGCGGAGCCGGGCCCGGCATGCCGAGCGGCACGTGTCGGGGCAGCAGCTCTGCGAGGCGGCCCGGCTCTACGGGCTGCAGCAGTACGGTTACCTGGCGCCCAAGGTGCTCGAGGCCTGGGGCATCACGCGGACCGACGATTTCGGCGCCATCGTCTTCAACATGATCGACATCGGCCAGATGCGCAAGACCCGGTCCGACAAGCTGGAGGATTTCCACGCGGTCTACGACTTCGCCGACGCCTTCTCGCGGGATCTGGAGTTCGTCGTGCCCGATCCGGTCTGACCCTGGATCCGGCGTGAGCCAGGAGACGACGATGCCCGCTGCCCGAGAAACCGCTCCCGGCCCGCCGCTCGGCCTGCTCGTCGTCGGCGCAGCGGAACTGCTCTGGATCGCCTTTCTCGCCTGGATGGCATGGCGGTCATGACCGGGCTGCCGACCACGATCGGCGCCTGGGCGGCCGTCGTTCCGCTGGGCCTGTACCTGCTCGGCGTCGGCGGCCTGCATCTGCGGCGCCGGCCGAGCACCCTGTCGGGCAGTTTCGACTTCGCCCTGCTGGCGGCCGGCGTCGCCGGGCTGGTGCTGGTGGGGCCGCTGGCCCTGCTCGCCCCGCTGGCCGGCGGCATTCCGTCCGTCGCCGGCGTGCCGGTCCTGCTCGCGGGTTTCCTGCTCGCGGTGGCGACCGCGGTCCTCGCCATGCGACCGCGGCTGGTGATCTACAACATCACGCTCGACCAGCTGCGGCCCGTGGTGGCCGAGGTGGTCGCCGGTCTCGACACCTCCGCCCGCTGGGCCGGGGAAACGGCGGCCCTGCCGTCCCGTGGCATCCAGGTGCACCTCGACGGCCGCGGCTCGATGCGCAGCGTGAGCGTGGTCGCGGTCGGCGCCCGGACGAGCCCCGAGGGCTGGACGGAGTTCAGCCGTCGGCTGCGGCAGGCGGTCGGCCGGCTCCGGGTCCGGTCGAGCCCGTGGGGCGGTCTGTTCGCCGGCCTCGGCGGGCTGGTGCTCGCCGTCGCCCTCGCATTCGCCGTCCGCGGGATGCTGGCCCCGCGCGTGCCGGCGCCGGCACCGGCCATCGACGTCCCGCCCCCGGCCCGGCCCGCCGCCGGTCCCGCCTCCGGAGCCTCCCATGACGCTGCCCATCGATCTGTCCGCGCATGAGATCACCGTGCCGACGGTGATCCGCAACGCCGCGCCCGGCCGGCTCTACGAGGATGCCGTGTCCCGGGAGCATGCCGCCATCATGGAGAGCGGCGCGATCGCCATCCGCTCCGGCGCGAAGACCGGCCGCAGCCCGGCCGACAAGCACGTCGTCGAGGCGGCCGAATCGCGGGCCGACGTCTGGTGGGGGCCCGTCAACCATCCGATCGACGACCACACCTTCCTCCGCAACCGGCAGCGGGCGATCGACTACCTCAACACCCGCGACCAGGTCTACGTCTGCGACGGCTACGCCGGCTGGGATCCGGCCTGCCGGATCAAGGTCCGCGTGCTCTGCAGCCGGGCCTACCACGCCCTGTACATGCAGAACATGCTCATCCGGCCCACGCTCGACGAACTGGAGCGGTTCGGCAGCCCGGACTACGTGATCTACAACGCCGGCCAGTTTCCCGCCAACCCGTTCACCAGCCAGATGACCAGCCGCACGAGCATCGACCTGTCGCTGGAACGGCACGAGCAGGTGATCCTCGGCACCGAGTACGCGGGGGAGATGAAAAAGGGCGTGTTCACCTACATGCACTGGCTGCTCCCCGCCCGCGGCGTGCTCTCGATGCACTGCTCGGCGAACGAGTCGATCCGGCCGGGGGGCGGCCCGGGGGAGGTGGCGCTGTTCTTCGGGCTCTCGGGCACGGGCAAGACGACGCTCTCGGCCGACCCGGGGCGGCGGCTGATCGGCGACGACGAGCATGGCTGGGGCTCGGACGGTGTCTTCAACGTCGAGGGGGGCTGCTACGCCAAGTGCATCCACCTGACCGAGGCCCGCGAGCCGGAGATCTGGCGGGCGATCCGCTTCGGGGCGGTGCTGGAGAACGTGGCCTACGACCCGGAGACGCGGGTCGTGGACTACGCCTCCAGTGCGATCACGGAAAACACCCGGGCCGCCTACCCGATCGAGCACGTCGCCAACGCCAAGCTGCCCTGCGTCGGTCCCCATCCGCGGAACGTGATCTTCCTGACCTGCGACGCGTCGGGCGTGCTTCCGCCGGTGAGCCGGCTGTCGCGCGAGCAGGCGATGTACCACTTCCTCTCCGGCTACACCGCCCGGGTGGCGGGGACGGAGATGGGGGTGTCGGAGCCGCAGCTCGCCTTCTCCGCCTGCTTCAGCGCCGCGTTCCTCGTCCGCCATCCCGCCGTCTACGCCCGGCTGCTCGCGGCCAAGCTGGAACGGCACGGCACGCGGGTCTGGCTCGTCAACACCGGCTGGACCGGCGGGGGCTACGGCGTAGGGCGGCGGATCGACCTCGGGGCGACCCGCCGGATCATCGACGCGATTCACGCCGGCGCCCTGGATGCCGCTCCGGTCGAGCGGGACCCGGTGTTCGGGCTCGAGGCGCTGACGCGGGTCGGCGGCGTCGAGGATCGGCTGCTGGTGCCGTGGCGGGCGTGGGGCGACGCGGCCGCCTGGGAGGGGGCCGCCCGGCGGCTGGCGGGCCGGTTCAAGGATAACTTCCGCACCTACGCCGCCGAGGCCGGGCCGGCCGTCGCCGCCGCGGGACCGGTGTAGGGCCATGACCAGCGACCACACCGCGGCAGCGCCGGGGGAGACGCCGATCGCGGCGACCGCGGAACACGTGCAACTGCTCCTCGACTCGTTCGCGGGACTGCTCGGCCGCGAGCTGGCCGATCGCTCCGGGTCGGCGGTCGAGCAGGCGGCCCGGCTGTTCGCGGCCCCATTCGTCGTCGTCTCCCACGGCACCGAGGCCGATCCCGTGCTGAACTACGGCAACGCGGCCGCCCTCGCCCTCTGGGAGCTGGACTTCGCCGCGCTCGTGCGAACGCCGTCCCGGCTCACCGCCGAGCCGGTGCACCGCGACGAGCGGGCCCGGCTGCTGGAGCGGACGCGCCGCGACGGGTTCGTGGACGACTATTCCGGCGTCCGGATCTCCAGCACCGGCCGCCGGTTCCGCATCGAGCGGGCCATCGTCTGGAACCTCGTCGATGCCGCCGGCGGGCACCGGGGCCAGGCGGCGACGTTCGACCGCTGGACACCGCTGCCGGCCGGCGATCGGCGGCCCGAACTTTGACAGCCGGTTGCAGTGGTCTTTAATCTCACGCAACGGTGTCTCGCCCTTCCGGAGCAAGGAGAACGGCCCATGTCGATGTCACTGATCGCATTTCGCACCCTGATCGTGTCCGGTCTCGTGGTCGCGTCCTTCTCGATGGCGCTCGCCGCCCGGGCCGAGACCGGCACGCCGCTCGTCGGCGAGATGAAGTCGATCGACGGCAAGCCCGTCGACCTCGGGGCCTACAAGGGGAAGGTCGTGCTCGTCGTCAACGTGGCCAGCCGCTGCGGCGCGACGCCGCAGTACGCGGGACTGCAGAAGCTCTACGAGGCTCACAAGGACAAGGGCTTCGTGATCCTCGGCTTCCCGGCCAACGATTTCGGCGCCCAGGAGCCGGGGAGCGACGCGGAGATCGCCTCCTTCTGCACGAAGGACTACGGCGTGACGTTCCCAATGTTCTCCAAGATCACGGTCAAGGGGCAGGGCAAGGCGCCGCTCTACAAGGCGCTCACCGAGTCGGCCGACCCGCCGGGCGAGGTGGGGTGGAACTTCGAGAAGTTCCTGATCGGCAAGGACGGCAAGGTAATCGGCCGGTTTAAGACCCGGGTCGCCCCCGACGACGCCGCCCTCGTCAAGGCGATCGAGGCCGAACTGGCGAAGTGAGGCGGGGCCGTCCCGCTACGCCGCCTTCGTGCCGGAAGCGGAGCGACCGGCGGCGGCCGCGGAGATCGTCCGCCTGACCACCGACGTCGGCCGGCCCTGCGCCTCGCGGTAGCCGCGGACGACGTACTCGCCGACGATCGACACGGCCGCGGTCTGCACTGCGGCGACACACCCGATGACGGCGGTCACGGCTGCGAGCGACACGCCTGACTGCGGCGTTGCGCTGGTGGCGGCCGACACGGTCGCCCAGCCGGCCGCCACCACGCCGAGCAGCGCGAGCCCGCCGGCGGCCACCCAGGTGAGCCGCAGCGGCGCGTCGGAGGAAAGCACGAGCGCGTCGCCGGCGAGTTTCAGGAGTTTCCACGGGGAATACTTGGTCGTGCCCGCAACGCGGGCGTGGCGGTCGTACCACACCGGCTCGTGCCGAAAGCCGACCCAGGGCACGAGGCTGCGCAGGTAGCGCCGCCGCTCCGGCAGCGCGTTCACGGCGTCGGCCACGGCCCGGTCGATGAGCTTGAAATCGCCCGTATCGACCGGCATCGGGTAGGGAATCAGGCTGGCGAACAGCCGGTGGAACAGGCTCGCCGTGAGGAGCTTGAACCGGGTCTCGCCCGCCCGCGACCGACGCCGACCGTAGGCCACGTCCACGCCCGACCGCCAGGCCGCCACCATCTCGGGAATCACCTCGGGCGGATCCTGGAGATCGGCGTCGGTGATCACGACCGCGTCCCCCCGGGCCGCAGCGAGGCCGGCCGACATCGCCGCCTGCTGGCCGAAGTTGCGAGCCAGCTCCATCACGGTGACCCGCGGGTCGCGGGCCGCGATCGCCTCCAGCCGGGCGAGCGTGGCGTCGCGGCTGCCGTCGTCTACGTAGATGATTTCGAAGTCCATCCCGGTGCCGGGCAGGACGTGGGCGAGCCGGGCGTGGGTGGCGTCGATCACGTCTCCCTCGTTGTGGCAGGGGATCACGACCGAGAGCAGGCCCCGGCCGGCCCGCCGGGCGACGGGACGGGGGTTGCAGGGGAGGATCGCGTCGGCCGGATGCAGTTCGCTCATCGTGTCGTCCCCCGCGTGGTCGCCGTCCGGTCCGCCGCTCCCTCCGGCAGCACGCCGAGCGCGAGCACGTCGTGCCGGCGGAAGGCCGGCCGGACGCGGCCCACGATCCCGAATCCCGCCGGGAGCGTGGGGGCGATCTCGGCGTGGCGATCCTCCGGCACGAGGAGCACGGCGTCGGTGCCGGAATGGAGAAACCGGCCCGCGGCCGCGGCTCCCTCGATCGCGAACTGGGCCACGTGGCCGTTGGAGTAGAAGACGACGTTCGGGCTCGCCAGCAGGTAGGTGCCGATCCGCGTCGATCCACCGGCGCGGGCCTGCAGCTCGCGCACGAAGCCGGGTAGCGGATTGGCCGCGGCAAGGCGTTGGCCGACGGGGCCGGCGGCGAGGGCCGTGAACAGCAGCGCGGCCGCCGCGAACGCCGCGACCGCGGCCTGCGGATTCCGCCGGGCGAGCAGGGCGGCGACGACGGCGGCGACGATCGGCACGATCCCCACGACGGCGGCCGGTTCGACGCCGGGGAGGCCGTACCGCGCGACCACGACGATCGTCGCGGCCGTGGCGACGCCCCCGAGCGCCAGACAGGCGAGCCCTGTCGCCAGCCAGCGCGGGTGGTCCCAGCCCGGCGTCGATGTCGCCCGCCGGGCCGCCGCGACGCCCAGGATCGCGACGAGGAACGCGGCCGCCGGATAGGCGGGGAGGACGTAGTTGGGGAGCTTCGTCGCCGCCGCCGAAAAGCCGCCGACCCAGACCGCCAGCCAGACGAGCAGCAGGCCGAGGATCGCCCGCTCGCGCCGGTCCGTCGTGCCGCGCCGGACCCGCCAGGCCGCGAGCACGATCGCCAACGGCAGGAAGCAGGACCACGGATAGAATCCGACGAGCATCGTCAGCGGGTGGAACAGCGGCCCCCCGCCATGCTTCTCCATCGGCGCCATGAACCGGCCGACGTTGTGGACGAGAAAGAAGCCCGCGGTCCACTCACCGCCGGTGCGCATGGCGACGGCGACGTACCACGGGGCCGCGGCGGCCAGCGCGGCGGCGACGAGCAGCAGCGGCCGCAGGCCGACGACCGCCTCGACCGTCGCCGACAGGAGCGTGGCGAGGAACGGCGCGCGGCCGCCCGGCGCCGCGGACCGGCGTCGCTCCCAGGCCATCCACACGACCCACGGGCCGATCACCGCCAGCGGCCCGATGAACCCGATGGGGCCCTTGCAGACGACCGCCAGGCCGGCGAGCAGGCCGACGCCGATGGCCCGCCCGGCCGACAGCCGGCGCGGCGCGCCGCCCTGCCGACCGGCGTCCGGTTCGGGGAGGAACGGCTCCACGGCGAGCAGCGTCGCCCACGCGGTGAGCGCGACGAGAATCGCGTCGGGCGTGGCGGCATGGGACTCGATGGCCACCAGCAGGCAGCCGACGTAGGCGACCGCGGCCAACGCGCCGGTGGCCGGGTCGCGCCAGCGGCTGCCCGCCCGGAGGAGCGCCAGCGCCGTCGCCAGCGTGGCCAGCACCGACGGCAGCCGGCAGGCGAACTCGTTGATCCCGCAGACCGTCATCGCCGCCGCCATGCACCAGTGCATCAGCACCGGCTTGTCCACGGCGAGCTGGTCGTTGTAGATCGGCACCACCCAGTCTCCGGTCTCGACCATGGCCCGGGCGATGGCCGCGAACCGGGGCTCGTCCTCGTCCCACAACGGCGTGCGGTTCATGCCCACGACGAGCGCGGCAGCGGACGCGACGAGGACGAGCAGCGAGAGGCGACGTTGGGGCATGGAACGGGTTCTCGGGGAGCGGGGGGTTCGCGGCGGCGCCGCGGTCAGTGGAGTCGGGGTGCGGCGGTGGCGGCGATGGGGGCCGCCGGCGGTCGTGGTGTCCGGCCGATGAGCAGCAGCCGCCGCGACTCGGGCAGGGCCGTGGTTGCGCCGAGCACGCGGTAGCCGGCCGGCAGCAGCGGCGCGACCTGGGGCTCGAACCGGGCATCGACCACGAGCGGGGCGTCGGGATTGGCGGTCAGGAACGTCGCCACGTCGGCGGGCGTGAGGAGCTCGGTCACGCGGCCGTCGGCGGCCAGTCGGCCGCCGTAGAAGGCGATGCTCGGCGGGGTGCGATAGGCGCCGATCGTGGTCGGGCCGGCGGCCCGACCCGCGGCCGTCGCCGCCAGCAACTGCCGCGGACCGCCGCGGCGTCCGAGCGCCTCCGGCGCCAGCGACACGATCAGCCCCACGGTCAGGCAGGCGGTGGCCGCGAACGTCGCCGAGGCGGCGATCCGCGACCGCAGCGAGTGGCAGCGCCAGGCCAGCATCGCGCCCACCACGGGTACGACCCCGACGCAGCCCAGCCACTCCACGCCCGGCGCGTGCCGGCGGGCGACGAGCGGCAGCGCGACACCGATGGCGATGCCGGTGGCGGCAAGGCATGTCCAGGCGACCCGCATCCAGGCGTCGATGGCGGCGGCAGGCCGGGAGATCCAGGCGGCGATGAACCCGCCGCCGAGCAGTGCGGCCGCGGGGTAGGCGGGCCAGATGTAGCCCGGCAGCTTCGTGGCCGCCAGCGAGAAGGGCACGAGCCAGGCCACCAGCCAGGCCACGACCAGCCGCGTGCCGGCCCGCCGGTCGCCGTCATCCTCGCGCAGCGTGCGGATGGCATGGTGCCCGATGAGGGCGGCCGCGCTCGACCAGGGAAACAGGCCGACGAGGAGAATCAGCGGATAATAAAGGATCGTCGAACCGGAGTGGCCTTCCATCGGCGCCGCGAACCGGCCGACATTGTGCACGAGAAGGAATCCGCGCAGCCACTCGCCATCGGTGCGGGCGGTCACGGCCGCGTACCACGGGGCCGCCACGGCGATGGCCGCGCCGCAGATCGTGCCCGCGCGGATGCCGCTCCAACCGGCGCGGAGGGCGGCGAACAGCCTGACGACCCACGGCCCGGTCCGTCCCGGATCGACGGCCGCCTGCCAGGTGGCGAACAGGAGGAACGCGGCCAGCGGCAGGCCGAGGCCGACCGGCCCCTTGGCGAGGACTGCCAGGCCGCAGGCCGCCCCGACCGCGGCCGCCGCGCCGCGGGAGATCGCCACCGGGCCGTCGCGCCGCGGCACGCCGCGCACGAACAGCCAGAGCGCGAGCGTGGCGCAGAACACCAGCGGCGCGTCGGGCGTGCAGGCCCGGCCGGCGACGCCCGTCCACAGGCAGGTGCCCATGATCAGGCCGGCCCAGCAGCCGGCGGCGGCGCCGAACAGACCGCTGCCGATCCGCCAGACGAGCAGGCAGGTGGCGACCGTGAGCAGCGCCGACGGCAGCCGGGCCCCCCATTCGTTGGTGCCGAAGATGGCGAAGCCGGCGAGCTGCAGCCAGTTGACGAGCGCCGGCTTCTCGACCCGTAGCCGGCCGTTGAACGTGGGCACGATCCAGTCGCCCCCGGCGTGCATGGCGAGTGAACAAGCCGCGTTCCGCGGCTCGTCGTCGTCCCACAGGGGCGGGCCGCCGAGGTTCGGCAGCAGCACGAGAGCGGCGACGACGGCGACGACCATTCCCTGGGATCTGGCGGTGTTCATGGGACGCTCGCGAGGCAGTCGGGCCCGGACTGGGGGCGGGAGGATAGGGATGGCCGGCGGCGCGGGTCAAGCCGGGCGGAGGCGGGGAATTTCCCGGGCGTGGCGGTGCTGTCGGGCCGGTTGACCCCCGGGGCATGCCGGGTATGTTCAAGCATCCGGCGGGGGTCCTCCGGCGGATGGTTCAGCCTCGGAGACAGCGGTTTTGGCAGACGACGTGAACCCCGCAGACGGTGCCGGCGCCCCCGAGGAGCCGACGGCAGGCGAGCCCTTGCGGGACATCTCCGGCGGCAGGCTCATCGAGCTTCCGATCGAGCAGGAGCTGAAGGACAGCTACCTGACGTACGCGATGAGCGTCATCGTGTCGCGGGCCCTGCCCGACGTCCGCGACGGCCTCAAGCCCTCCCAGCGCCGGATCCTGGTCGCGATGAACGACCTGAATCTCTCCCCGACGGCTGCCCGGGTGAAGTGCGCCAAGATCTCCGGCGACACCAGCGGCAACTATCACCCGCACGGCGAGAGCGTGATCTATCCGACGCTCGTCCGCATGGCCCAGGAATGGAACATGCGGCACGTGCTCGTGGACAAGCAGGGGAACTTCGGCTCGATCGCCGGCCTGCCGGCGGCGGCGATGCGGTACACGGAGGCCCGCCTCTCGCCGATTGCGGCGCTCCTGCTCGACGACCTCGACCTCGACACGGTCGACTACGTGCCGAGCTACGATGAGCGCAACACCGAGCCCGTGGTGCTGCCGAGCCGCTTCCCCAACCTGCTCGTCAACGGTGCCGGCGGCATCGCCGTGGGCATGGCCACGAGCATCCCGCCGCACAACCTCGACGAGGTCTGCCGGGCGCTCGTCGCGCTGATCGACAACCCGTCGGTGTCGATGGCCGAACTGCTGCAGATCGTCCCCGGCCCCGACTTCCCCACCGGCGGCATCGTGATGGGCCGCGAGGCGCTCGTCCGCGGCTACCTCACCGGCCGGAGCACGATCACGCTGCGGGCCCGGGCCCACGTGGAGGAGTTCGGCAAGAACCGCAGCCGGATCGTCGTCACCGAGATCCCCTACCAGCAGACCCGCGACGCGATCGAGGAGAAGATCGCGGAACTCGTCAACGACGATCGCATCAAGGGCATCTCTGCGATCCGCAACGAGAGCGACCTCAAGGAGCCGGTCCGGCTGATCCTCGAGCTCAAGCGCGACGCCGACCCCGACGTCGTGCTCAATCAGCTCTACCAGTTCTCGCCGCTTCAGACCTCGTTCTCGCTCATCTTCCTGGCGCTCGTCGACGGCAAGCCGCGGATCCTGTCCTTCAAGAACATGCTGGAGGAGTTCCTCCGGCACCGCACGGCGGTCATCCGCCGGCGCACGCAGCACCTGCTGCAGAAGGCCCGCAGCCGCAAGCACACGCTCGAGGGCCTGCTCGTCGCCCTGGCCAACATCGACGAGGTGATCCGCATCATCCGCAGCTCCAAGTCGCAGGCCGAGGCCAAGGAGCGGCTCTGCCAGCTCCAGGCGCCTGCCGCGCTCCTGGAGCGGGCCCTCAGTGCCGAGGGCTTCGCGGTCCTGCAGGAGGAGCGGGGCGCGGCCGAGAGCTACGGCCTTTCGCCGGTGCAGGCCGACGCGATCCTGCGGCTCACGCTCGGCCAACTGGTGAATCTCGAGCAGGAGAAGCTCGGCGGCGAGCACCGCGAGCTGCTCGCCAAGATCGGCGAGTTCCGCCGGATCCTCTCCAGCGAGGCCAACATCAAGGCCCTCATCCGCGCGGAGCTCGTCGAGATCGAGTCGAAGCACGGCGACCCGCGGCGAACCGAAATCAGCGGCGAGGCGGCCGACATCCGCGACATGGCCGAACTGATCACCGAGGCCACGATGGTGGTCACGATCAGCCGGGCCGGCTACGTGAAGCGGACGCCGGCCGACGTCTACCGGGCCCAGCGGCGGGGCGGCAAGGGACTGACCGGCGCGCGGACCGACGAGGAGGATCCGATCGAGCACCTGTTCGTGGCCAGCACGCACGACTGGCTGCTCGTCTTCACGACGCTCGGCAAGGTGTTTTCGATGCGGGTCTTCGAGCTGCCGGAACTGGCCCGCGATGCCAAGGGCAGGGCACTGGTCAACCTGCTCGAGTTCGAGGCCGGCGAGAAGGTGGCCGACTGCCGCTCGGTGTCGGGCTTCGAGGATCCCGACCAGTGCCTGATGCTCGCCACCCGCAGCGGCATGGTGAAAAAGACGGCCCTCGAGCAGTATCGCCGGCGCCGCACGAAGGGCCTGATCGCCGTCAAGCTCCGCGAGGGGGACGAGCTGGTCGATGCCGTGGTCACGAGGCCCGGCGACGAGCTCGTGCTGGCGACCGCCAAGGGGATGGCGATCCGGTTCCCCGAGTCGGACGCCCGGCCGATGGGGCGGGATACGAGCGGCGTCCGGGGCATCAAGCTCGGGTCCGGGGATCGGCTCGTCGGCATGGTGGTGGCCGACCCGTCCGCCACGCTGCTCACGGTCTGCGAGAACGGCTACGGCAAGCGGACGCCCTTCGGGGTGGGCACGCCGGTGTCGGGGCCGGGGCCCGGCGACGAGGGGGCCGAGGGGGCCGGGGCCGAGGAGCCGCCGGAACAGGAGCCGTCCGAGACGGCGGCCGAAGAGGGGGATGGTGACTCCAGCGGCATGCGGTACCGCACCCAGCACCGCGGCGGCAAGGGCGTGCGCGACATCAAGACCACGGCCCGCAACGGGCAGGTGGTGTCGATCGTGGCGGTGCGCGACGAGGACCAGGTGCTGATGATGACGGCCCGCGGCAAGATCCAGCGGGTGAACGTGGCCGAGATCAAGTCGATCGGCCGCAACACCCAGGGCGTGCGGATCATGCGGCTCGACGATGCCGACGCGCTGGCCGCCGTCGTGCCGGTGCCACCCGGCGACGCGGAGGAGCCCGCCGAGCCGGTGGGCGGAGAGCCGTCATGAGGGTCGCGGTCGTCGGCACCGGCTACGTGGGACTGGTGACGGGTACCTGCCTTTCCGACAGCGGCAACGCGGTCACCTGCCTCGACATCGACGCCGCCAAGGTGGCCCGGCTGAACCGGGGCGAGGTGCCGATCTACGAGCCGGGGCTCGAGGAACTGGTGGAACGCAACGCCCGGGCCGGGCGGCTGCGGTTCACGACCGACACGGCGGTCGCCGTCCGCGACGCGGAGATCGTGTTCCTCGCCGTCGGCACGCCGCCGGCCGCCGACGGGTCGGCCGACCTCTCGTCGCTGTGGGCGGTCGTCGATGCGATCGCCCCGCACCTCGGGGCGGAGGCGATCGTCGTCACCAAGAGCACGGTGCCGGTGGGGACATGCGCCGGGATCGAGCGCCGGCTGGAGCAGCGGCTCGGCCGCGGCTGCCGGGTGGCGAGCAACCCGGAGTTTCTCAAGGAAGGCGCGGCGATCGAGGACTTCCAGAAGCCCGACCGCGTCGTGGTGGGCGTGCGGTCGGCCGACGTTGCGGACTCGCTGCGGGCGCTGTATGCCCCGTTCCTGCGCACGGAGAACCCGTTTCTGGTGATGTCGCCCGAGAGCTCCGAGATGACGAAGTACGTCGCCAACGCCCTGCTGGCCACGAAGATCAGCTTCATCAACGAGGTGGCCAACCTCTGCGAGCGGATGGCGGCCGACATCGACGACGTCCGGCGCGGCATCGGCCACGACAGCCGGATCGGCTTCGCCTTCCTGTTTCCCGGCGCCGGCTATGGCGGCAGCTGCTTCCCCAAGGACGTGCAGGCGCTGGCGGCCATGGCCCGCGATCACGGGCTGGCGCCGCGGATTCTGGCCGCCGTCCACGAGACGAATCTCGCCCAGAAGCAGGTGCTCGGGGAGAAGATCGCGGCCCATTTCGCCGGCGACCTGCACGGCCGGCGGGTCGCCGTCTGGGGCCTGGCATTCAAGCCGCGGACGGACGACGTCCGTGACGCCCCGGCGATCGACCTGATCGAGCGGCTGCTCGCCGGCGGGGCGACGGTCGCGGTCCACGATCCGGAGGCCGTGGAGAACGTCCGCCGGATCTACGGCGATCGGCTGGCGTATGCCGCGACCGCGATGGAGGCCCTCGACGGGGCCGACTGCCTGGCGATCGTCACCGAGTGGGGCGATTACCGCCGGCCCGACTTCGACGACATGGCGCGGCGGATGCGGTCGCGGACGATCTTCGACGGCCGCAACCTGTATTCACCGGCCGAGATGCGGCGCCGGGGGTTCGCCTACCACGCGATCGGCAAGGCTCCCGTCTGAGCCGGGGGCCGGTTTGACAGGCCGTTTTCCGCAGGGTTCAATTGCCGCACCGTGGCGGGGGAGGCTCGCCCGCGGGCTCTTCCATCATCATCGCTCCCTTCCGGAGTCCCCTCGACCGTGAAACGCGCCACCGCTGCCGTCGCCCTTGCCCTGCTGGTCTCGTCCCTCGCCGGTTGCTCGTCGGCCGCCGTCGATCCGGCGGCTCCCCCGTCCGGCATCGGCAACAACATATTCTACGTGCTCTGGTGGCTCGTCGCCATGGCAAGCTCTGCGCTGGCGCTCTTCCAGGCCTGGCAGTTCTTCAAGTGGATGGAGGCCCAGCCGGCCGGCACGCAGAAGATGATCGACATCGCCGGCTACGTGCGGACCGGCGCCGACGCCTACCTCAGGCAGCAGTACAAGGTCGTCGGCTGGGCGTTCCTCGCCATCTGCGTGCTGCTTCTGTGGATGGCGCTGGGGCTCGGCGTGCAGAGCCTGTGGGTGCCGTTCGCCTTCATCTCGGGGGGCTTTTTCTCCGGCCTCGCCGGCTGGTTCGGGATGAAGACCGCCACGCTGGCCAGCAACCGCACCGCCGCCGGCGCCGAGCGTTCGCTCAACGAGGGGCTGCAGATCGCCTTCCGCTCCGGGGCCGTGATGGGGCTGACGGTCGTCGGCCTCGGCCTGCTCGACATCATGCTCTGGTTCTTCATCCTCTACTGGCTGGTGCCGATGCTCGGCTTCGAGCCGCTGTCGCTGGAAGAGATCACGGTCACCATGCTGTGCTTCGGCATGGGGGCGAGCACGCAGGCCCTGTTCGCCCGCGTCGGCGGCGGCATCTTCACCAAGGCGGCCGACGTCGGCGCCGACCTCGTCGGCAAGGTCGAGCATTCGATCCCCGAGGACGATCCCCGCAATCCCGCCACGATTGCCGACAACGTCGGTGACAACGTCGGCGACGTGGCCGGCATGGGTGCCGACCTGTACGAGAGCTACTGCGGCTCGATCCTCGCCACAGCGGCCCTCGGCGTGGCCGCCTTCAGCGGCGACGGCGCGATGCAGCTCAACGCCATCTTCCTGCCGATGGCGATCGCCGCGGTCGGCACGCTGCTCTCCGTGTGGGGCATCTACCAGGTCCGCACCCAGGAGGATTCCTCGCAGAAGTCGCTGCTCGCGGCCCTCGCCAAGGGGATCAACTTCTCCACGATCGCCATCGTCGCCGCCACGTTCGTGATCACCTTCATGCTGATGCGCGGCTTCTCCCACATGGGGATCGCGATCTCCGTGATCGTCGGACTGGTGGCCGGCTGGCTGATCGGCAAGTGGACCGAGTACTCGACGAGCAATGAATACACGCCGACGAAGGAACTCGCCGACCAGGCCCTGACCGGTCCGGCGACGATCATCATTGGCGGCGTGGCCGAGGGGATGCTCTCCACCTGGGCGCCGGTGCTGATCACGGGCGCGGCCACGCTCCTCGCCTTCGGGTTCGCCAACCGGTTCAACTTCACCGACCCGAACCAGTTCGCCCTCGGCCTGTACGGCGTCGGCATCGCCGCCGTCGGCATGCTCTCCACGCTCGGCATCACGCTGGCCACCGACGCCTACGGGCCGATCGCCGACAACGCCGGCGGCAACGCCCAGATGGCGGGCCTGCCGGCCATGGTCCGCGAGCGGACCGACGCCCTCGACGCCCTCGGCAACACGACCGCCGCCACGGGCAAGGGCTTCGCGATCGGTTCGGCCGCGCTGACGGCTCTGGCGCTCCTCGCCGCCTACGTCGAGGAGGTGCGGATCGGATTCGAGCGTTGGGGCAAGACGGTCGTCGTCACCCGCGACAATGCCCAGGAATTGGCGGCCGGCGGCAAGAAGCTGCAGGCCGGAGAATGGGTCAAGATGGCCGACCGGCTGGTGCTCGCCGCAGGCGAGACCGCGGCGAGCAACCACGTCTACATGGTGCTCGACCCGGCGGTGCTCAACGGCCGCAGGGGACGGGACGGCAAGACGCTGCTGGAGCCGGCCGTCGTGGGCCTGAAGGGCGCCGTCCGCAACGCCGTCGCATCGCCCGGCCCGGAGGCCGAAACGGTCGCCCGGCTCGTCAACGAAAACCGGGTCGTGGACGTCAAGAAGGCGACGATGCAGGACTACATGCGGTTCTACGACGTCACGCTCATGAACCCCAAGGTGCTCGTCGGCATGTTCGTGGGGGCGATGAGCGTGTTCGTGTTCTGCGCCCTGACGATG
>JBIKKQ010000054.1:0-19531 GCA_044360305.1 Pirellulales bacterium
CGCTGTTCGCGAACGTCACGCCGACGGCTCGTGAGCCAGTCTCGTGGACTGAGGTTCGAATCGTCCCGAATGACCATTCAGGACGAACCGGGCCTCGACCCACGACCGATTCGCAGTGGCTGGCGGGTTCGGCGAGCCGAAACCCCTGCAACCGCGATCCGCTCACGACCAAACGCGGGAACCGATACCGGAAAATGGTGATCGGCCGCTCTGATACGGGAAAATTAGCCGAACGGTTCACTGCCGTCAAGCACCGGAAAAAAACGCCGGAAAACTCCGCACAGGGCGGGGCTGGCGGGAGGGTATAACCGGGGCTGCATGGTCCATCTTCCGCATCGTTCCAAGCCGGTTTACCCCCCCCAGGGAGAGCGACGGCACCGCCGCATTGCCGCTACCAGCGGCCCTCAACGCCGCCGGTGGATGCTGGGGATGCTCGCCTGGTGCGTTGCCGCACCGGTGGCCAGCCAGGCGGCCCAACCTGCGGCCGTGCCGGTCGTGGTGGGCCACGTTGCCGCGGCGGAACAGGCCGTCGGTCAGTCGTTCGTGGGCACGGTCCTGCCGGCGCGAACCAGCGACGTCGGGAGCGCCGTGGATGGGCGGCTGGTGGAGTTGCCGATTCTCGACGGCCAGCCGGTGACCGAGGGGCAGCCGATCGCCCAGCTTCTGCGCGGCCTGCTGGAAATCGAACGCGCCGGCGCCGTCGCGGAACTCGACCGGCGGCGGCAGCTGCTCGCCGAACTGAAGGCCGGCTCACGGCCCGAGGAGATCGAACAGGCGCGGGCCCTCACGGCCGGGTTCGAGGCCCGGCTCGCCTACGCGCGCGGCCGCGTCGCCCGCCTCGCCCGGCTCGCTGAACGGGGCACGAGCACGGTGGACGAACTCCAGGATGCCCAGACCGAACAGCAGCAGATCGAGGCCCAGCTCCGGGGCAGCCGCGCGGCCCTCGCGCTCGCCGAAGCCGGGCCGCGGAAGGAGCAGGTGGCGCAGGCGGCCGCCGCGGTCGCGGTGCAGGAGGCGGCGATCGAGCGGATCGACGACCAGCTCGGCAAGCACACGATCCGCGCCCCGTTCGACGGCTGGGTGATCGAACGATTCACCGAAAAAGGGCAGTGGCTCGCCCGTGGCGGACTCGTGGCCCGGATCGCGCAGCTCGACCGGGTGGACGTCGAGGTCCAGGTGCCCGAGATGTCGGTGGCGAAACTCCGGCGCGAGGCCGAGGTGCGGCTGGAATTCGATGCCGCGCCGCAGCAGACGTGGATCGGTCGCGTCGCCCGGATCGTGCCCCAGGCCGACCTGCGCAGCCGTTCGTTCCCGGTCCTCGTGACGGTCGAGAACCGGGTCGTGGATGGCGACCCCGTGCTCCGCGGCGGCATGCTGGCCCGGGCCTGGCTGCCGGTCGGCAAGGCCGAGGCGGTCACGGTCGTCCCCAAGGACGCCCTCGTGCTCGGCGGCGGCTCTCCCCTGGTGTTCGTGGTCGAGCCCGCCTCCACGCCGCCGGTGGCCGGCCGCATGGCGGGCACCGTCCGCCCCGCGACCGTGGCCCTCGGGGCGGCCGTCGGCGGCACCGTGGAGGTGCGGTCGGGACTCGAGCGCGGCCAGCTGGTGGTGATCCGCGGCAACGAACGCCTGCGGCCCGGCATGTCGGTGACCTTCGCCCCGTCCGAGAACTGACCGGCCTTCCCTGCGCCTCCCGGTCGGCGAACCCCCATGAACCTGATCGCAGCCTGCGTCGCGAATCCGGTCAAGGTGGCCGTCGGGGTCATCCTCGTGACCCTGTTCGGGGTTCTCGCCCTGTTCTCGATGCCGGTGCAGCTCACGCCCGAGGTGCAGATCCCGACGATCACCGTCGACGCCCGGTGGCGGGGGGCGAGCCCGCAGGAGATCGAGCAGGAACTGGTGCAGCCGCTGGAGGAGCAGTTGCGGAGCGTGGAGGGACTGGTGAGGCTCTCCAGCGAAAGCAGCGACTCCGTCGGTTCCGTGAGCCTCGAGTTCACGGTCGACACCCTGATCGCCGAGGCGCTGGTGAAGGTCAATACGCGGGTCCAGCAGATCCGCGACTGGCCCGTCGATGCCGACCGCCCCGTGATCCGCACGTCGAGCGTGAACGACCGGCCGGTGGCCTGGCTGGTCCTCGGGCAGGCGGCCCCCGATGCCGCGCTGCTCGACCGGGCCGCGGCCGAGCACCCCGATCTTGCGGCCGACATCGATCGGGTGCGGACTGCGCGCAGCCCCGACCTCGCCCTGTACCGGCTGCGGAAGCTGGTCGCCGCGCACCCCCGCCTCGCGACGCTCGCCCCCCCGGCCATCGACGTCGAGGCGGTTCGCCGCATGGCAGAGGACGAGATCGAGAGCCGTCTGGAGCGGATCGAGGGGGTCTCGAATGCCGATCTCGTCGGCGGCCGGGCGGATGAGCTCCAGGTGATCGTCGATCCCCAGCTGCTCGCCGCCCGGGGACTGACCATCGACGACCTGCGGGCGGCCCTGGCGAACCAGAACCAGGACACGTCCGGTGGCGATGTCTGGGAGGGGAAACGCCGGTACGTGGTCCGGACCCTCGGCCGGTTTCATTCCCCCGAGCAGGTGGAGGGGGTGATCATCGCCCGGCGCGACGGCAAGCCGGTCTACGTGCGCGACGTCGCCCGGGCGCAGCTCGGCAAGAAGAAGCCCGACGGCTTCGTGCGCCGGTTCGGCGCCAAGAACATCGCCATCCGCATCACCCGGGAGCGGAACGCCAACGTGCTGGAGACCATGCGCCGGGTCCGCGACGTCACCGCCGCCATCAACCGCGACCTCCAGCCCCGTGGGCTCGGGCTGACCGTGGTGTACGACGAGACGGCCTACATCGACTCGGCGATCGGCCTCGTCAACGACAGCATCTTCGTCGGCGGACTGTTGACCATCGGCACCCTGCTCCTGTTCCTGCGCAACGTCCGCTCGACGCTCATCGTCACGCTCTCGATCCCCGTCAGCGTGATGGGCACGTTCCTCGCCCTCGCCGCCTTCCAACGGACGCTCAACGTCATCAGCCTCGCCGGCATGGCGTTCGCCGTCGGCATGCTCGTGGACAATGCGGTGGTGGTGCTGGAGAACATCTACGTCCGTTGGAACGCGGGGGAGGATCCGCGCACGGCCGCCACCCGCGGCACGGCCGAGGTCTGGGGGGCGATCATCGCCAGCACGCTGACCAACATCGCCGTCTTCCTGCCGGTGCTGTTCATCCGCGGCGAGGCGGGGCAGCTGTTCGGCGACATCTCGCTGGCCATCGTCGCCGCCCTCGGGCTGTCGCTCCTCGTGTCGGGCCTCGTGGTGCCGACGGCGGCGGCGCTCCTCCTCGAGGGGCGCCACGCCCGGTCGGCGGCAGCGATCGTCGCCGCCGGCACCGAGACGGCGACGGCCCCTTCCGTCGATCCGAGCCTCCGGCTGGCCCGGGCGTTCACCGCGGGTGTGCTGGCCCTCAACAGGCTGCTGCTCGCGGGCCTCGGCCGCCAGATCGTGACCACGGTCGTGGTGGTCGGTGCGGCGCTGGCGGCGACCTGGCTGTTGATGCCGAAGGCCGAGTATCTCCCCGACGGCAACCGCAACCTCGTGTTCGGCATCCTCCTGCCGCCCCCGGGCTACAACCTCGACGAACTGCAGCGCATGAGCAACGTCGTCGAGGAGCGGCTCCTCCCCTACTGGGACGTCGATCCGGGCAGCCCGGCGGCCGCGGCCCTCGACGCCCCGATCCTCGGCGACCTGTTCTTCGTGGCCCGCGGCCGGAGCGTGTTCATCGGGCTCAGCGCCCTCGACCCGCTGCAGGCATCGAAGCTCGTGCCGCTGGTACGGCGCGTCGCCGCCGGACTCCCGGGAACCGTCACGGTGGCCAAGCAGTCGAGCCTCTTCGAGCAGGGGCTGGCAGCGGGCCGAACGGTGGACATCGAGATCACCGGGCCCGACCTGGCGAAGCTCGTGCGGCTCGGCACGCGGGTCATGGCGCTGCTCCCCGACGCCACGCCCGGCAGTCAGAACCTGCCCAAACCGTCGCTCGACCTGTCCAGCCCCGAGGTCCAGCTGGTGCCCCGGTTCGAGCAGGCCGCCGACATGCAGATCGACGCCCGCCAGCTGGGCTACATGGTGGACTGCCTCGTCGATGGCGGCTACGCGACCGACTATTTCCTGGGGAGCGACCGGATCGACCTCGTCATCAAGGGGGACGACCGGTTCGTGCAGCGGACGCAGGACCTCCGCGTCCTGCCGGTGGTCACGCCCGGCGGCCAGCTCGTGCCGTTGGAGAGCCTGGCGGAGATCCGCGAGTTTTCCAGCGGTCCGGAGCAGATCCTGCACCGCGAGCGGGAGCGGGCGATCACCGTGCAGGTGTCGCCGCCGGCCCGCATGCCCCTCGAGGAGGCACAGCAGCGGATCCAGCGGCTGGTGGTCGATCCGCTCCTCGCCGACGGCTCGCTGGACGGCGGCTACGCGATCCGCCTCGGCGGCACCACCGACAAGCTCCAGGCCACCTGGCAGTCGCTGTGGTTCAACCTCGCGCTCGCCGGCCTGATCACCTATCTGCTGATGGCCGCGCTGTTCGACTCCTGGCTCTACCCCGCGGTGATCATCGCCTCGGTGCCGCTCGGCAGCGTCGGCGGCCTGCTCGGGCTCTGGCTCCTGAACCGGATCGGCGAGCCGTTGGGCATCTACCAGCCGCTCGACGTGCTCACGATGCTCGGCTTCGTGATCCTCGTCGGCACCGTGGTAAACAACCCGATCCTGATCGTCGAGCGGGCGCTTCAACTGGTCCGCGAGCACGGCATGGAACCGACCGCGGCGATCCTCGAAGGAATCCGGAGCCGCATCCGGCCGATTTTCATGACCACGCTGGCGACGGTGGTCGGCCTGCTGCCGCTGGTCATCTCGCCGGGCGCGGGGAGCGAACTGTATCGGGGGCTGGGCGCGGTGCTGCTCGGCGGCATGCTGTTCTCCACGCTGGTGACGCTGGTGCTGATGCCGGTGATGCTCGGCCTCTGCTTCCGCCTGTTCGGCACCGGCAACGCGGCGCGGGCGGCAGCCGCCGCCTCAGCGCGGCTCGGCGTCGAGGCTCCGTAGCCGGACCGCCGCGAGGGTCGCCGCCGGCGACTGCGGATGCGTGGTGATGATCTGCTCGTAGAGCGCCAGCCCCCGGTCCGCCGAACGGCGGGCGGCGACGGCCGCATGATGCAGGGCCTGCGCCTGCCGCACCAGCTCCCGGCCCGCGGGATCGCGGCCTACCTCGGCGACGTTCTCCCGGGCCGTCCGGGCCACGTCGGGCAGCGTGGTGGCGAACTCCTCGGCCGCGGCCACGAGCAGTTCGACCGCCGCCAGCCGATCGGTGTCCGCTCCAGGCTCCGCGGCGGCCCGTTCGATGCGGTCCAGCATCCGGTCGGCCACGGCCGCGCGAAACGCGATGCTCTCGACGACCGGCCGGGCGAAACTCGGCACGCGGCACGCGGGCGTCACGGACCGCACCGCGCCGGCGAGGTCTCCGCGCGTCTGCAGCTCCGAGGCGGCGCGGAGCTGGGCCTCGAACAGGTCGGCCTGCCGCGGCACGAGCGGCTGACCGACCTGGCCGAGCTGGTGCCGGAGGACGCCGGCCAGGTCGGCGGGCGGATCGCCGGAGAACAGCTTCCTGCCGTCGGCTCGGATGACGAACAGCTGCGGACTCTGCCGACGGTGGGTGTCGAACCGCTCCTGCCAGCGCTTCCACGTCCACTTGTCGTCGCCGCTCATGCGCAGCTCGACGAAGGCGAACCGGGCGACCAGTGGCCTTAGGGCGGCATCGCCAGCCAGTCGTTGCCGGAGCGGCCCGGCCTCGGTGCAGGAGTCGGTGCTGGCCAGGGCCAGCACCGGCATGCCGGCCCGTGCGGCCTGATTCATCACGGCATCGACCTGTTCGGAGATCGCAGCCTTGTCGTCGGCCGCGAACGCCGGGAGCAGGGATGCCGCCCCGACCGCGACGAGGCACCGGGCGAGCAGGAAGAGACGCGACAGGAACGGCTTCATGGCGTGGGCTCCGGCCGTCGTCGGCGAGGCTTCGTGCCGCTCGACGGCACCCCCACTGTAAGGGACACCAATCTGCCCGCAAGGGGGTGCTGAGATAGGCCGTCAGCCCCGCGTCCAGCCGCCGTCGACGAACCGCCACGGCCGTCCCTCCGGCACCGCATCGCGGAGCATCTCCGGCAGCCGTTCCTGGCCGAAGCCGTCGAAACACACGCGGCGGGCGAACCGCAGGATCGACCACGGGAAGCCGACGGCGCTGAAAAACGGCGGGCCGGCTGAGGGCCACGGCCCCCCGTGCTGCATCGGCGGTGTGACGGCGAGCCCCGTCGGCATCCGGTTTTCGATCAGCCTGCCCGCCCGCTCGATGACGAGCGGCGCGAGGGCCGCCAACACCTCGTCGTCACGGCCGTCGCGGGCCCGATACAGGCTGGCGCCGAGCGCTCCTTCGACGCAGCCCAGGACGGCGCGGATTTCCTCGATCGAGCGACAGGGCACGAGCAGCGTCGCGTTGCCGAACGCCTCCACCAGCAGCCGTTCCGGCCGGGCCACCACCTCCGCACCGCTCGCCTCGAGGAGCGTCGGCCGGTGCGTGCAGGGCCCGGCCTCTCCCCTGCCCTCCGCGCCGACGAGAGCCCGCGCGCCGGCGGCTTGCAGCCGCTCGACGGCGTCCACGAGCCGGCGCCGGCCCGTCGGCCCGAGCAGCACCTGCGGCCCGACGGCGGCGAACCGCTCGCGGACGGCCGCCACGAATCGCGTGGCGGCCTCGTCGGCGATGAACAGCACCACGCCCGGCTTCGTGCAGAACTGCCCGGCGGATCCGGTGACGCTGGCGGTCAGTTCGTCGGCCAGTTCAGCCGGGCGGTCGGCGACGGCGCCGGGGAGTAGCACGACCGGATTGAGACTTCCCATCTCCACCCAGATGGTGCGGCCGGCCGTGCTCGCGGCGGCGAACAGTCTCCGCCCCGCCTCCTGCCCGCCCGTGAAGCCGGTCGCTCCCACCCGCGGATCGGCCACGAGCCGCTCGCCGTCGGTCGGTGCGATGCCGTGGAGGAGCTGGACGGTGGCCGCCGGCAGGCCGGTCTCGGCCAGCGCCTCGACGGCCTCCCGGGCCGCGCGGAGCGAGACCGCCGGACAGCCGGGATGCGCCTTGGCGATCACGGGATTGCCGGCCGCGATCGCCGCCGCGAAATCCCCCCCCGTCACGGCGCCGAAGGCGAGGGGAAAGTTGGCCGGCGGGAAGATGACGACCGGCCCGAGGCCGACCGCCAGCGAGCGGATGTTTCGCTGCGTGTCGATCATCGCCATGCGCCACGAGCCCTCGCGGGCGGCGGCCGCCGCCTGCCGCAACTGGTCGAGCATCCGCGGCAGTTCGACCTCCGCGAGCCGCGGCCGCAGGGCGAGCCCGGTTTCGGCATGCGCCATGCCGACCAGTTCGTCGGCGATCGATGCGAGCCGCTCGGCGTAGCGTTCCAGGAACCGGGCGACCGCGGCCGCCGGCTGCCGGCGGAGTTCCGCCGCGGCCCGCACGGCGGCGTCGAGGGCGCGATCGACGTCGGCCCAGCCGCTCACCGGCCAGAGCGGACCGCGCGATGCCCCAACCGCCGGATCGTAGCCGCGAAACGTGTCACTCGGCGTCGCCGTGCACCAGGCGCCGTCGAGGAGAACGGGCTGCATCGACTCGTCCGCGACGGCGGACGGCGTGGCGGATGCCAGGGACATGATGGCTGCGCTCCGGAAAACGTGACCGGGCGCCCGCAACGCGGCCCGGGTCCGCATCGTGCGGTCCCGCGGGCTGCGTGTCCAGCCATCGGCCGGTCGGCACGGGATCGGCCGCCTTGCCCGCCCCAAGCGGCGTGGCCGGCCGGACCGTTTCCCCGTCCGGTCAGCGTCGCTGGCCGGCCCGTGCCATCACCGACCGCACGGCCGGCGCGGGCTTCGCTTCCGCTGCGGCGAGCGTCGGCCCGACGGCCGTCGTCGTCTCCACCCCGTCGCTGGTCGCCATGTCGCAACAGGCCGGGGCGACGGTCTGGTAGCGGACCACGGTGCAGCCGCAGTCGGTCTCGATGCGCCGGCCGCAGGCGTCGTAATACGCCACGCACGGCGACGCGCACGTCCTCACCGGCGTCCACGTCTCGCAGCATGACGTCTCGTAGCGGATCGTCTCGCAGCACACCGGCTCGCAGCACGGGACCGCACAGCACCGGCGCCGCCAGCCTGCCTCCGCATCCCAGCCGCTCATGGCCGCGGCGACACCGGCCACGACCCCACAAACCCGCACGAACGTCCGCATCGTCTTCATTCCAGTCATCGGTTCAATCCTCGGAGATCCCCCGGAAGGAGCGCCAGGGCGACCGCACGCGGGCCGCCCCGCCCGGGGCCGCAAACGGTAGGCCCGCGGCCCGGCCGCCGGCCACGCTGCCGGAGCGACGGTCCGCCGACGCGGCTGCTACTGACGTCACCGATCGAACAAACTGCCGGTTCTGCGGCAGGGTTCGCGAGCCGCAGCCGGCGCCGGACAGTTCGGCGAAATGCCGTCCACCGCGGCCCCAGTCAGGGCCCCGCGCCGGATCGCGCCGCCGCGTCGAACCGGCCGCGGATGGTGCGGGCGAATGCCGCCGCCCGGTCGAGATCGCGGGCGTCGGGATGACGACGGTTGATGCCGCCGACGAGCCACAAGGGCCCCCAGCGGTCGCAGCCGCGGCAGTGGAACTCGCCGAGGATGCCGAAACCCTTTCGCCCCAGGTCGGCCTTCAGCCGCCGGTGCCAAAGCGGCCACAGAAACGGGAGCCCCGACGTGGAGAAGATGAACGCCGCGGGCCGCCGACGACCGTCCTCCGGCAGACGCCGCACGAGGTCGGTGATCGCGGCGTGCACGGCCCCGTAATAGATGCCCGATCCGAAGCCGACGACGTCGTACTGGTACAGGTCGGCGGGAGCCACGTCCTCGGGCCTGACGATCTTGGCCAGGAGTGCGTCCCCGATCGCCGCCGCGATCCGGGCCGTGTTCTGCTGGTGGATCGACGCGCAGACGATGAGCGCCTTCGGCATGGTCGTCATCGGGGTCATGGGCGTCTGCCGCTGGAGCTGACGTGATCGGTGAAGGATATGCCCTCCGGCAAGGAGACCGGTCGCGTCACCGGTCCCGCCCGGGCGTGTACTGCTCCCCCTCGGCATCGCGGACGAGCCAGCGGCCGTCCTTCCTGTGCAGCCACACGATCACCTTCACCAGCGCCGTCCCGGGCGTTGATCGGTCGATCACGTTTCCCGTCACACGCACGATCATGTCGGCCTGCGCCGTCGGGGGCTGCCGCCCACGATCGACGGCCACGTCCAGGTCCGTGATCGTCACCTCCGTCGGCCGCACCTGCCTGAGCACGGTCTCGACCTCGGCCCGCAGTTTGCGCAGGTCGGGATCGAGCGCGGCGACGAGCGTCTCCACCTCCTGCCGCTCCGCCGCCCGGGCCAGCCGGGGGAACAGGTCGAGGAGCTGCTCGCGGTCCGTGACCACCAGCCAGTCCGCGGCGAAGCAGCCGACCGCGCCGCAGGCCAGCAGACCGGCCACGACCAGCAGCCAGCGGGCCTGCAAGCGGCTCCACGCCACCCACGCCCCCACGGCGGCCCCGAGGCAGCCGATCACCAGCGGCAGTGACGATTCAAACGGCATCACGCTTCATACCGCCCGGTTCCGGGCCGATCACGGTTTGCCTCGCGGCGCGTCGGCCGGAGCGTCCTCGACGGGTTCTCCCGCCGGGTCGTCGTCGGCCGGCTCACGATCGTACCGGGCGAGCACCCACTGCCGTGTCTGCCCGTTCTCGTAGTGAACCGACACCGGGCCGGACGGCTCCGTGAGCCCGGCCAGGGCCGTCTGAAACGTCACCTTCCCCCGCGGGCCGAACGTCCACGCGGCATGCTGGCTGGCCTTGTCGACGAAGCCGCGGATCGGATGATCGGCGCCGCCGAGCAGATCGTGGTAGGTGCCGCGGAGCGTGCCGTCCTTGCCGAGCGCCAACTGGAGCATGGCGGTCGCCTCGGTCTGGTTCTCCGGCGCGAGCGTAAACACGCCGAGCGGCAGGAAGGGAGCCTCTTTCGCCGGCTCGGCCTCCCCCTTGGCGGCGCGTGCCCGCGCCGCCTTCGACTCGGCGGCCAGTTCGTCGGCCGAGATGTTCTTTCCGGCGGCGAACAGACTGCCCGGGGCCTCCAGGTCCGCGTTGTCGGTGTCGTAGATCGTCGTGTTCGCGGGGCCATAGCCGTGCCACACCGGGGCGGCCGCGGCGCCGAGCCCGATCCATTCGGCGGCGTTGCCCCAGGCCGCGGTCCGCCACGGATTCCCCCAGGCCCATCCGCCTCCCCAGGCGCCGGCATGGCGACCGTACCAGCCCCGCGAGAAGGGGCGATCGTGGTTGCCCCAGTGGGCGTGATGGTGGGCGTGATGGCTGGAGTGCCGATGGGCCGAGTGGTGATGATGGCCGGCGTGACCGTGGTGACCGCTGTGATGGCCGCCATGGTGGCCGCCGTGCCCGCCCCCGTGCCCACCCCGCGGCCAGACGGGAGTCGTCGCGGCCGCGATCACGACCGCCACCAGTCCACAGGCCAGACGCTGTTTCAGACGATCGCTCATCGCTTGCTCCCGATTGTCGGGCCGTTTGGTGTCGCAGCCGTCGATCCCGCACCGGCCCGATGTGCCCGATCGACGCAGCGCATTGTACGGCCCGGGACCGACGCGTCAGCCCGGGCGGGCCGCTCCCCACCCCGCCCGGGAGCAGCGGTCGAAAACCGGGCGCATGTCCGTCCGTTCCGCCGCGGTATGCTGTCGCCATGGCGGATACCCCGAACAACGGCACCCCGAACAACGGCACGTCGCTGGTCAACGAACTGGCCCGCGAGCGGAACCGCGAGGCGGCCGACCGCACGCTGCTGGCCTGGATCCGCACGAGCCTGGCGCTGATCTCGCTCGGCTTCGGCATCGAGCGGCTCGGCCAGGCGGCCATCGGGCTCGACGGACGGCTGGCCGGCTTCACGCCGCTGAAGACGCGGGTCTTCGGGGCGGCGCTCATCCTCCTCGGCGTGGCCGCCACGCTCGCCGGGATGTGGGAGCATCGCCACGTGCTGGCCGCGATCGTCAGCCCCGACTACCGCTACGCGGAGCGGCCGGCCATCGCCCGCTCCATGGGCACGGCCCTGATCGTCGTCGGCCTCGCCGCCCTGGTCGTGGTCCTCGTCGGCTTCTGATCATCCGATGCCCTGGCAGCACGTCTACGATCCGCTCGGCTGGCCGGCCGACGCGGCGATAGCCGCCGCCTGCCACGGCGCCGCCTTCGGCCTGTTCCCGATCGGCTGGATCATCGTGGCGGCGATGTTCCTCTACCGGCTCACGGTCGCGGCTGGCGCCCTCGACGTCATGAAGCGGTCGGTTACGAGCCTGTCGGCCGATCACCGGCTGCAGGCCCTGCTGATCGCATTTTCGTTCGGGGCGTTCCTCGAGGGCGCGGCCGGGTTCGGGGCCCCGGTGGCGATCTCCGCCGCGCTCCTCGTCGGGGCCGGCGCTCGTGGACGTCGTCGGCGGCGTGGCGGTTCAACTGGCTCTCTCGCGGCCGCGATCCTCGCGATCCCCTGGCTCGGCATCCCGTGGCGGACCGCCTGGAGCATCTGGTGGGAGACGCTCCGCGGACTGTCCACGTCGCGCTGGCCACGATCGCGGCGATGCTGGCCCTGGCCTTCGTGACCCGGTTCTCCGGCACCGACGTCACGCTCGGCCTGGCGCTGACCCGCACCGGGCACTGGTATCCGTTCTTCGCGCCGCTGCTCGGCTGGCTCGGCGTGGCGCTGACGGGCTCCGACACGTCGAGCAACGCGATGTTCGGCAGCCTGCAGCGGGTGACGGCGGAGCAGCTCGGCCTCGACCCGCTGCTGACCTGCACCGCCAACAGCACCGGCGGCGTGATGGGGAAGATGATCGACGCCCGGAGCATCGTCGTCTCGGCGACGGCCACGGGGACGCAGCGGAGCGCGGGGACGATCCTGCGCCGCGTGTTCCCCCACTCGCTGGCCCTCGCGGCCCTGATGGGAATCCTCGTCTGGCTGCAATCCGGACCGCTGGCCTGGATGGTGCCGGGCTGACGGCGGCGCGGGGCTGACGACCCCACCGGCCCGACGCGGCTACAGGCCCTCGGCCCGCAGCCGCGCCTCGACCATGTCCGCCATCTCCCGGGCCTGATCCTCGAGTTCCTCGAGCAGTTCGATGTCGTCGGCATCGCTGGCCCGCCGCGCGAGATACAGCAGGTAGTTGGCCTCGTTCCGCCACGCCTTCAGCCAGTCGGGGCGGGTCGAGACGGGCCGGTAGATCAGGCTCTCGAGCCGCAGAAAATCGTCGCCGGAAAGGCTCATGGCCGACAGTGTAGCCGGGCCGCCCGCGGCCCGGGGGCCGAAAGTGTCCGCGCACGACACGGCGGATTCGGCCCGGTTTTTCGCCGGTTCCCCCCGTCCGGACCAACGTTGTCCGTCCGGGCCGTTTCTCTTCATGGTGAGGGATGCCACCCTCGAAGCCCCCAGGAGCCGAACCGATGAACGGTCCCGCGCGAAACAGGCTGCACGATTACGAGGCCGGCTGGCTCACGCTGCTGTTGCAGATGGGCGTGGCGGAGGCACGCGACCTCCGCGCGGCCCAGAACCGTGTCGCCCAGGCCGCTCTCGAGGAGATGCAGGCCCGACGCGAGCGGCGCCGGCAACGCCGGCGGAAGAGGCGCGAGCGGGGCGGCGAATGAACCGGCGCGCACGCCGGACGCGACCGCGCGGCTGCTATCATGGCGACGCGGGTGAACCGCATCACGCGGTTCACCGCTGATCATCGCCCGACCGAGGAGGCTTCCATGCCCCGCATCGACACGCGTTCCAGCTACTGCGTGGTGGTGACCGTCCTGGTGACCGTTCTGGTCGCCGGTTCCGCGTGGGCCGCGGAGCCACCGGTCGCCCGCGAGGACCGGCCGCAGGCGCCCGCCACGACCGGCCCGGAAAACGGCCCGGCGTCAGCCGATCCGGCGGCCCGCGACGAACGGTTCCGCACGCTGGTGGACAACGTGCGGCTCTCCGGCCAGTTCACGATCGACGGGCAGGAGAACGGCAAACTGCACAGGGAGGAGTACCTGATCACCGGGGCGAGGAAAATCGGCGACCGGGATGGTTGGGTCGTGACGGCCCGGATCACGTTCGGCGAGGTGGACCTGGCGGTGCCCGTGCCGGTTCAGGTGCAGTGGGCCGGCGACACACCGGTCATCGTGCTCGACAAAATCACCATTCCCGGGCTGGGAACCTTCTCCGCTCGTGTGCTGCTCGACGGCAACCGATACGCCGGCACCTGGAGCCACGACGACAAGGGAGGGCACCTGTTCGGCAGCATCGCTCCTGCCCGTGACGCGCCGGCGGCAACGCCGAATCAGACATCGCCACGAGCCGCGCCAGAGCCCCTGCGGTCCGCCCCCTGAGTCGCCACAGGCCGGTAGGCCTGGGTGTTCCTCACGTCCATTTCAATGGTTTACGTGGAGGAGCGGGATTGTGGTCAAGGTGTGGCCATGCATGGAACCAGCGCGCGTCCTGCCGCAATTCCGATGGCCGAAGCCGCCAACCGTCGCAACGGAAGGAGACCGTGCCCGTGAAGGTCCCGGCGTTCCGGCATCCCCGACGCGGCGCTTGCGTCAGGCCAGGATCTCGCGGATGACGTGGCCGTGGACGTCGGTGAGCCGGCGGTCGAGGCCGTTGTGGTACCAGGTCAGCCTGGTGTGGTCGAAGCCGAGGATATGGAGCACCGTGGCGTAGAAATCCCAGACGGTGGTCGGATGCTCGACCGCCCGCCGGCCGAACTCGTCGGTCGCGCCGTGGCTCACCCCCCCCTTCACGCCGGCGCCCATCATCCAGAGCGTGAAGCCGTCCGGGTTGTGGTCGCGGCCGGTAGTGCCCGCCTGATGGGTCGGCATGCGGCCGAACTCCGTCGCCCAGAGCACGAGGGTGTCGGCGAGCAGCCCGGACGCCTTGAGATCGGTGATCAGCGCCGCGGTCGGCTGGTCGAAGATCGGGCAGTGCCGCTCGTAGTCCGACCGGAGCGTCTTGTGGGCGTCCCAATTGAGCAGCCCGTCCACGCCGCTCGCCCGCGACGCGCAGTACAGGTTCACGTAGCGGACGCCCCGCTCGATGAGCCTGCGGGCGAGCAGGCAGTTGCGGGCATAGGCGGCCAGGAGCGGATTCGACGAATCGGTGCCGTACCGCCGGTGCACCGCGGCCGGCTCGGCGGCGAGGTCGCGGACCTCGGGCGCCGAGAGCTGCATCCTCGCGGCCAGCTCGTAGGCGGCGATCCTGGCGTTGAGTTCGGTCTCGTGGGCACGCGGGGCGGCATGGTGGCGGTTGAGTTCCGCCAGCAGCCCGCGGACGGCCTCGTCCTCGGCCTGCGAAACCTCCGCCGGCGGCCGCATGTTGCGGATCGGCTGGTGGGCCGCCATCACGATCGCCTGGTGCGCCGCCGGGAGAAAGCCGTTGGACCAGTTGGCCTTGCCATTGGGAGGTTCGCCGCGGATGTCGGGCAGGGCGACGTAGGCGGGCAGGTCGTCGTTCTCCCGGCCGAGGGCGTAGCTCACCCAGGCCCCTGCGGCGGGAAAGCCCTCGGTGGCGTGACCGGTCGCGACGAAGATGTTGCCGGGGCCGTGCGTGTTGGTCTTGGACTGCATCGCGTGGCAGAAGGCGATGTCGTCGACGTGCCGGGCGAGGTTCGGCAGAAGCGACGAGATCGGCTTGCCACTCTGCCCGGACCGCACGAACGGCCACGGGCTGCGCATGAGGTTGCCGTTCTTGCCCTGGAAGGTCACCAGGTTCTCCTCGCCGGGCAGCGGCTGGTCGTGCATCCTGTCGAGCATCGGCTTGTGCTCCCACAGGTCCATGTGGGAGGCGGCCCCCGGGCAGAAGATCTGCAGCACCCGCTTGGCCCGGGCCGGATGGTGGGTGAGGCCGCGGCCGGGCTGCCATTCGGGAGCGGCCGCCGCCGGCGCGGGCGGCCGCTCTGCGGCGAGCAACTCCGACAGTCCGATGCCGAACAGGCCCGTGGCGACGTTGCCGAGCAGGCCGCGGCGGGTCGCGAGGCCGGGGGCGTCGTGCGATCGGCCGCTCGCCGGGATGCTGGAGTCGCTGGTCATCGGCATCGTTTCAGTCGAGGTACAGGAGTTCGTTGGAGTTGAGAAGCACGCGGCACAGGGCCGGCAGGCCGTGCGTGGCCACGAATGCCGCCAGCCGACCCCGCTCCTCCGCCGTAGGGAGCCGCTGGTAGACCAGGCGAAACAGCCGGTCGATCGCCGGCGCGGTGTCTCCCGCCGGGGCGGCCGGCCCGGCCTCTCGCGTGGCCCGCGCGGCCAGGGCCGCGGCCATGTCGAGCGTGAAGGAGTGGTTGAGCAGCGTGAGGGCCTGCAGGGGCGTCGTGGTGCTGTCCCGCCGCGGCGCGGAGAGCGTGCAATCGGCCTGATCGAAGTCGGTCATCAGATCGACCACCGACGCCCGGGCATTTTGGTGGTAGACGGCCCGCCGATAGGTCGCGGGCGGATGCTTCTCCAGCGGCGTGTAGCTGCAGACGTTGTCCTGGGCGAACTCGTAGAGCCGGAAGCCCGGGCCCCCCATTCTCGCGTCGAGGCTGCCGCTCACGGCGAGCATGGTGTCGCGGATCTCCTCGGCGGACAGCCGCCGCGGCGGGAACCGCCAGAGCAGCCGGGAACCGGCGTCCACGGCAGCCGCCTCCGCCCGCCAGTCGCTGCCCTGCCGGTAGGCCTGGGAGGTCATGATCAGCCGATGCAGGGGCTTGAGCCGCCAGCCTGATGCGACGAGCCGGCGGGCCAGCCAGTCGAGGAGCCGCGGATGGGACGGGGGCGAGCCCATGAAGCCGAAATCGTTGGGAGTGGCGACGATGCCGGTGCCGAAGTGGTGGTGCCAGATGCGGTTGGCGAGCACCCGCGGCGTGAGCGGGTTGTCCGGGGCCACGACCCAGTCGGCGAGCGCCTGCCGCCGGCTGGCCTCGGGGGCGTCGGCCGGCAGCGCGTAGCCGGCCGCCACGTCGGCGAGGAACTCCGGGCTCGCCGGGACGACTTCGGCGCCGCGTTTCTGCGGATTGCCACCGACGAACACGTGGAACGGACCGGTGGCGTCGGCGGCGACCCGCGTGCCGATCCAGGCCTGCGAAAGCCCGGGCACCGCCTTGATCAACCGGTCCACCTCCGCCAGTTCCTCCGCGATCGACCTGCGCCGCGCCTCGTCCTCGGCCGCCGCGGCGGCCGCGACGAGGCTCCGCTTCCGTTCGTTCAACTGCCCAAGCGTTCGCAACCGCTCGGCCTTCTGCGCGGGTGTCGCCCAGTCGGCCGTTCCATGGCGGATGCCGGTGAACGTCGCGTGCAGCCGGTAATAGTCGGCCTGCGTGATGGGGTCGAACTTGTGGTTGTGGCAGCGGGCACAGCCGACGGTGAGCCCGAGGAACGCCTCGCCGGTGGACCGGATGATCTCGTCGAGCGTGTCGGCCCGGATCTGGGCCTGCTGCAGCGGATCCTGGTTCACGACGTCGTCGTAGGGGCCGGCGACGAGAAACGCCGACCCGATCGCCGCCTGCTGGTCGTCGGCGCCGAACACGTCGCCGGCGAGATGCTCCCGGACGAACCGGTCGAACGGCTTGTCGGCGTTGATCGAGGCGATCACCCAGTCGCGAAACGGCCAGAGATCGTTGATCAGAAAGTTTCTCTCGAACCCGTTGCTCTCGCCGAACCGAACCACGTCGAGCCAGTGGCGGCCCCAGCGCTCCCCGTACCGCGGCGAGGCGAGCAGCCGGTCGATGAGTTTCCCGTAGGCATCGGGATCGGCGTCGGCCGCGAACGCCTCGACCTCCTCCGGAGTCGGCGGCAGTCCGGTCAGGTCATAGCTGGCCCGGCGGATGAGCGTCCGCCGGTCGGCGGGTGGACCGGGCCGCAGGCCCTTCTCCGCGAGGTCCGCGGCGAGGAAGCGGTCGATGGGATTGTCGTCCCAGCCGGGCGGCGGCTCGGAGACCGTCGGCGGAGCGACGTCGGCGAGCGGACGCAGCGACCACCAGGACCGGTCGGCCTTCGAACGCTCGACGACGGTGACGCCGGCGGGCCAGACGGCACCCTCGGCGATCCAGCGCCGGAGCATGGCGACCTGCCCGGCCGCGAGCGGCTTCCCCTCGTTCGGCATCCGTGGCGGCTTGTCGCCGGTCCCGGTGACGATGTCGATCAGGTGGCTGCCCGCAGGGTCGCCGGCGACGGCGTAGCCGTTGTCGAACAGGTCGTCACGCGATGCGAACGAAAAGTCGCCCTTGCGATTGTCGGGCGAATGGCAACGGATGCAGTGGGCCTCGAGGAGCGGTCGAATCTCCTTCGCGAAGTCCACGGGCTTCGGCGGCTCGCCGGCCATCGCCGCCGGGATCGCCAGGCCGACGACGCACAGGCCCGTCAGGCACAGACCATGCCGGCGAGCGTGCATCGCGGATCGACCTGCCAAGGGCATGCGAGCGTCCACATCCGGTCCACGGCAACCGGTGTCTGTTCCCGAACGGGGCTGCAAACAACGGCCACGATGCCATTGAATTCTATCACGGGTCGCCCCGCGGGGCGAGGATCGAGGCCCACGGCACGAGGCCGGCAACCGCTGCCACGCGACGCCCGCCCCGCGGCACCGCGGGTTCAGCGCTCGTGGACGATCACGGCCCAGCCGAGGTCGGCGATGTGCTCGGGCCGACCGAGGATCACGATCGGCTCGGCGGCCGCGATCGTGGGCACCTCCACGTCGAAGGCCAGCTCCGCCGGATCCTGCGGGGCGGGGAACGTGCGCCGCCGCGCGGCGGCCGCCTTGAGCCGCGCCACGACCTCCGCCGGCGCCCGCGCATCCTGGACGGCCGGCGACGACGCCAGGTCGATGGTCGCCAGGTCGGGATTCTCCAGCATCAGTCCCGAATTCGCCGTGCCCTCGATTCGATCCTCGCGGAGATCGATGACGGCCACGGCGAACGACTTGCGCGAGGCGTTCCAGCCGCCGATCGCGTCGATCGACCGAAACAGCACGCCGACGTCGAACGCCATCACGAGCACCCCGAGGCAGGCCCGCCCTTCCTTGCCCGGCGGGCCGTTCCAGACGGGCGCGGAAAACGCCACCTTCAGCTTGCCCGTGGTCGTGCTCTTGTAGACGCTGGATCGGTGCACCTCGGCGAGCGGCTTCGCGGCCGTGCCGGGCGGCAGGTCGCCGTCGCCGCCGTGGAAGTAGTCGCGGTGGGCGAAGTTCTGGCCCACGGTGTCGGCCAGAGGCGAGCGGGCGACCTGCACGCCCTGCGGATCGCAGACGAACCAGCTCTCGGCATTGACGGAATCGCGGTGGGCGGCGGCGATGCCGTCGAGCGCCGACTGGATCGGCGCCCACTTCGCGCGGCCCTCACCGGCGGCCTGGCTCGTCTCCCGGATGGCGGCGAGGAGATCGGGATTGCGGGCCTCGTTCTCCAGGATCCGCCAGCGCGAGTCGATCTGCAGGGCCGCCGTGCTCGCGGCGAGCCGGGCCGCCATCAGCAAGGCCGTCTGGCGCGCCCGATACTCCTGGCCCGCCATCCGCTTGAGCAGGACGGCGGCCGTGCCCGCCGTGAGCATGAGCAGCACGACCGCCGCCGTGGCCAACTGGGCGAGCGTGCGGTGCCGGCGGGCCCAACGGGCGAGCCGGCGCGGCAGCGGCTCGCGATAGGAACTGACCGGCAGATCGGCGAGGTAGTGCTCGATGTCGCGGGCCAGATCGAGCGGCGTCTCGTAACGATCGACCGGGTCGCGGGCCATCGCCTTGAGGCACACCGCCTCGATGGCGTGCGACACGCCGCGCTTCACGCGGGACGGGGGTTGCACGTCGCCGGCCAGGACCTTCTCGCGGATCGCCGCCAGGTCGCCGTCGAACGGCGGCTGACCGGTGAGGATGTGGTACAGCGTGGCCCCGAGGCCGTAGACGTCGCTCGCCGGGCCGACGTGCCGGGCGCCATCGTGCTGCTCCGGGCTCATGTAGGCGGGCGTGCCGGAGATGCCCCGCTTCTCGGCGGGCGCCGAATCGACCGCCATCGTGGGCATGACGATGCTCTGCTCGCCGCTGGCGCGGGCGGTCTCGTCGCGGTCCACGCGGGCTGCCAGGCCCCAGTCGAGCACGACCACCTCGCCGAACTTGCCGAGCATGATGTTGGCCGGCTTAATGTCGCGGTGGATCACGCCCCGGTCGTGGGCGTAGGCGATCGCCTTGCAGGCCAGGGCGAACTGCCCGAGGAGTTCGCTGTAGCGGGCTCCGCGTCGCTCCGCCGACTCGCCCGCGTGCCGCCGGTCGTGGAACTCGGCAATCGCCGCGGCCAGCGTGCGGCCCGGGATGAGCCGCATCGCGTAGAACGGCTTGCCGTCGGGCGTGGCGCCGGTCACGTAGACCGGCACGATGTTCGGGTGCTCGAGCTGGCTGGTGACCGTGGCCTCGAAGTCGAAGG
>JBIKKQ010000204.1:0-5642 GCA_044360305.1 Pirellulales bacterium
CCGTCGGTCGCGCACGCATGGAGATGCACGTGGTGATTGAGAGCCGATCCGAAGCGGTGCAGAAAGGAGACGGCGCCGAGTCGCGGGCGAGCTACGCTCGGCCGGTCGCCGGCACGGGTCGGGCCCGAGCCGCTTCGTCATGCCGCCGAGTGTAGCAGGCGGACACCTCTCCGCCCGCCCCACCTGCCCGGGCTGGCGAGCCGTTACGGTCTGCTAGGCGAGAATCTCCGCCAGCGGACCTTCCTGATCCTTGGCGGGCATCTCCGGATCGAGATCGCCGAACTTGTCCCGCCTGTCGCCCACGGCGTGGAGCAGGGCGAGGTAGAAGTTGCGGATCGTCCGGTTCCCGGCCGTGCCGTAGGCGGGGTACTGCAGGAACCGGCCGGCGGTCTTGAGCCGGTTGCCCATGCCGCCGACGAGCACCAGCGGCCACTCGCCGCAGTAGCCGTGATGTCTCTCGCCGGAGTCGCTCATCCAGACGATGAGCGTGTTGTCGAGCATCGTGCCGTCCCCCTCTTTGATCGAATCGAGACGGCGGGCGAGATCGGCGACCCGCTCGGCGTGATACTTGCGGATCGGAACCGACAGGTGATCGGGACCTTCCTGGTGGCCGATGGCATGGCCGTCGATCTCAACGCCCAACGCCTTCCAGGTGTGGTATGCCCCGATGCCCCCCGCGCCGTCGATCGTGACCGCATTCGTCAGGCCGCCGGCGAGCGCCGCCGCGGCGATGGCACACTGCGACTCGAAGCGGTCGGTGTTCTTGTCGCTCTTGAACTTGTCGGTGGCCGGCTGGTGGGTCTTGAGCCGGTCCTTGACCGTCGTGAGCTTGTCCTGTCGACCGCGGATCTGGTCGAAGGCGTCGAGGTAGGCGTCGAGTTTTTCCCGGTCCATGGCCGGGAGCGACTCGCGAACGCGGCGAACATCGGAACGGATCCAGTCGAGGAGTTTGTTTCGCGAATTGAAGACGCGGGCCGCTTCTCCCTCCGCGACGCTGCCGAACAACGTCTGGAAGGCGACCTGTGGCTGACAGATCATCGACAGCGGCTTCTTCGGCGCCGACGCAGAGACGCTCGCTGTGAAGACCGAGCCGGCATTGGGTGGCACGGCGAGGCCGACGACGGGGATGATGTTCGGCGTCACGGCGGCGAAGGCGTGGTCGATCGTCTGCCCGGCCACGCCCTTCCGCCACTGGAAGCAGCCCAGGCCGCCGAAACCCTTGCCGTGGTCGCCGCCGCCGGCAACCTTGTGCGAGAGTTTCTGGATGATCGCCATCCGGCTCTTGAAGGGGGCGAGCGGCGCGATCGGGTCCGGCAGTTCGAGATCGGCGAGTTTGAGGTCGATCACATCCGTGTTCTTTGCGGCGAGATCCTGCCCCTTGGGCTGGACGTGATGAGGATAGAGACCGTTGGACTCCATGAAGAAGATGATCCGCGGCGGCGCGGCCTGGCCGGCGGCCTGGGCGGCGAGCGAATTGAGGAACGGCTGCAGCACGACGGCGCCGGCGCCGAGCGTGACGCCCTTGATGACCGCACGACGGTCGATCAGGTCGGGAGTGAGCATCGATTACGGGAAAGCGCGCATGGGTCAGCCTGCCTTCTTGCCAGGGGTTGGGGGTGATCCAGAAGCGGAGGACGGAACCGGGGGCGTTCGGTACAGGAAAGACTCGGACGTCAACAGCGATCCCAGGACCGCCTTGAAACTCCCGCCGCTTTCCAAGTATACGCGATCCGCGGCCTGGAGGGTTTCGGCGTCTCCAGGGGCCTCGTTGCGGCCGAGAAAGTAGCGGAAGACGTGCCGAATGAAGACCTGCCGGACCCGGTCGGACCCGGCCAGGCGCCGGAGCATCTCGGGGGCGTCGCGCACGGGGCCGTCGATCGTCGGGTCACCGCTGTGGGCGATCATGCCGGTGGTGTCGAATGCGACGGTGCGGAACAGCGGGGGACCCTTGTGCCCGGTCTTGTCCATCGTCTCCTTGTCGACGATCCGTTCGCCCGGCTGGTCCATGCCGTAATGGTCGGTGAACTCGAACGGCAGGCCGAGGTCGTCCATCCGGTAGTGGCACTTCCAGCACTCGGCCTTGCGGGTCACCGACTGCCGCTCGCGGAGCGTGCGATGGGGGTCGTCGGGGATCATGGCGGCGGCGTTGATCGGCAGGTCGGGGACCCGGCCGCCGAGGAGCTGCTCGCGGACCCAGCGGCCGCGCCGGACCGGATCGTTGTGGAAGTTGGTCGACCAGCTCACGAGCCAGCTGGAGTGCATCGGAATCCCGATCCGACCGCCATTCGGCTGCTCGCCATGCCGGGGAGGCAGCGGGCGGAAGACGAGGGATCGGCCGCGATCGAGCATGACGTTGTTGCGAATGGCCTCGCCGCCCCCTTCGGAGGCCACGCTCGTCGTGAGGAGTTCACGGAGCACGTCGCGGTCGCGGGCGAGGATTCGCAGCACCGTGGCGTCCGTCGCGTCCATGAAGGCCCCCGGACTGTAGTGAACGCCGCGGCGGGTCACGGGATCGGGCAGCGGGTCCTTGAACACCTCGGCGGCGAGGTGATAGCTGAGGAACTCGCGGAAGAACCCGAAGACCCGCGACTTCGGCGTCTGCGGATCGTCGAGCAGCGCCTTGACCTGACGCGTGACCTCGTCGCGGCTGGCGAGGCCACCCGCGTCCGCGGCATCGACCAGCCCCTTCCGTCGGGATTGTGACAGCGCGTAGCTGACCGCGAGGGCGACCTCGCGCGGCGCCAGCATCCGCACCCCAGGCCGCACCTCCGGGCCGAGGCCGACCTCGAAGCGGAGCACGGCCTCGGGCACCATCAGCGGCGCCATCAGGACGGCCTGGCCCGCGATCCGCATGTCGCCATCCCGGCAGACGTCGTCGTAGAGCGCCGACAGCCGCTGCATCTCGTCCGCGCTGGGCCGGCGGGCCACGGCCTGGAAAAACTGCTGGCCGATCGCATTCTCGAGTTCCTGACGGGTGGCGCGAACCTGCGGATGCATCAGCGGCGCGAACACGCCGTTGCCCCGGACGCGGAGTCCGCCCGCGAGGGCCTTCTGCTCCTCGGGGGAGGCCGCCTGGAGTCGGCCCTCGTCGGGCCAGAGCCGTTCCTTGGCGAGTTCCGGCTTCTCCACGACGTTCACGAGCTGGTGTCTGTGGACCTGCCCGTTCACGATCTGCTCGGCGTTGGTAAGGAGCAGGCTGGCGGTGCCCTCGTCGGGTGAGTAGAGGGCGGCGAAGTCCTTGAAGCCGCGGTCGAGGTGAAGGCCGAAGGGCTGCTGTCCGCCGCCCCCCTGCATGGCCCCGACCCACTGGTCGTAGGCCCCCGGCGAGAGCCGCCACAGCCGCGGGGGTGGCGGCACGCTCGGTCCCCGCGGTCCGCCGAAGAGGATCGCGTGCGGAAGCCGGTTGCCGTCAACGGGTTTTTCGCGGACCGCATACGCGGCCACGGGGCCTGGCAGAGGCGCGTCGAGCAGGCCGCGGATCCAGGCCGACACGCTCGCGACGGCCTTGGCGTCGGGCCGGGGCTCGTCGGGCGGCGGCATGTCGCCGGCCTGGAGCCGCTCGAGGATCGAGGCGTAGGCGACACGGCCAGCGACGCTGTCCTTGGACAGGCGTTCGACGACGAACTCCCCTTCCGGCGAGGCGGCGTCGTGGCAGCCGGCGCAGGTGTCGGCGAGGAACGCGGCCACGAACTTCTCGTCGACGGGCGTGACCGGTGCCGGCGCCGGCCGGGGAATCGCCTCCGCCACGATGATCCGGCCCGTGCCGCGGAGCGTGCCGGCGGCGACGGGTGAGAGCGCCTTCAGGCCGAGCACGGAGACCGCACCGCGATGGGCCGCGAGTGACTTGGCGGCCGTGTCGGAAAGCGTTTCGACGCCGTCCAGAAACAGCCAGTCTCCCGCGTGCCCGGCCAGCGCCGTGGCCACGGGATCGGGCAGCGCCTCGAGACCGTCGAGCGAGAGGCGGCCGGTCCGCTTGGCCAGCGCGGCGGCGGCCGGCGCGGCGATCGTCGGCAGGCCGTCGAGCGAGAGCAGACCACCCCTGTGCGCGGCGAGGGCCTCGGCCGTTTCGACGGACATGTCCGTGAGGCCGTCCAACCGCAGGTCGCCGCGTGTCGCGGCCAGCCCCCGGGCCGCCTCGGCGGACAGCGTCTTGAGTGCCGGCAGGCTGCCGTCCCACGCGGTCGCGTTGCCCAGCGCCGCCGCGGCCGGCGCGGAGACCGACTTCAGGGCGGGGAAACGGCCGCTCCACTTCCGCCACTTCGTCAGGATCGCGACCGACTCGTCGGAGAGTTCGGTCAGGCCGTCGAAGTACACACGCGGCTCGAAGTGGTAGTTCTGCTCCTCGACGAGCGCCTTGACGACGTCGTCGGGAATCGTGGTCACGGCGTTGAAATAAACGTAGCCCTCCCGCTTCATCAGGACCCGGGCGACCTCGGGCGAGATGCGCGGCAGGGCGTTGAAGACCAGGGAGGCGCGGCCGACGTTTCGCGTCGCCATGGCGACGATCTTCGCTTCGTCCTCGGAGAGCGTGGTCAAGCGGTTGAAGACGGTCGGCATCCCGTCGGTGGGCGCCAGCACCTTCAGCGCGTCCACCGAAAGAGACGTCAACTCGGCACCTGTCCGCAGTCTCCCTTGGAATGCTTCGGCGACGTCGGCAGGCAACGATGTGAGCGCGGGGAGCGTGATGCCATGCTGCCGCTGGGCCAGTGCCACCGCGAGATCCTTCGAGACCGTCGTGAAGCCGGGCAGGACGCCGTCCCAGGCCCGGGCCGCGGCGAGGGCGGCGGCCGCAGCGGGTGTCAGCGACGACAGTCCGCGGAGCGATACGGGGCTTCGCCTGCCGGCGAGTGCCTTGGCCGCGTCCACCGAGAGCGTTTGCAGCCCGTTGACGGACAGCGACTCACCACTGGCATCCTGGCCGCCATGCACGAACAGAGGCTTGACGGCTTCGTCGGAAAGTGACGTGATGCCGTTGAGAGACATGTACCCCCGGTGCTGAGCCAGGGCGGCCGCAGCGGGGGCGGAGAGGCTCTGCAGCCCATCGAGGAACAGTGGCCCCACGTGCTTCGATAGCGCGGCCGCAACGTCGTCGCCGAGCGTCGTCAGGCCGGGCAGTTCGAGCCAGCCGTCATGCTTCGCAAGTTCCGTCGCCGCCTCGACCGACAGGCTCGTCAGACGCGGTAGCGACACCCGCCCCGACGGATCGCCCGCGAGCGTCCGGGCGTTCTCAACGGACAACGTCGTCAGCGCGGCGGCATCCGGTGCTGCAGCCGACGCCAAGCCGTGGAGGATCGACGCCATCACTGCCGCCCACAGGGCCGTTCTTCGCATCGTTCACCCTCAATGGCTTGAAGAAACCGGTGCCACCATGGCCGGGAGTCTAGGCGAGGATCTCCGCCAGCGGACCTTCCTGATCCTTGGCGGGCATCTCCGGATCGAGATCGCCGAACTTCTCCCGCCTGTCGCCCACGGCGTGGAGCAGGGCGAGGTAGAAGTTGCGGATCGTCCGGTTCCCGGCCGTAAGGATAGGTCGGCCAATGGCACTTCGGCAAGCGTCGGCCGAGCGGGGCGGATCATGAGGAGCAACCGCCGGAGCTGATCGGACTGGATGCGACCCGATCGTGGAGGTGCCGAAGAGCTTC
>JBIKKQ010000205.1:0-5636 GCA_044360305.1 Pirellulales bacterium
CGCCCTGCTGCGGTCGTGGATCGGGCCGCGGGCCACCGCCCAGGCCGACGCCACGCAGCCGGCGGCCGCCAGCCACGAGATTCCGGTCTGCTACGGCGGTGGGCTTGGACCCTGCCTGGGCCCCGACCTCGCCGAGGTCTGTGACCTCCACGGGATCGACCGCGACCGCCTCGTGGCCCTGCACGCCGGAGCCGACTACGTCGTCGAGGCGATCGGATTCATGCCCGGGTTCGGCTACCTCGCGGGGCTGCCCGCGGAGTTGGCGACGCCCCGGCGCAGCACGCCGCGGCGCGTCGTGCCGGCCGGCTCGGTCGGCATCGGCGCCGGGCAGACGGGCGCGTATCCCTTCGCCAGCCCGGGGGGCTGGAACCTGATCGGGGCGACGCCGGCACGGCTGTTCGACGCGACGCGGGACCGCCCCGCGCTGCTCGCGATCGGCGATCGCGTCCGGTTTCGGGCGATCGAACGGGGTGAGTTTTCCGGGCTGGCTCGGCGCGAGCCGGAACCGGTCGCCGCTCGCGCCGCGACCGGCGGATTCACCGTCCTGCGACCGGGCCTGTGCACCACCATCCAGGATCTCGGACGGCCGGGGCACCGGGCCGCGGGCGTGCCGTGGTCGGGGGCTGCCGACCCGTGGGCCTTGCGGCTCGCCAACCGGTTCGTCGGCAATCCCGACGCGGCCGCGGCGGTCGAGATCACGCTCCTCGGCCCTAGTCTCCGCTTCGAACAGGACGCCGTCGTGGCGGTCGCCGGCGCCGAGTTTCCGGGGCTGCCGGCGGGCCGGCCCGTGACCGTCCGCGCCGGCGAGACGCTCGCACTCGGTCATGCCGTGACCGGCTGCCGCGGCTATCTCGCCGTGGCGGGCGGCATCGACGTCGCGCCGGTCCTTGGCAGCCGCAGCACGTTCCTGCCGGCGGCATTCGGCGGACTGCACGGGCTGCCGCTCGCGGCCGGCGACCTGGTGCCGATCGGGCCGGACCGGGGTCCGGCCGCGGCGCACGCCGCGGATGCGGGCACCATGGCCACGCCTTCCGCAGGCCCGGTGACGCTGCGGGTCATTCCCGGCGAGCAGTTTTCACTCGCGGGCGCCGCGCTCTGGTCGGCAACGCATACCGTGAGCAGCCGCTCCGACCGGATGGGGGTGCGGCTCGACGGGTCGGCGCTCGGCGGCGGCGCCGGCGGTTCGCTCCCCTCCGTCGCCGTCCTGCCGGGCACGGTGCAGTTGCCGCCGGACGGCCGGCCGATCATCCTCCTCGCCGACGCGCCCACGATCGGCGGCTACCCGGTGATCGGCCACGTGATCGCCGCCGACCTGCCGCTGGTGGCGCAGGCCCGGCCGGGCACGCCGATCCGCTGGCGGGAGACGACGATCGCCGAGGCCCATCGGGCCCTGCGCCAACGGGCGGCCGACCATGGAGTGACGACGTGACCGCGCTCATGGGCCCGACGATCGACCTCAACTGCGACCTCGGCGAAGGGGCGCTGCACGACGCCGAACTGATGCCGCTGGTGTCGTCGGCCAACGTCTGCGCGGGGGAGCATGCCGGCGATGCCGGCATCATGGCAGCCACGGTGAAACTGGCGATCCAGCACGGCGTGGCCGTGGGGGCTCATCCCGGTCACGCCGATCCCGGGCATGCAGGCCGCCGCGAACTGCCGATCGGGCCGGCCGACTGCGCCCAACTCGTCGATCGGCAGGTCGCGGCCGTGGCCGCCGTCGCCGGGGACGCCCTGCACCACGTGAAACTGCACGGCGGCCTGTACCACCAGGTCGGCCGCGATGCCCGCCTGGCCGACGCGGTCGCGCGGATGCTCGCCGATCGCTGGCGGCGGCTCGTCGTCTACGCGCCGGCCGGCAGCCTCTTCGGCGTCGTCGCCCGGGGCCACGGCCTTGGCGTGGCCGAGGAGGCGTTCGTCGATCGTGGCTATCTGGCCGACGGCCGGCTCGTGCCGCGCGGGCAACCCGGCGCGCTGCTCGACGATCCCGCGGCCGCGGCGGCCCGGGCGGTGCGACTGGTGTGCGCTGGGTGCGTGGGCACGTTCGACGGCGGCGAGATCCGGCTCGCCGCCGACACGCTCTGCCTTCATGGCGACGGTCCCCGGGCGGTCGAGATCGCCAGGGCCGTGAGGGACGCCCTCGTCACCGCAGGGATCGGGCTTCGCGCCCCGCGGAGGCGGTGAGGCCGCCGGTCGTGCGCCAGACCTTGATATCCGCTGGATCAGGATTTACTGTCCCCGGTAATTCAGAGCAGTCCCAAAGTGGTCTTATCGACAATTTCTCGACGCCATCGACTTGCCATATGAAGCACCTACTCTTTGTCCTCCTACTCGTTCTGGCCGTTGGTTGTCAGGAACAACCCAAACTCACGGTAAGCCTGATCCCAACGAACGAGGCTTTGGCACTCCTTGGCGACCAAGGTTTTCACGGATTCGATATCGACTACAAAGGCACGTGTAATACCGCTGGCCTTTATGTACGAGTATTCAAGCAGGGCAAGCCCACCTGCTCATACCGGCAACTCGGCGGTCTTGGGGAGTTCCTCAGCCCTCAGTCAGACCTGAGCGTCAAGATGTACGTGGGCATTTTCGATTCTCGATCTCCCCTGATGGCACTCCGGACTCCCGAAAACATCGCGGGAGACTTCTATCGTTTTCGCTCGTACACCCGGTTCGCCGGCTCTGAGCAACGGGGCGATCTGGTGATACCCACAGACGAAATCGATTTTTCTGGCGATGATAGGGTCACGGGCTGGGGCAAGATCGAGAACCCGGACCTATCAAAGGAGTTTATCCCGATTGGATATATCAGGACTGCAGCAGGACGCGGCCTGAGCCTGAGCGACCAGGTGCCCGGGGAAGACTCGAAGCTGGACGATGGCTGCGATTACGTTGTTTTCTACCTGAGGCTCATCACGCCTGCTGAGAAGGCATCCACCAAGAGCCCCCGGTAAACTATCGCACGATCGATCTTCGCTGCCCTTGGCTGAGCGTCTCGCAAGCGACACCCTCTGCCGTTCCCGATGAATCAAGGCGATTCAGCAGAAAACTCAAACGTCGCCGCCTGCGTGAAGGGCATAAGACGAGGGTGTTCTGGCGGGCCGCAGACAATAGCTATCGCAGCGTCAGCGATTTCGCATCACCAGGCCTTCGTGACGATCGCCTCGTCACTGAGAGGCTAGCCTTCCTGCCCTCCCCCACCAACACCCGTCCGCTGCATCCCAAGTAGTGAACCTCACCGGCATCCAGCCCCTGCGGGTTCTGATCCTGATCAACCGCCCGCCGGAGCCGCCAAAAAGTCGGCCGACCACGTACCGATTTGAGGATTTTTGAGGATTCCCAGGGCGGCCGCGAAACTCTTTTTCGCAACCCCGCTGTTTTTCAGGGTGACTGACGGGACTCGAACCCGCGACCCTCGGTACCACAAACCGATGCTCTAACCAACTGAGCTACAGTCACCGCGATCGCCCCAGCATACCATGCCCGTAGGGGCTCTGGAACCGGCGTCGTGGCCGCGGCGGCGCGACGGGCAGGACCGGCCGCCGTCAGTCGGCGCGGGCCACCACCCGCGCCCGGTCGAGGCTGTACCCGGCTTCAACCCCCGGTTCCTCGGCGGTGACGACGAACATCGTCGGCCCCTGCACCGGCGACTGCGGCAGGATCGGCACGACCACCTCGGCGGTGTCGCCGGCGACGTCGAACACACCGCCGGAGATCGGCTTGCCACGGCTGCCATCGAGGATCCAGATCCGATACTGGCTCCGGCCCGGCTCGCTCCGGGCGAGCCCGCGAACCCGGAGGAACCCGCGCCGGCGCTGATCGCTCCACACCACGTCGCCGGCCGACGCCCGCTCCTCGTCGTCGGCGTCGGCGGCCACGCAGTCGATCGTCTGCGCGTCCCGCACCGTGGCGAGCATCTCGTCGCGCTGCAAGGCCGGGGTCGGCTGCCGCGGCGCCTGAACGACGGGCTCGGGAGCGGCCGGCAGCGCCGGCAGTTTGGCAATTTCCGTCTCGGGACGGGACGCGGCCTCGGGTTCGGGTTCCTGGACCGGCCTGCCCACCATGATCAGCACGCACGCCGCGGCCGCGACGGTGCCCGCGAGAAGCAGGCCGGCGCGGCCACCGGGCAGGAACCACTGGCGCGCCGACCGCGACACGGCCGACCGCCGGCCGGCGGCGAACTGCCGCGCGTCGTCGTGCAGCCGCGCCCGCAGCGTCGCCGGCATGTCGGCCGCCGGCGCATGGGCCGCCACCGCCGTCGCCGCGGCGAGCCGCTCGAACTCCTCGGGGTCGCCGCCGGCACGACCGCGCAGCAGCCCGGCCAGCTCACGTTCCTCCACCGCCTCGAGGCCGAACACGCTCCGGTCGGCGAGCAGGTCCAACAACCGTTCGTCGCGATTCTCTCGATCCCCGTGCTCGGCGTTCATCGTCCCCGCGCCGCTGACGGCGCCTCCTGCGTTGTGTCGTTGCCGGCCGCCTGCCGGACCAGTTCCCGCAGCCTGATCAGGCCGCGCCTGGCGTGTGACTTGACGGTGCCCATCGGCATGCCGGTCCGCTCGGCGATCGTCGTCTGCGAACATCCCTCGCCGAGGGCCAGGCGGAGCACCAGCTGCTCCTCCGGCCGCAGGCGCTCCAGCAGCCGGCTGACGTGGCGATACTCGTCATGGAGTTCGATCTGGCAGGTCGCCGCAGGCTGCGCGACGTCGGCGAGCGGCTCGATATGGACGGCCCGGAGCCGGACGGTGCGGCGACGGCGGCGATCGATCAGGCGGCGACGGGCGATCATGGCGATGAACGTGGCTTCGGAGGCGACGGTCGGATCGAACCGACCGGCGTGCTTCCAGACGTCGATGAAAATCTCCTGCACCGCCTCCTCGGCATCCTCACGGCTGGCGGCCATCCGAACCGCCAACGACCAGACCATGCCGCCGTACGCGCCGATGCACTCTTCCATGGCATCCGGCAGCCCTGCGGCCACTCTGGCAAGGATCATGGATCGGCTCGTTCATCCGCGGGCGTGCTATCAGACGGCGTCGCTCCGAGCATACCCCCGTCGCAGGTCACCGGCCGGCAGGACGGACGAGCCGATCCGACTCTGACTTCGCAGGCTGACCGGAGCCGGATGCAGGCCGGCGGCAGGAGGTTTTGCGGGGTTTTTCCCGGCTGCAGGGCGTTTTCCCCGGGCGTCGGCCCATCCCCGGGCAAAACCTGGGAACTGGCATTTCTTCCCGGCTGCCAAGACGGTTCAATCCCGGACGCCCACAGCCCCGGTTTCCTGCCAGGCCCCCCCGGTCATGAGAGTTCCGATCCAGATCGCCCCCATGAGCGGCCCCCGGGCCTGCGTCGCCGACATCGCCCGTGTCGCCCGGGACCTGCCCCTGTTTCCGGTCGATCGAACGCTGCGGCTCGCCGCGGTCGCCGATGCGCGGGCCGGCGCGGCACGGCGGATCGGCTGGGCATCGATGTTCCTGAAGGCCTACGGCATCGTGGCCCGGGAGATGCCGCCGCTGCGGACGTGGGTGGTTCGCGGGCTGCGGCCGCGGCTGGCGACGGCGGCGGAGAGCGTCGCCACGCTCGCCGTGAACCGGCGCGACGAGGATCAGGACCGGCTCTGCTTCGGCCGCCTGCACCGCCCGGAC